>CAYSSE010000192.1:0-7560 GCA_964433355.1 uncultured Desulfocicer sp.
CATCGGTGAAATTAACCGTATTTGTGTTGCTGATCCTTGCGGCAACCTCTATCATTGGAACCTTAATTCCACAGAATGCCTCACAAGCCTTTTATCTTCAAAAATATGGTGAAGTGTTTTTCTCTATTTTTAAAGGGCTCAACATAATCGATATGTACCACTCCTGGTGGTTCCTGATGCTCATGGGCCTTTTGGCCGTTAATATTATTGTTTGTTCCATTGATAAGCTTCAAACCACCTGGAAAATTATTTTTCCGGACAAGGTGTCATTTAACCTGGAACGGTTCAATCGCATGGAGTCTGCCCATCGGTTTGATTGTGAAAAAGAGGCAGACATCCTGGAAAAAGACTGTCATAAACTCCTGGAAAATACCGTGGGTGCGGTGTCCGTTAAAAAAAGTGATGACGGCACGGCTCTTTTTGCAGAAAAGGGGCGTTGGAGCCGTCTTGGGGTGTACGTGGTTCATCTGAGCATTCTTTTCATGCTTGCAGGCGCAGTCATTGGTTCTTTGTTGGGCTTTAAGGGGTTTGTGAACATTAATGAAGGTGAAAGCACCGATATCATTGAAGCCAGAAAGGGACAGCACCAACACATTTCTCTGGGATTTTCTGTGCGGTGTAATGATTTTTCCGTCAGTTTTTATGATACGGGCCAACCCAAAGAGTTTAAATCCAGCCTCACCATCATTGATGATGGTAAGGAGATCCTCACACGGGATGTCATTGTTAATGATCCCTTGAGATACCGGGGAATCAGTTTCTATCAGTCCAGCTATGGCACGGCTTCGGCAAAAAATGTTCATTTGAAATACACCAGCAAAGACAGTGGTATGATCTATGAAAAGACGCTTTCTTTTAAAGAGGTGCTTACGCTTCCCGAATCCGGGGGGCAGCTGATATTGGATCGTTTCGCCAATGGATACCAGTTCCGGGGGCACACCCTTGGTGAGGGGTTTGTGGGTCGCATTGTACCCCTAAATGGCCCTGAAACGGAAATTTTTATTTCGGTGAGATTTCCCACATTTGATAAAATGCGACAGGGAAAATTCGCCTTTGAGGTGGATGGATTTGACAAAAAATATTACACCGGACTCCAGGTGAACAAAGATCCTGGGGTGTGGTATGTTTACCTGGGATTTGTTCTCATGATTGTGGGGTGTTGGATTACCTTTTTCATGTCCCACCAGAGTAGCTGCATTCACATTGCCAGGAGAGACGGTGAAAAAAGTCGGGTCATGGTATCCGGTTTTGCCCACCGCAACCCCCAGGGAATGAAACTTAAAATAGAAAAACTGGCAGAAAAAATTAAGGATTTTAAATAATGAACAGTTCCATGCTTTTGTCTGTTGTTACCTTCGTGTATGCCTTTGCTTCGGTGCTTTACATTGGATCATGGACCTTTAAAAAGGAATTTATGGCCAAGCTGGGGTTGGGTGTGCTTATTGCTGGATTTGTGGGCAATACGGTGGGCATTCTCCTCAGATGGATTGAGTCCTATCAGATGGGATATGGCCATGCCCCGTTCTCCAATATGTATGAGTCCCTTGTATTTTTTTCCTGGACAGTGGCGGCCCTTTATATCTTTGTGGAATTTAAGTACCGTGAGCGCATCATTGGTGTGTTTGCAACTCCCTTGATATTCCTGGCCATTGCCTATGCCTCTTTGTCCCCTTCCATTGGGGACCAGATAACCCCCCTTATCCCGGCCCTGAAAAGCAACTGGCTCATTGGCCATGTGATCACCTGTTTTTTGGGCTATGCAGGGTTTGCTGTGGCCTTTGGGTTCAGCATTATGTATCTTGTAAAGCCCACAGGACCTCATACCGGAGGATTGTCAGACCGATTACCCTCCCTTGCCATGATTGATGAATTAACCCACCAAATGGTGATGTTTGGGTTTTTGTTTCTCTCCATTGGTATTATCACAGGGGCGGTGTGGGCTAACTCTGCCTGGGGCACTTATTGGTCCTGGGATCCCAAGGAGACATGGTCTTTGATCACATGGCTCATCTATGCCACACTGCTGCATCTTCGAATGATGCGGGGCTGGAATGGAAAACAGATCGCATGGGTCTCCATTGTGGGATTTATGGCGGTGTTGTTTACCTATTTTGGCGTTAACCTGTTGCCTGGCCTTCACAGTTATGCTTAGGATTTTATCTTGACAAGAAATACAGTTCTTAATATAGATTGACGGTGTTTGGCCGATGCACCAACCCGGCCCGGATCTGTTCGATGGAAGTGGCTGTGACGCGGGTATGACATACCTTTCACAGTGTAAATATGATGCCGGATTGATGTGATTTCCGGTGCAATAGGTGTTTGTGTTTCATCAACAATTTAATTGATGGGGTTTTCATGAGCAAATTAGAAGAGAAAACTGAAAATGGTTCCACAGATTCCCTGGAAACGGGTGTGTCTGAGGAACAGAAGGCAGAAGGGGATTCCGGCGTTGGAACGGGAGTTCTCTTTTTTATTGCAGCCTTTGCTGTCTGCTTTCTATCGGGGTGGTTGCTGTTTCCCAACCTGCTTTATTCAAAAAAAGAGCAACCCTTTAGTTTTAACCATGCCCTGCATGTGGAAGAGATGGGGGGATGTGACTCCTGCCATTACTTCCGGGAAGATGGCAGTTTTGCGGGTATTCCCAAACTTGCCCAGTGTGTGGACTGCCATGCCGAAGTCATGGGGGATACAGAGGATGAAGCCATTTTTGTTGCAGAGTATGTGGAAAAAGAGAAAGAAGTGCCATGGCTGATCTATTCCGAACAGCCGGACTGTGTCTTTTTCTCCCATTCAGCCCATGTTGTGGGTGCCCAGATGGATTGTGTTTCCTGCCATGGACACATTGGTGAATCCACCACCATGAAACCCTATGAGGAAAATAGGATCACGGGCTACAGCCGGGACATCTGGGGAAAAAATGCCTGGGGGTTTAAGAAGAATTCCTGGGATCGCATGAAAATGGATGACTGTGCAGAATGTCATGAAAAAGAAACAGGAAGCAAGGGCGCATGTTTTCAATGTCATAAATAGTCAATTGCCTTTGCGTTGGAACGCTTTAAACTTTATTGAGGTATATAACCTATGAAAGTAGATAGAAGAAGCTTCTTGGGACTGGGACTTGGTGCAGCTGCCGGTGTGGCCGTTTCTCCGGCAACCTGGAAACTCATGGATGATTCATCCATTTGGACCCAGAACTGGCCGTGGACTCCGGTTCCTTCCGATGGAGAAGTGACATTTGACGAGACCGTCTGTGGCTTGTGTTCTGGCAATTGCGGTATCAGTGTCAGAAAAATAGATGGAAGACCGGTGAAAATAGAAGGGACAAAAGGGCACCCCATCAACGATGGCGGGGTGTGTCTCCATGGCCTTTGTGCATTGCAGTACCTCCATGATCCGTCCCGGATCAAATCTCCCCTGATCAAGATTGATGGTGCCTGGAAAAAAGCCACCTGGGAAGAAGCCCTGGCCCACGCTGCAAAGGCATTGGGTGATATTCGTGAGACTGGTAAAGCCAATGCCATTGTCTGTATCACCGAAAATGACAGGGGAACCATTCCCGGTCTTTTTAAACGCCTGACCACTGTCCTTGGATCCAATAATCATTATACCATGAATACCATGGGAAAAACTTGGTCCAACACCATTGAAGCCATCAACGGCACCAAGGCCGACGTGGGGTTTGACCTTAAAAATAGTGACCTGATTTTAAGCTTTGGCACTGGCTTTATAGAAGGATGGGGCTCTCCTGTATATAACTTCCAGGTGAATGCCCAGAGAAAAAGCTCCGGGGCAAAATTGATTCAAGTTGAGGCAAGACTCTCCAACACCGCTGCCGGTGCTGATACATGGGTTCCGGCAAAACCGGGCACCGAAGCAGACCTTGCCCTTGCCATCTGTGGGGTTCTGATCACCACGGGTCGTTATGATAAAAAAACAATTCAAAATGATGCCGCTTTTAAAGCCTTTGCCAAGATGGTTCAAGAGCAGTATGCCCCGGCTAAGATGGCACGCATCACCGGTATAGATGTGGCTGCCATTCAAAAGTTGGCCATGGCCTTTGCCGATGCCAAGACTCCCATTGCCATTGCCGGTAAGGGCAAGGGCGACAGTGCCGGAAGCACCCGGGAATTTGCTGCTGTGTATGCCCTGAATTGCCTTGTGGGTAATATTAATGCCCCGGGCGGCGTCTGGCTCATGGAGAAAGATCCCGGAGAAGTGTGGCCCTCCATTGAAATGGATGCCATGGCAACAGCGGGTATTACCCAGACAAAGCTTGTGGGAACAGACAGCGTGGATAACCTGATGGCCATGGTAACGGCATCGGCAACGAGTCCGGTGGAGGCATTGCTGGTGTATAATGCCAATCCCTGCTATACCCTGAAAAATGCCAAGGCTGTCACCGAGGCTGTTAAAAAAATCCCCTTTGTCATTAGTTTCTCTTCCTATATGGACGAAACCACCCAGCTGGCCAATGTTGTTTTGCCAAGCCACATGTTCCTTGAGCGGCGTGAGGATCTACCCCTCTTGGGCCCTGTGCCCCTGGATATAACGGCCCTGTCCCAGCCCATGATTGCCCCCCTGTTTGATACCCGTCACCCCGGAGATAGTGTCCTTTCCCTGGCTGCTGCCATGGCGGGCTCTGTGGCTGCAAGCTTCCCATGGGAAACCTATGATGCCTGCCTTGAAGCCGTAAAGGCCCCGGTGTGGGAGACCCTTTCAGAAAGTGGGGCGGTGGTTAAAGAATCGGTGACGTTGGTAGAAAAGACAGACAGTATGGACTTTTCTTTGTTGTTGACTGACGCTGCTGCCATTGAAGCCGGTGGGGATGAAGCATCCTATCCCCTGGTTTTGATACCCGTGGACAACATCCGTCTGACAGGGGGAATTGCCGCTTCTCCCTTTGCCGTAAAGACCGTTTCCGATACGGTGATCAAGGGAACCGATGGCTTTGTTGAAATCAATCCTGTAACCGCAGATAAACTTCGTCTCTCCCAGGGAGATAAGGTACTGGTCACCACCCCCGTTGGCAGTGCCACCGTTAAGGTGAACCTTTTTGACGGCATCATGCCCGGAGTGGTTGCCATGGCCCAGGGGTTAGGGCATGCGATGGCTGAAAATCTCTATGTGGGTGGCAAAGGCGTAAATGTGAATGAACTGCTGGGGCCTGTCATGGATGCCATATCCGGTCTGGATGCTGCCTGGGGAATCCGGGCAAAGATCTCCAAAGTCTGATGGACGTTTCTGAAGCAGAAGTTTTCCAGGAAATTTTCCTGGAGTAAAGCCATGAAAACGTTTGTTTTGAATAAGGATAATCGGTTTTCAACAAAAGATGTGGATAAATTGTTAGAGAGGTTCTGATGACACAACAAAATCACGGAAATGCGCATAAGTTTGGAATGGTGATTGATCTGGACAAGTGTACTGGCTGCGGGTCCTGCATGGTGGCGTGCATGTCTGAAAATAACGTTCCATTTAAAGAAGATGAATCCAATAAAAAAGACAGCATCACCTGGATGCGGGTCTATAAACTGACCAATGGGAAATCCTTTCCCGACACGGACATGTGCTATCTGCCACGGCCCTGCATGCACTGTGGGGGGAAAGGGGATCACGGTCATTCTCCCTGTGTGTCCGTGTGCCCGGCCACGGCCACGGATTATGACCATACCACAGGAATTGTCAGTCAAATCTACACCCGCTGCTTTGGGTGCCGATACTGCATGGGAGCCTGTCCCTACCATGCCCGTTTTTTCAACTGGTGGGATCCCAAATGGCCGGAAGGGATGGAAGATTACTTGAGCCCCGATGTTTCTCCCCGAATGCGGGGGGTGGTTGAAAAATGCAGCTTTTGTTTTCACCGCTACCAGGCAGCCAAAGACAAGGCGTATCTGGAAGAGCGGGACACCGTTGCCGAAGAAGAATACCAGACAGCGTGTACCCAGGCCTGTCCTTCCGGTGCCATTACCTTTGGGGATTTGAACAATCCGGATCATGCCGTTCATCAATTGGTAAATCCAGATCCCCACCATTGTGGACGGCCCAGAAATCCCATGGCCTTCCGTATCCTGGAGCGCCTTGAAACCAACCCCAAAGTATATTATATCTCCCAACGGGAGTGGGTACGCAAAGCCGGAGATAACTACCTGGACGGTGAATGGGAAAAGGCACAGATGAAAAAAACCAAAGGTCATGAATAACCAACCATTAGCTTAGGAGTAAATAAATATGGATTCTGCATTAATACCTAAGGGCGCAAATCGCTGTCCGTTTCCTGTGTTTGCCACCGGGATCGCGGTGGTTGGTGTGATAGTGCTGTGGGGCGTTTATGCCATGGGGCTATGCTGGCTTAAAGGATTGAACCAGACCAACATGAATGACTATTATGGATTTGCCCTGTGGATCTGGGCGGATCTTGCCGTTATTGCCATTGGTGGCGGGGCCTTTTTTACCGGTCTTTTGCGATATGTATTCGGTATAGACGAGCTAAAAAACATTATTAATCTGGCTGTGGTGATTGGATTTATCTGCTACAGTTCAGCCCTTCTGATTCTGGCCATTGATATTGGACAACCCCTGCGGGGCTGGTTTATTTTCTGGCATGCCAATGTTCACTCCATGCTCACCGAAGTGGCTTTTTGTCTTTCTCTTTATTTCAGTGTGTTGACCATTGAGTTCATCCCCCTGATTCTGGAGAATCGCCAGGTGGACAAGGTTCCGTTTTTCCACAATTTAAGCCATAACATGCACGGTGCCATGGCTGTTTTTGCCGCCACGGGTGCTTTTCTTTCCTGCTTCCATCAAGGGTCTCTTGGCGGGGTTGCAGGGGTTCTTTATGGAAGACCCTTTGCCGTTCGTGAAGGATTGCTCATATGGCCTTGGACGTTTTTTTTGTTCACTTGGTCTGCGGCGGCCTATGGGCCTTGCTTTACCCTGTTAGTTGCAAGGATGGTGGAAGGTATCACCCGGAAAAAACTGGTCAAGGACAATGTAATTCAACTGCTGGCCAAAATTTCTGGCTGGATGATTACCACTTATATTGTGGCCAAGATCATTGATACCCTCTACTGGATGCTGGTGACGGCACCCGCATTGGGTTTTTCCGTCATGGATTTTTACACCGACAACGCCTTTTATGGTATCTGGATTCTCTTTGCAGAAATCGTCTTGGGGGGAATTGTGCCTGCCGCTATTCTCATCACAAAGAAGTATCGTGAGAATTCTAAGCTGCTTCTTCTGGCAATTATTCTGGGTGTTCTGGGAGTATGCCTCAATCGATGGGTGATGGTACTCCAGGTGATGGCGGTTCCGGTGATGAGTTTTGATACCTGGGCACTTTATATCCCCAGTTGGCAAGAAGTGGCCACCACCGTTCTACCCGTTGCTTATGGTGTTATCCTTCTGTCCCTGGCCTATCGCTATCTGCCAGTGTTTCCCCAGGAGAAAGAACTGTCCACTGAAAAATAAGGAGATATTAAAATGTTGCCAAATAGCTTTGAATGGGCCTGGGATGCGGGCCACCTCCTGTTTTTTGGAGGCATGTGGTACACCATTATTATT
>CAYSSE010000193.1:0-7546 GCA_964433355.1 uncultured Desulfocicer sp.
GTTATTTGAAGGTAACAATAGAGGAAGGCCTGATGGTGGAACAAGTAAAAAAAAAGAATCATAAAAAACAGACCTGCCTTATCTGGGTGCTTGCCATGCTTTTTTCACTGGCTGCCGGAATGGTTTCAGCGGAGACCTTGCGCATGGGGATTCTACCGGTAATTGATACCCTGCCCCTACAGGTGGGTGTGGCAGAGGGCTATTTCAAGGCAGAAAATCTCGATGTTCAACTGATCTCTTTTTCCAGTGCCATGGAAAGAAACACCGCCATGCACAGCGGTCAACTGGACGGATTTTTCGGAGATATGCTGGCAACTTTACTCCTGGTCAAAAACAAAATCCCGGTGCGATTTTTAACCATTTCCTACGCCACCGATAAAAAACAGCGGATGTTCGGGTTGATGTTGTCCCCTGAATTGTCCGTGGATCAGAAAAAAGCCAAACTTACGGTGGCCATTTCCAAAGCATCCATTATTGAATATCTACTGGATCATTTAAAACAACTCCCGGAAACACATTCAATGCAATGGAACGCCGTTGAAATCAAACAGATGCCCCTTCGAGTGCAAATGCTGTTGACTGGCAAGATTGATGCGGCCCTGTTGCCTGAACCCTTGGCCTCGCTGGCTGAGAGCAGGGGCGCCAGGCTGGTTGTCACCGACCAAAACCTGGATATACCGCTCACGGTCCTGAATATACACAGCGATAAACGCCATCTGGCAGGATCTTTTATGAAAGCCTATGCCAGATCGGTGAACGCCCTGAACCAAACCCCGGAAAAATATCGAACTCTGATGACAAAGACCTGCCGAATTCCCGGAAACCTGGTGGATAATTTTCCCATGTACCGATATCCAGCCCCCCGGATACCCACCCAGGCGGAAGTACAACAGGTTCAGGACTGGATGATGAAAAAGGGGTTGTTAAACCACTCAATACCCTATCAACATTTGATTCCATAGACCGAAAGATTCCCATGCTAACCGTCAGCAATATATGCAAAACCTTTGGTTCAAAAACAGTTCTAAAGGACATCTCTTTTCATTTGGATACCCGGGAAACACTTGTTATTTTAGGGCCTTCTGGCTGTGGCAAGACAACCCTGCTCCATCTCATCAGCGGGCTTGAAAAAATAGAAAACGGGCAAATTCTCATCGATGGCCAGTCCATCTCCAAACCCATGCCGGATGTGGCCTTGATCCTGCAAAATTATGGCCTGCTGCCCTGGAAAACCAATTTACAGAATGTGGCCCTGGGATTAAAAATCCAGGGCATTCCCAGAAAAGAACGAAATGCCCGGGCACGGAAAATTTTAGAGGAACTTGGACTGGCGGGTCGAGAAAACGACTTTCCTTCGGTCATGAGTGGTGGAGAACAACAACGGGTGGCCATTTCCAGGGCCTATGCGTCCAAGCCCCGCCTGCTGCTCATGGATGAACCGTTCTCATCATTGGATGCCATCACCCGGGAAACACTCCAGGACACCCTGCTGACCACCTGGCTTGAGACCTCGGTTCCGTACCTTTTGGTCACCCATAGTGTGGAAGAGGCTGTTTTCCTTGGGAAACGCATCCTGATTCTTTCGGGCTCTCCGGCATCCATACATACGATATTCGAAAATCCGGGGTTTGGGGATATTGTCTACCGACGATCCAGTGCATATTACGAACTGATTCAATCCATCCGACATAAAATAGGGGAATACTGGTGAAATTTATAAAACGCATCGTCATACCCTATTCAATGACGATTCTGATGAGTTGTCTGGCATGGAAGGTTCTGGCAATGCTGTTGTCCCAAAATGTCCTCCCCTATCCGGAAGACGCTATTTACGCATTCCTTACCGCCCTGGTGACGTCTGAATTCTGGCACCATTTTGCGGCCAGTGCTTTCAGGGCAGTCATGGCAATGATCATCGGCTGGGGAATTGCCTTCCCCCTGGGGATACTCATGGGCAGTTCCCGGCAATTTGACAAATTCTTATCCCCGTTTATATCCATGACCTATCCCATCCCCAAGGTGGTTTTGCTGCCAGTGGTTCTGCTGTTGTTCGGACTGGGGGATGTTTCCAAGATCACCATCATCAGCCTGATCCTGGGATATCAGGTGCTGGTGGCAACCAGAGACGGGGTCCGGGGAATTCAACCGCAACTCCTTGATTCCATTCGATCCCTTGGGGCCAACAAATGGCAATTGTTTTGGGAAGGATATCTTCCGGCTGCCCTTCCCCACGGTTTTACTGCCCTGCGTTTAAATTCAGGGGTCAGCGTGGCGGTCCTGTTTTTTGTTGAATCTTTTGCCACCAATGAAGGCTTGGGATATTTGATCATGGATGCCTGGGGCCAGCTGGATTTCAACGCCATGTTTGTGGGGATATTTGGCATGAGCCTGCTGGGGGTGATGCTGAATGAAGGCAGCAATTTTCTGGAAAAAATAAGCTGCCCCTGGCATTAATTGGTAATATTGCTGTACCATGAACAAGATTTCCTGTAAAATACAAAAAAATAAAAACGCCAGTGATTAGGGCCCACTTTGGATTTTCGGGCTTGGTTCTAAGCTCGGCCACTTTTGACAGCGCGCATCAGATAGCAACAATTAAAAAATTCAAATTTAACTTTATATTTAATTGTTGATTGTTTGGGGCATATCCACTGGCTGACGTTAGAACCAATCCCGGATTTTCCATCCATCAGTTGAAGGAAAGATAAATGAAAATCAAAATTATCACCTGTTTTTTATGCCTGTTTTTATCAAACCTGTCCCATGCAGACAGTTATAAACTTGCTGTTTATCCCTCAAACCATCCCCAGAAACTCATCGTACCAATGAAAATAATGGCTGAGTATCTCAGCCAGGAGAGTGGTGATAAATTCATTGCAGTTGTGACAAGGGATTACGCTGAATTATCCGAACGTCTGAAGGACAAATCCATCCAATTGGCATGGATAAACCCCATTAATTACATTAAAATGAAGTCAATAAATCCAACGTTGAAATATGTCGCCACCTATATGGAAAAAAACAATGAAACAGGAAAAATAACGCCATATTATGAATCTTTCATTATTTCTTTGAAATCTTCCCACATCAAAACTGTTTTTGATGCAGAAAATAAAAAATTCGCATTTACCGATCCGGGTTCTACTTCGGGATATGCATTCCCCAACATGATGCTCCTGAGTAAAGACATCGTCCCGGATACATTTTTCCAGAAAGTATTTTTCCTTAAAAAACACGATCGGGTTATTGAAGCCCTGGTTAAAGGATCAATAGATATGGGTGCGGTTTCAGACGGCACATATTACACAGCCGTTAAAAAACACGGTGATATTTTTACGGTGATTGAAAAATCAAAACCAATTCCCCTTGATCCCATTGTTGCACCTGACAATGTTCCTGAAGAAAAAATTCTATTATATCAACAAATATTAAAAGCGATGCCTGAAACTCACCCATTTAATCAATCCATGAAAGAAAACCTTGGCTGGAATGCAGCCGGATTTGATATAAAAAACGATCAATTTTATGACTCAATGCGGCGGGCGTTAAAATAAATTATGTCTTTATATACCAAAATATTGACGGTTGCATTACTCCCCCTGATCATTCTTTTCGGCGTTGGGTTGTTCCAGATACAAAACACCGTTGAAAATTATGCTTCAGCCCTGAACCATAATTATGAACTCAAAACGGCAGGCGTTCAAAAAAGCATCAAGCAGATTATTTCCCAAATAAAAACAGCGGCATCGGTTCTGTCAGAATCAGAAGAGATATCCAAAGCACTGCAAAAGGCTGACAATGAAACGCTTTTTAATATGAGCAACAATTTCATCAACCCCATTGATTCAATTATATTTACAGACATTTCCGGCCTGGTGATTGCCAGGGCACCGGATGAATATCGGTTTGGGGATACCATCACACCAGAAACGTATTTTAATAAGACCATGAGCACTGGGAACTTTTTCGGCATTGCAAAGATTGATGGTTCGACAAGTTTTGTCCTTTCAAAAACCATCAAGCAATATGATGATATTGCCGTTGGCATGGTGTGTATTGCCGTTAATATCACACCAGATCTTTTAAACTCTTTCTCCGATAGCTCTGAGCTTATCGTGGAAGCTGCACTCAATGACCAGTCAATTAGAAGTACAGATAAAAACATACCTTTTGTCCATAAAACTTCCACGGAAGATATCTTCATAAGACAGCCGGATAACAGGATCAATTTCAATCTTTTTTTTGGTGAAGACCGCTACTATTCTGAATTGTTGAATATGAGAAAGTATCTATACGCTGGCAGTATCTTTGCCGTGTTAATTTTAGGCGGCTGCCTGGTACTGATTTTAAATCGTCAATTGAAGCCGTATTCAATGATTGTTGGATTGATATACAGCCATGCTGACAAAGAGATTGAGTCCCAGACACTGAAAGTCCGACTGTTGCAGATAAAACAGACCACAGGAGAGCCCATTTCAAAAATTGCCGATTCACTCATTAAAATGCTGGATGTCATTGATAAGAATTTCAAACGGTATGAAAGTGCCCAGCGAATGGGTCAGGTGGGAAATTGGGAATATGATCTGATAACAAAAAAATTCTGGGCATCAGATGAAGCCAAACGGATTTATGGATTTGATCCTGAAAACGACCATTTTACAACAGATGAAGTGGAAAACTGTATTCCGGAACGAAAACGGGTTCATCAGGCGCTTATTGATCTTATAGAAAAAAACCAAACCTACGATCTTGAATTTGAAATCCATCCGGTCAACGGGCCAAAACTAAAAATCATCAAATCAATTGCAGAACTTGAGTTAGATGACGCAGACCTGCCATACAAAGTGTTGGGTGTGGTTCAGGATATTACCCAGCGAAAAGAGGAAGAACTGGAAAAACAGCAGCTTGAAGTAAAATTGCTTCAGGCCCAGAAAATCGAGGCCATAGGCACCCTTGCTGGCGGTATCGCCCATGATTTCAATAATATTTTATATCCCATTATCGGTTTTACGGAAATGTCCATGCAAGATCTGCCAGAAAATCATCCTGTTCAGGAAAATCTACAGGATATTTTTCAAGGGGCAAAAAGGGCCCGGGATCTGGTGAAACAGATTCTTGCCTTCAGTAATCAAAGGGATCTGGAACACAAACCCCTGGCACTGCAAAACGTTATCATAGAGACCTTAAAACTGTTACGATCAATTATTCCCTCCAATATCCTCATTGAAAAAAACCTTCCGAAAAATGATATCTATCTTTTTGCCAACAGCACTGAGTTTCACGAAGTTGTGATGAATGTCTGCACAAATGCCTATCATGCCATGGAAGCAACCGGGGGTGTCCTTACCTTAAATTTAGAGGAGACACCCCCTGGGATCGCATTGAAATATGGAAATGACAGATATTGCTGCCTGACCATAAGTGATACCGGCACGGGGATTCCACCAGAAATACTTGATAATATTTATGATCCATATTTCACCACAAAAGAGCAGGGCAAGGGCTCCGGATTGGGGTTATCCGTTGTTCATGGTATTGTAAAAAGCTATAAAGGTGCCATTGATATAACAAGTGAGACAACAAAAGGCACAGCCGTAAAAATATTTTTTCCAATGATCCCCAAACCGGATGTAGTGGACGTCGCCCCCGATGATCAATCCATTAAATCTGGAAATGAAAACATTTTACTGGTGGATGATGAACCAGACATTGTCAAATTAGGCATTCTTATGCTTGAACGATCAGGGTACAATGTCACCGGTAAAACCGACAGCACCGAAGCGCTGGAGTTGTTTAGATCCAACCCCGATGGATTTGATCTTGTAATCACGGATATGACAATGCCGTCATTGCTTGGTACGGAGCTTGCCAGGGAAATGTTAAAAATACGTCAGGATATTTCCGTATTGATCTGCACAGGATTTAGTGAACGAGTTAATAAGAACACCGCTGAAAGTCTGGGCATTAAGGGATATATAAATAAACCGGTTTTGATGCAAGAATTAACTGCAAAGGTTAGAGAGGTTCTTGACGAAATTGAACACAAACCAGGTCTCAATCTCGTCAAAGGTTCCATATCCAAAAAAGACCGAGCTGTGCGGGTAGATCCTCACTGAGCCTATTTGGACTGGAACCTTAGTGCTATTTACAAAGTATAGAGACAGCTTGAAGGCTCACTCCCCTGATTTATTATATTTATGGGGTTGGTCATAAGCTGGGCCACTATACGGGATATAAAATTTTATTCATCGCAAACTGCTGTAATGACATGATTTAATTTTTACCATTAAAATTTCATCACAAAATGGCCGACGTTATGACCAAGCCCATATTTATATTGTTAATGCGCTAAAAATAATGACTACCCACACAGCTCGAAAAAATGTAAAGTAATTTTAAAGGATGCCCACTTTTCAACTTTTTGCCAAGGAATCTCCTTCTGAATCCTTGATTCAGTGGGGGAGGAATTGGCATTGCTGGCTTATGGTTTTTACTCCTGCATTACGTCTCGTATTTGGCCAAAAATAAGGGCTTGGTTCTAACTTGAACCACTTGGGTATCTTAAAAAATCACAACGAATATAAATATCTGATATTTTGTACAATTTTGTTTATTTGGTTTTTCAAAACAAGTAAGTGGGCGAAGTTAGAACCAAGGCCAAAAATAATTACCTGGTCATTTAGTCATTTCACCGGGGAACGGGACTTCAAATAATAGAAGCATAAATTCTTCAACCCGGTCAGAGGTTCTTTTTTCCGGATGCCCTCAAAGGCCCCATCCATGAGCCCCCGGGCATGAGCAGCCACCCGTTCCGCCAGCTCAAATTTTGCAATGCCCCCCACATAAAAAGTGTTATCTACCCCTTGAAGTTCTTGTAGAGTCTGGTAAAGGTCGGCATCTTTGAACCGGGGAAAGTAATTCCACTTTTTGATGGCATGAACTTTTATGAGACTGGCATTGATCTCTTTCAGATCCCCTTCCAGACTGCTTATAATCTCTTCATGGGATCTGTCCGGGCGTTTTTCCGGGATGTAACAGACACAAAATCCCCGGGTGCCTTCCACGGTCTCTTCGATCAAGGCCACATGTCCCGGTGCATGAACCCGATGGCGTACCAGCAGACACTGGTCATCCACCCCCTGGATTTCACAGGCCACAATGGTATAAGGGCTCAGATGAATTTGCTGGGCCAGGAATTGTTCTGTTTCACTGAAATCCAGCACCCCCTTCAAAAGAGGCAGCGGAACGGACAATACCAAGGCATCAAAATCATACTGCAAAAGGTCTGGCTCCCCTGCCCTGGAAATTGAGACCCGAACCCCACCATTACTTCGATCAATGTCCACCACCTCGTGCTGCGTACGGACGTCCAAGTGAGCGCCCATGCGTGTCACCAGATCTTCATACCCCTGATCCAGACGACGCACCGGTGGCCGCCCTGCCAGGATGAGAAAAAAGGCAATGCCAAGAAAATTCACCGCCGTGATATAGTTGAACACAAACCAGGTCTCGATCTCGTCAAGGGTTCCATATCCAAAGGAGACCA
>CAYSSE010000194.1:0-7448 GCA_964433355.1 uncultured Desulfocicer sp.
CCACAGGAAGCCACCTGAAGGTGCTGGCCCAGATTTCACGTCTGCTCAAGCAGAGGAATTTTAAGGACCAGTTAATGAAAGCTGAAAACGTGGATGACATTATTCAAATCATCCATGATGTGGATGACGAGTTCTGAGTTCAATGGCTTAAAGCCAGGGAAAACACGCATGATATCGTGTCTTCCCTGGCTTGCTTCAGCCCCTCCCAGAGACAGGTCAGGGACAGAGGAAGCGCATTGACCGTCAGTCATCATCCGCCGGGAGATCATGCGTGAAAAATATAAAATTATTCATCATAACCGGTTTGTCCGGTTCTGGCAAAAGTACGGTCATGGCCGCCCTGGAAGATGCAGAATTATATTGCGTTGACAACATGCCCATGCCCCTTTTGCCCAAATTCCTTGAACTTCCCATTCAAAACACCCCTGGAATCAATGGATTTGCCTTTGTTATGGATATGAGAGCTGGGGATTTTTTATCACATTACACCGGCATCATGGAAGAGCTGCGGGAAAGCGGGTTTCATCCAGAAACCATATTCCTTGAAGCAGATGAAGACATATTGGTGAGTCGATACAGCCAGACCCGGCGGCACCATCCCGTGGATCATCATAAGACCCTCGTGGCCAGCATTCGTTCCGAAAAAAAGAAAATGCTTTCCATTCGAAGCACCGCTGACATCATCATCGACACTTCCACCCTGAACGTTCACCAACTCAAGGCAAAAATAACAGCCCTTGCCCAGAAAGAAAAATCCATAAAATCCCGGTTTAAGATCAATATCCTTTCCTTTGGCTTTAAGTATGGCCTTCCCAGGGAAGCAGATCTGGTCATGGATATGCGGTTTTTAAAAAACCCCTATTTTGTGCCCGAGCTGAAAGACCAGGATGGGGAATCCCATGGGGTAAAAGCCTTTGTTCTGAACACAGATGAAGCCGTTCAATTTTTTGAAAAATACCGAAGCCTTCTTGATTTTTTAGTTCCGTTGTATGAGAAAGAAGGAAAGGCTTACCTGACCATTGCCATTGGATGCACCGGAGGACGGCATCGCAGCGTTGCCATAGCCAGGAAATTATTTGAGTACCTGAACCATAAAAAAAAGACCGTTGCCATTACCCATAGAGACCTCAACAAGGATACAATGAAAATATGACAGGAATTCTTGTGATAACCCATGCTGGATTGGGGCGCTCTCTCATAGAGACCCTTGAATTTATCATGGATATGAAATATGAAAATCTTGCAGCCATCTCCATTGATATCAAGGAAAATCCAGATGTACTGCTAAAAAAAATTAAAAAAGGCATTAAAAAGGTAAGGCATGGCCAAGGAGTCATCATTTTTACGGATATGTTCGGTGGCACTCCCTCCAACTTGAGCTACTCCTTTCTTGAAGAGGACAAGGTTGAAGTGATGAGTGGCGTCAACCTGCCCATTTTAATGAAGGCCATGGACATAAGGGATAAAACCCCTTTGATGGAAACCGTCCAGATTCTGGTGGAATACGGTAAACGAAGCATTTCCCAGGCCAGTGCCATCCTCAAAGGGGAAGAAAATAGACGTGAATAAGCAGTGAGGCCAAGTCTGCGTCGCTGACGATTTTGTTAAATTCTGCCTTTATAGCCCAGATCGCATGATAGCATGTTAGGCGTGTCTACTCTTTCATATAACCCCCATGGCAGTCACCACTGCCACAACGAAAAATGAAAGTCCTTTAATCTTAGCATGTTGCTGAGATTTTCATATAAAACGGGCATGTTTTGACGGACACAACGAATATTGAGCATGATATCATGCCGCCCCCCCCGATGGGCAATGGGCCCGGCCGGAACCGTAGACGGCCCAATTGGCCGGTTCCTATTACCCCTCGGGGGGGGCTCTGCTGAGGTTGCCCGGAGGTTTTATTTTCTAACACAAAAGGAGCACATATGAGCAGAAAACCGTTGATTGCCGGAAACTGGAAAATGTTTAAAAATGGCCCCCAGGCCGTGGCCACCGCCGAAAAGCTGGCGCAGCTGGTCGGGGATATACAGGACAGGGATATCATGATCGCCCCCACCCTGCTTTCTTTACCCCTGGTGAGTCAATGCCTTACCGGAACCCCTGTAAAGACAGGTGCCCAAAACCTGTTTTATGAAGCACAAGGGGCTTTCACAGGAGAGGTCTCCGCCCAGATGATCAAGGCGGCTGGTGCAGACTATGTTATCATTGGCCATTCGGAACGTCGTCAGTATTTTCATGAAACAGATGAAAGCGTTTGTAAAAAACTCAAGGCCGCCTTTGAAGCAAACCTGACCCCCATTTTGTGCATTGGTGAAACCGATGGGGAAAAAAAAGAAGAAAAGACTTTTTATGTGCTTGACAAACAGATTCGAAATGGGTTAAAAGGGTTTCGTTCTGCCGATGAGTTGAACGGACTTGTCATTGCCTACGAGCCCGTATGGGCCATTGGAACAGGCAATGTGGCAACGCCGAAAGAAGTTGAAACAACCCATCAATATGTACGGTCTTTAATAATGGAAATTTTTGGAAAAGATCTTGCAAATGCCACCCGGATACTATATGGTGGTTCGGTCAAGCCAGACAACGTCTCAATTTTAATGTCCATGGAAAATATTGACGGTGCGCTGGTTGGCGGCGCAAGTCTTGAAGCTGATACTTTTATTAAAATAATTAAATTTGACTGATAAAATATGACAACTGTAATTCTCTCAATCCATGTAATTGCCAGTGTACTTTTAGTTCTCATTGTTCTTCTGCAAACCGGAAAAGGCGCAGACATGGGGGCATCCTTTGGGGGTGGCTCTGGACAGACGCTATTTGGAAGTTCCGGCCCGGCAACCATACTGGGGAAAATAACAACTGCGGTTGCTGTTATTTTTATGCTGACATCCTTGACACTTGCTTACAATGCAGGTCATCGAGCAGACAAAACAATCATGTCAAACGTATCAGCACCCGCACAGACAGAAGCACCTGTGCAGCCAGACAGCACTAAGTAAAATAAGCATTATGCCGAAGTGGTGGAATAGGTAGACACGCACGCTTGAGGGGCGTGTGGGGCGACCCGTGGGAGTTCAAGTCTCCCCTTCGGCACCATATATAAAAAGCCGCATACATTTTATTGTATGCGGCTTTTTTTTATTTAATCTTGATTTATACCTTTTTATGATTATAATTACTGAATTATGACTCAAAAATATGAAAATATACCCGACCCCCAGAAAATAGAAAAAGAACTTGGCGAATTTCTAAGCAAGAAATTCGGTGGAAAAGTCAAGGTGCTTTCTCCGTCAATGCTTCCCCAGGAAGACAAGACCGCCACGGGCCCCGCTGGCCTGAAAAAAAAGAAGGTGCTTGATTTTAACCTCACCCCATGGGAGCTGATCTCTTACCTGGATCAGTATGTGGTGCGTCAAAAACGAGCTAAATCCGTTCTTGCCACCAAAATCTGTACCCATTTTAACCGCATCCGTCATCTCAATGACCATCCCGACTCCAGTGGCAGCATCACCGGCAATATCAAGGCCAATATTCTCATGCTGGGCCCCACCGGCGTGGGCAAGACCTATCTTGTAAAACTCATTGCAAAAAAAATAGGGGTGCCCTTTGTTAAGGCAGATGCCACCAAATTTTCCGAAACAGGCTATGTGGGCGGAGATGTGGAGGATCTCATCCGGGATCTTGTAAAAGAGGCAGATGATGACATTGAGCTTGCCCAGTATGGCATTGTCTACATTGATGAGATAGATAAAATTGCCGCCAGCCCCAACTTACATGGCGCAGACGTTTCCCGGGCCGGAGTGCAGCGGGCACTTTTAAAACCCATGGAAGAGACCGAGGTGAATCTCAAGGTTCCCCATGACCCTGTCTCCATGATGCAGGAACTGGACAGCTTCCAGAAAACCGGCAAGCGAAGCAAAAAAAGTGTCAACACTGCCAACATCCTCTTTATTGTCAGCGGAGCCTTTTCCGGCCTCTCTGAGATTGTGCAAAAACGCATCACCCGCCAATCCATTGGATTTGGTGCCAGCCTTTCCCGGGAAACCCCAGAAAACGAACTTCTCAAGGCCCTTAAAACAGAAGATCTGTTGAAATTTGGCTTTGAATCTGAGTTCATTGGACGGCTGCCGGTGCGCTCGGTGCTGGAACCCCTGACCCAAAAAGATCTTTTTACCATTTTAAGAATGCCCAACAATCCCGTCATACTGGGTAAACGGCTGGACTTTACAGCCTATGGCATAGAAGCTGTTTTCACCGAAGCGGCCTTGGAAGCATTTGCCGGCATGGCATTTAAAGAGAACACCGGAGCCAGGGGGCTTGTCAGTGTCATTGAAGAGACGCTGATTCCCTTTGAAGAGGCCCTACCCTCCACCGGTATCCGCCGGTTCACCATCACACCCGAGGTACTATCCGAACCAGAAGCGTGTCTTGAACGACTGCTTTCCGGGGATCATGAAGAGGGCTTTGCCCGGATAGATGATGTGGCCCTGGGCCAGGAAAAAGCATTTATCCAGCACTATATCATCAACAATAAAGAGAGCCTGGATCGCACACACGGTATTGAGCTTTCTTCCCAGAGAAGTGAACTGGTTGCACAATATTTCTGCAAACACATCACCGAACTGGGAACGGCTGTGGAAAAAATAAAAGGTCATTACGAATCCGTTAAACAAATGGAGCTGAATTTTTTTAAACGCCATGAATTAAACATCGTTTTTGAAGATGATGCCATTGACTTTATTATGGAACAGTTCATTATGCATGGGGTCACATCGGAAGATATCATGGTTAAAATTTACAATGATTTTTACGATGGACTCAGCCTCATTTGTCAAAAATCTGGAAAAAACAGGTTTTGTATCTCCCGGCAGGCATTGCTGGAACATGAAACCTTTCTGGAAAACCTCATCAAGAAAGAGATATCATCATGATTGGAATTTCAAAGCTGTACTGTGCCACTGTGGAACCTTCGGATACCCTGCGTTACTCCCGCCAATCGGGCCAGTTACCCTCCCACCTGCTCCAGTTCTCAGCGGACAAAAAACCGGTGGTGGTGTGGAACATGACCCGACGCTGTAATTTAAGGTGCGTACATTGCTATGCACGATCCGAAGACGTCTCCTACGATAACGAGTTAACCCATGAACAGAGTCTTAAAATGATCGATGAACTGGCAGAGTTTGGCGTGCCGGTGATTCTTTTTTCCGGGGGGGAACCTCTGGTGCATCCACGGCTTGCCGAATATGCTGAATATGCGGTTAAAAAAGGCATGAGAGCTGTTGTCTCCACCAATGGAACACTTATCACTGCGGAAAAGGCAAAGGTTTTAAAGGAGATCGGCCTGTCCTATGTGGGCATCAGCCTGGACGGACTGGAAGAGACCCATGATAAATTCAGGGGACTCAAAGGCGCTTTTAAAAAGGCCATGCAGGGCATCAAAAACTGCCAGGAAGCGGGCATCAAGGTGGGTCTTAGATTCACCATCAATAAACGAAATGTCCATGAAATCCCCGGTATTTTTGACCTGCTTGAAAAATTGGAAATTCCCCGGGCCTGTTTTTATCACCTGGTTTATTCCGGTCGGGGCTCTGACATTGCAAAAGAAGATCTCAATCACCAGGAGACCCGGGACACCCTGGATCTGATCATGGAAAGAACCCGGGATCTTCATGATCGAAATAAGCCCAAAGAAATCCTCACTGTGGACAACCATGCCGATGGCCCCTACCTCTACATGAAATTGTTGGAGGAAGATCCAGAACGGGCCGCCGAAGTGCTGGAACTCTTGCAGATGAATGAAGGCAACAACTCCGGTAGGGGATTTGGATGCATCAGCTGGGATGGGGAAGTGCATCCCGACCAATTCTGGCGGGAAAAGAGCCTTGGGAACATTAAAGATAGCTCCTTTTCTGATATCTGGACAGATACCACCAATGAATTCCTCATGAAAATGAAGGACAAAAAAAATCATGTGGGGGGTCGGTGCAAAGACTGTAAATGGCTTTCCGTGTGTGCCGGTAATTTCAGGGCCCGGGCTGAATCCATCAAGGGCGATCCCTGGGATGAAGATCCCGCCTGTTATCTCACGGCTGAAGAGATTAAAAAAACCGACAAAGATACAAATAAGGAGGGGTGATCATGTTGTTTCCTGAATACCGACCCAGAAGATTAAGGGAAAAAGAGTCCTTTCGAAGAATGATCCGGGAAACCAGCCTTTCTGTGGATGATTTCATCCTGCCCTTGTTTGCCGTTGAAGGAAAGGGCATCAAAAACCCCATTGAACCCCTGCCAGGACAATTTCATCTTTCCTGCGACAACCTGGTAAAAGTGGTCAAAGAGGCGGCGGATCTTAACATTCCTGCGGTGATGCTTTTTGGGCTGCCCGGCAAAAAAGATCCCCTGGGCACCCAGGCTTATGCCAAGGACGGCATTGTGCAAAAGGCCATTAAAACCGTAAAAGATGCCCTGCCAGACATGACCGTACTTACAGATGTATGTCTGTGCCAGTACACCGACCATGGCCATTGCGGCATGGTGGACAAGGGGAAAGTGGACAATGATGCCACCCTGGATCTTTTGGCCAGAACTGCCCTGTCCCATGTAAAGGCCGGGGCTGACATGGTGGCCCCGTCGGACATGATGGATGGCCGCATTGGTGAAATTCGGGGCACATTGGATGAGGAGGGGTATTCCCACATTCCCATCATGTCCTATGCCGTGAAATATGCATCGGCCTTTTATGGTCCCTTTAGAAGTGCGGCTGACTCCACTCCCCAGTTCGGTGACAGAAGAAGTTATCAGATGGATCCGGCCAATGCCCTGGAAGCCGTGCGTGAAGCCACCATGGATGTGGAGGAGGGTGCGGACATCATCATGGTAAAGCCTGCCCTGCCCTATTTGGATATCATCGCACGCCTGAAACAGGAAATTGATCTTCCCCTGGCCGCTTACAATGTCAGTGGTGAATATGCCATGATCAAAGCCGCTGAAATGATGGGCTGGGTGGACGGCATCAAGGTTATCATGGAAAGCCTGCTCTCCATTAAACGGGCTGGAGCCGACACCATCTTGACCTATGCTGCCATGGAAGCGGCCCGGGAGCTTGCCAAATAAAAAAATAGTAAAACTGCCGTGGGTAAATTTTGTGTTTCACTTGGATTTGCCCACAATAAAATTTAAAAATGGTACCATGCCGCCCCCGGCAACTGGCCTGACCGGAACGGGAACGTCGGGGGGTATTTTTGCCCTTTTAGGCTAAACCACAGAAACTGCGGGCAAGTGTGTCCTCAAACAGAGTCTGTGCTTCTTAACGCCTAAAAGGGCAAAAATACTCCCCCTTTGGTTCCCAATGTTCCGATCAGGCCAGTTGCCGGGGGCTCTGCTGTGGGTTCTCCGGTGCCACATTTCGTATAAAACGACCATGGCAGTAACCGCCTGCCACAACG
>CAYSSE010000195.1:0-4620 GCA_964433355.1 uncultured Desulfocicer sp.
GATTTTCAACACATCGGAGACAGAAAAAAATGAAAGACGTTGTGATCGTAAGTGGTGTCAGAACACCTGTTGGGTCCTTTGGTGGTTCGTTAAAAAGTGTATCTGTTGTTGAACTTGGCGCCACGGTGATGAAATCGGTTTTAAAACGGGTGGGATTGCGACCTGAAGCAGATGAGGCAGTCAAGGCTTTTGGGCCTGAAAGCCTTAAGGATCAAGGTCAGATTGATCTTGAAAAAAAAGGGTATGATTACGATGATTCCCTTACCCCGGTGCACATTGATGAAGTTATTATGGGTAATGTACTCCAGGCAGGCCAGGGGCAGAATACCGCCCGTCAGGCCATGATCGCCGCCGGTATTCCCCGCTTTACCCCGGCATTCACTGCCAATAAAATTTGTGGTTCCGGGCTTAAAGCCATTGCCCTGGGTGCCCAGGCCATCATGACCGGAGACGCGGATGTTATTCTGGCCGGGGGACAAGAGAGCATGAGTAATGCCCCCATGGCACTTCCCAAGGCCCGGTGGGGCCATCGCATGGAACTCACCGGCACTGGTGATATCTATGATTTGATGGTATTTGACGGCCTCTATGAAATTTTTTATGGATATCACATGGGATTAACGGCGGAAAACATCGTGGCAAAGTATGGCATCACCCGTCAGGAACAGGATGAGCTGGCCTTGATGAGTCACACCCGTGCCCTGGGAGCTATTAAGGATGGCACCTTTGCCCAGGAAATTATTCCTGTGAAATTCATGTCCCGGAGAAAAGAGGTGATGGTGGATGTGGATGAGCGACCCATGGAAACCAGCATGGAAAAATTGGGCCAATTAAGGCCAGCGTTTAAAAAAGATGGCAGTGTTACGGCAGGAAATGCCTCTGGCATTAATGATGGGGCCGCCGCAGTTCTGCTCATGACTGAGGAAAAAGCAGATGCCCTGGGCCTTGAAAAAATAGCCAAAATAAAAGCCTTTGCCTCTGGTGGGCTTGATCCGGCCTATATGGGCCTTGGACCCATCCCTGCCATTAAAAAGGTGCTCTCCTCCACGGGCATGACCATGGGCGATCTTGACATGGTGGAACTCAATGAGGCCTTTGCGGCCCAGGCCATTGGATGCATGAGGGAACTCAATCTTGATGTGGAAAAACCCAATGAACTGGGAAGTGGGGTTTCCCTTGGTCATCCCATTGGCTGCACCGGAGCCCGGCAAATGGTCACCGCCATTCACCAAATGAAAAGAAAAGACTATGGCACAGGTCTTATTTCCATGTGCATTGGTGGCGGCATGGGCATGGCCATGGTAATTGAACGCTAATTTTTACTTTACTTGAAGCGCTCCTGATGGTAAAAAACAGATTGTTTATAAATCATAATTAGGTGCAGATAAAAAACAGGGGAACTTGAAGCTATGGACATCAGCAGGAAATTGGGTATTATGATTTTTTCCGCCGTTCCGGCAATCATGGGAGGCGGCATTGTGTATCATTTTTTTGGAAGCTTTGTTCAGGTAATTATTTTTGAATGTGTGCTTTTGCTGGCAGCCATAGGATGTACCGGCCGTAAATAGGGCTGCTTTAAAAAACCTGAAAACGCTTTGTGCACATAGGCATCTGTGCGAACCACGTATACCGGGGGTAAGATTGAAACCGTCAGGGCCCATGGGGCTGTAGCGATTAAAATCTTATCCCCTCCATACGCTGGTCGGGACGGGTGAATAGTCATTTAAAAGAGAGCCACCCAGATCCTGCCATTTATTTTCTGCAAGTTGTATTTCTTTTATTCCCCCCCAGTTTTTCCAGCGTCTGAATTTAGAACCAAGTTGAACGTGGTGTACCATGGTTGGCGACAACTAAATGTTTTTATTGTAACGCCTGGCTTGGGAACACTTGGTTACACAAGCGTTTTTGCCGGATTCATCTGGATTGATAATATCCGTTGTAAAGTTCTTTATTAGAAAATAAAACTTTTGGGCAACCTCAACAGAGCCCCCCCCGATGGGTAATAGGAACCGGCCAATTGTGCCGTCTACGGTTCCGGCCGGGCCCATTGCCCGTCGGGAGGGGCGGCATAATACCATTTTCAATATTCGTTGTGTCCAGCAGGACATGCCCGTTATAAGGACAGTGAATGATAAACCAAGACAACAATGTGACAAGCATCGAGAAGGAGATGAAGCAGTCCTATCTCGAATATGCCATGAGCGTCATCATCGGCAGGGCCCTTCCCGATGTCCGGGATGGCCTCAAACCTGTTCATCGCCGGGTGCTTTTTGCCATGCGTCAGCTGCACAACGACTGGAATAAATCTTATAAGAAATCCGCCCGTGTGGTGGGTGATGTCATTGGTAAGTATCATCCCCACGGCGACTCTGCGGTGTATGACACCATTGTCCGCATGGCCCAGGATTTTTCCATGCGCTATCCCCTGGTGGATGGCCAGGGAAATTTTGGTTCCGTGGATGGTGATTCCCCGGCAGCCATGAGGTACACTGAAATCCGCATGAAAAAAGTGGCCCATCAGATGTTGGCTGACCTTGAAAAAGAGACCGTGGACTGGATCCCCAATTACGATGAAACCATGGAAGAACCCTCGGTGATGCCCACCCGGTTGCCGGCGCTTCTGGTCAATGGCTCTTCGGGTATTGCCGTTGGGATGACCACCAATATTCCTCCCCACAATATCAACGAGGTGGCCAACGCCATCATTGCCCTTTTGGATAACCCGGCCATTTCCATTCCTGAAATTATGACCCATATTCCTGGGCCCGATTTTCCCACTGCGGGTATGATATATGGCAGAAATGGCATCCATGATGCCTACACCACCGGCCGAGGGGTGGTGGTCATGCGGGCCAAGATGGAGGTGGAGGCGAACAAAAAGACCAATCGGGAAACCATTGTTGTCACGGAGCTGCCCTATCAGGTGAACAAGGCCAAGGTGGTGGAAAAGATCGCAGAACTCATGAAGGCCCATGTGATTGAGGGGGCCTCCTTTGTAAGGGATGAGTCCGATCGTGATGGCATGAGAATTGCCATTGGATTAAAAAAAGATCAGTATCCCGAGGTGGTGATCAACCAGCTCTACAAGCACACCTACATGCAATCGAGCTTTGGTATTATTCTTCTTGCGGTGATCAACAAGCGTCCACAGCTTTTTACCATTAAAGAATTGCTGGAACATTTTATCAAGCATCGCAAGGATGTGATCTTCCGGAGAACCCGGTTTGATCTGAGAAAAACCCAGGAGCGAACCCATATCCTTGAAGGGTTGCGAGTGGCCCTGGATCAACTGGATGAGGTGGTGGCCCTGATCCGGGCGTCTCAATCTCCAGAAGTCGCAAAGGAAGGTCTCATTTCGACGTTCTCCCTGTCAGAGATCCAGGCCCAGGCCATATTAGACATGCGCCTCCAGCGCCTCACCGGCCTTGAACGGGATAAGATTGAGGAAGAGTATGCGGCATTGCAAAAAGATATTGCCTGGTTCCAGGAAATCCTCTCCAGTGATGAGGTGGTCCGGGGGATTATCCATGAGGAGATGGAGACCCTGAAGGAAGAGTTTGCCGATGAACGACGGACTCGCATCGTTGAGTGTACCAGTGATATAAATATTGAAGACCTCATTGCCGAAGAGGACATGGTGGTCACCATTTCCCGCAGTGGCTATATTAAACGTAATCCCATCACCCTTTATGCCACCCAGCACCGGGGCGGTAAGGGCAAAATGGCCATGGGTACCAAGGAAGATGATTTTGTGGAGCATCTCTTTGTGGCCTCCACCCACCATACCTTTCTTTTTATCACCAACATGGGCAAGGTGTACCAGACCAAGGTCTATGCGCTTCCCATGGCCAGCAGATCAAGCCTTGGCAAGGCCATTGTGAACCTGTTAAACCTGGATGAGGGTGAAAAACTTGCCACCATATTGACGGTGCCGGAATTCACAGAAAATAAATATGTGGTCATGGCAACGGCCAAGGGCAGGGTTAAAAAAACCGATTTAATGGCCTACTCCCGACCCCGATCCGGGGGACTCATTGGTATTAAACTTGCCGATGGCGATGAACTCATTGCCGCTGGCATCACCGATGGAAATATGGAGATATTTTTAGGATCCAACGAAGGCAAGGTGATTCGATTCCATGAATCAGGAGTCCGCTCCACCGCCCGGGGTTCCATGGGGGTTCGGGGCATGCGAATTGGTGAAAAAGAGTCCCATGTGGTGGGCATGGAAGCCCTGAGCCATGGAGAGACCCTTTTGACGGTGACGGAAAACGGTTATGGCAAACGTACCCACATTGAGGAGTATCGATGCCAGACCCGGGGGGGCAAAGGGGTGTTTTCCATCAGAACCTCCCAGCGTAACGGCCAGATGGTTTCTCTGTTGTTAGTGGAAGATAAGGATGAACTGATGCTGGTCACAGACAAGGGAAAACTGATCCGTACCGACATCAGCAGCATCTCGGTGATCAGCCGAAATACCCAGGGGGTCAAATTAATCAATCTTGCGGATCAGGAACAACTCATTGGGGCAGCAAGGCTTCCAGAAGAGGAGACACCGCTTCCTGAAGATCTGGAAGAAGGCGTAACTCTGGAAGCTGGAGAGCTTGCATCTGGAGAGCT
>CAYSSE010000195.1:4720-7392 GCA_964433355.1 uncultured Desulfocicer sp.
AATCCGGAGATGTAGAATCCAGAGAGAATGATGCCGGAACGGCACCCGTGACGGATTCTGAAATAATGTCAGAAACACCGGTGGATGATGGTGAAGATGGGCAAGGAGATGACGAACAACCATAAGGGGCAGGGCCATCGCAAGCGATTGCGGGAACGGTTCCTCAAGGCAGGTCTGAGCGGTTTTCTGGATTATGAGGTGATCGAACTTCTGCTGACCCTGAACACCCCCCGGCAGGATTGCAAAGCCCGGGCCAAGGAATTGCTTGTGCGGTTCAAGACGCTTCAAGGTGTTTTTGAGGCCAATCCTGAAGAACTGGCACGGGTCAAGGGTATTGGTTCGTCTAACATCCTGGGCCTCCGGTTGATCAAGGAAGTTTCAAATCGTTACCTTGCGGCCCAGGTGGTGCAAGGGGATATTCTTGGGAACTCCCGGGAGCTTAAAACCTATCTCAGTCATGCCATTGGAAGAAAAACCAAAGAGGTGTTTGCCGGAATTTTTCTGGATGCCAAAAACCGGGTGAATGCCATGGAAATCCTTTTTGAGGGCACCCTTACCATGAGTTCTGTTTATCCCAGGGAGGTGATTGTAAAAGCCCTGGAGCACAGGGCTGCGGCAATTATTTTTGCCCATAATCACCCATCAGGTGACGTGTCTCCCTCCCCGGAAGACATTGCCATCACCAAACGACTGGTATTTGCCCTGCGCCATGTGGGCATCACTGTCCATGAGCATGTGATCACCGGCGGTACGGGGTTTTACAGTTTTGCAGAGCAGGGATATATTGCTGAGTTTAACAGGGAGTTTGAACAAAATGGCTGAAGGGGATGCAGGGAAAAAATCACTCGCTGAATGTTTTGGACAACTTGAAAAGGTGTTCCCCATGGGCTCCCATGGGCTTAGGGAGACCCCTGAGCCATGCATGTGCTGCTCCCATAAAACCAATTGTCTCAGACAGGCCATGTCCGGTACCGGGGGATTAAATGTAAGGGAAGAGATGGTGGAGCGGGGAGAAAAGGCCGGTCGCATTGGTTTTTTTGAACGTTGGTCCAGAAAAAAAAAACTTTACAGGCAAAAAATGGATTTGGGGGAAAAAAATGAAATCAGTAAAAGATCTTGATGTGGCAGGGAAAAAGGTGCTGGTGCGGGTGGATTATAATCTGCCCCTGGATGAACACCAGACCATCACCGATGATAACAGAATAAAAGCCACCCTTCCCCTGATTCGGTATCTTCTTGAACATGATACCCGGATTATACTGATTTCCCACATGGGACGTCCCAAGGGCAAACGGGTGCCAGAACTCTCCCTTGCCCCTGCTGCAAAACGGCTGGAAGAGCTTCTGGGGCAATCGGTGGCCTTTGTCAATGACTGCGTGGGAGCAGATGTGCAGGCAGTTGTTGACAACATGGTGCCTGGCGATATTGTGCTGCTTGAAAATTTGAGATTCCATGAAGGCGAGAAATCCAATGACCTGGAATTTGCAAAACAGCTTGCCACCCTTTGTGACTGCTTTGTCAATGAAGCTTTTTCCGTGTCCCACAGAACCCAGGCATCGGTGGTGGGGATTCCCTCCCTGGTGAAGGCATCCGGGGCGGGGTTTTTACTGGAAAAGGAGATTGCCTGCTATCGGGATTCCGTGGAGGCCCCAAAGCGTCCCCTGACAGCCATTGTGGGCGGGGCCAAGGTGTCAAGTAAGCTCAGTGCCCTGAATAACCTTCTCAACCATGTGGATACCCTGATCATTGGCGGGGCCATGGCAAATACCTTTTTAAAGAGTCAAGGCATTGATGTGGGGGCTTCCATGGTTGAAGATGATCTTGTGTCCATCGCCGGGGAGATTCTTAAAAAAGCCGCAGAAAAAAAGGTCAATTGTCTGTTGCCCGTGGATGTGGTGGTGGCAGAGACCTTTGATAAAAATGCCGATAAGAAAACGGTGTCAGTGGATCAGATCCCTGCACAATGGATGGCCATGGACATCGGGCCTGAAACCACAGCGATTTTTTCCAAGGCTGTTGAAACCTCGGGAACCATTGTATGGAACGGCCCCATGGGGGTTTTTGAAATGGAGCGATTCCGCAGTGGAACCTGTGACCTGGCCCAGGCCGTTGCCGTATCCCCGGCATTTTGTGTTGTGGGGGGCGGTGATACCGGCTTGGCGGTGAACGTGTGCCAGGTGGCAGAAAAGATGGATTATATCTCAACAGGCGGGGGGGCCTTTCTCCATCTCATGGAGGGACGTGCATTGCCGGGTGTGACCGCCCTGGATGAATCGGGTAAGATATAATATGGAATTTTGCTGCCCCAGAGATGCATTGAGCCGGGATGAAAAATTGAGACGATCCTATTACAAGGTTCTTCGGGATGAGATGGATCAATTTGTCATTGGATACTCTCTTGTGGATTCATATCATAATTTTTTACGGGAAGATAAGCGCTATCCCTTTGTGGAAACCCGGGAGATGAAGCCCCGGGCACGGATTCCCAGCGTTGAGTTTGAGTGTCAGAATTCATTTTTGATTCTGTTTCTTGAAGATGTAGTTGATGATCAGCATAAGAAATATATCCGTTTTTTTGATATTAATAAAACCACCAAGACCAATCTTTTGAAGCACAAAGAGTTTCCCAGTGTGATGGATTTTAATCGTAATGTTAAATTCCTGGAAACCGA
>CAYSSE010000196.1:0-7390 GCA_964433355.1 uncultured Desulfocicer sp.
CGGCACAATTGGCCGGTTCCTATTACCCATCGGGGGGGGCTCTGCTGAGGTTACCTGAAAGTTCTATTTTCTAATAAAAAAACTGCCACGAGCAGACCGTATTCTGGCCTTGGCCTGTCCACAACTAAGCATGAAAGAGTATTAGATATATCTACTCTTTCATATATAATGTAATTTAAAATCATCTGGAGGAATGTAAATGGGGAAAAAGGTTACAACAGCAATTACGCCAACGCGGGAAGAAGATTACCCAATGTGGTATCAAGAGGTGGTTAAGGCTTCTGAAATGGCGGAAAAATCCCCTGTTCGGGGCTGTATGGTCATTCGGCCCTGGGGATATACCCTGTGGGAAAATATATCCTCCCAGTTGGATGAGATGTTCAAGGAAACTGGGGTTAAAAATGCCTATTTTCCTCTGTTCATCCCCTTAAGTTATCTGGAAAAAGAGGCCGAGCATGTGGAGGGATTTGCCAAGGAATGTGCCGTTGTAACCCACCACAAGCTGGAAAAGGGGGAAAACGGCAAGCTGGTTCCCGCAGGAGAACTTGCAGAGCCTTTGATTGTTCGGCCCACCTCGGAGACCATCATCGGAGAATCCATGTCAAAGTGGGTCTCAAGTTACCGGGATTTGCCAGTGTTGCTCAACCAGTGGGCCAATGTGGTGAGATGGGAGATGCGTACCCGTATTTTCCTTAGAACCAGTGAGTTTTTATGGCAGGAAGGCCACACGGCCCATGCCACCGAGGAAGAGGCCCGGGATCGCACCCTGATGATGCTCAATATCTACACAAAATTTGTGGAAGAGTGCCTTGCCATGCCCGTAGTTCGAGGATGCAAGACCCCTTCCGAGCGATTCCCCGGGGCGGTTGACACCATGTGCATTGAAGGCATGATGCAGGACAAAAAGGCACTCCAGGCTGGGACCTCCCATTTTCTGGGGCAGAATTTTGCCAAGGGATCGGATATTAAATTTCAAAACGCCGATAAAGAAGAGCAATTTGCCTGGACCACCTCCTGGGGGGTCTCCACCCGGATGATTGGCGGTATGATCATGACACATGGGGATGACGATGGCGTTATCATGCCCCCCCGGGTGGCGCCTTCCCATGTGGTGCTGTTACCCATCTACAGAAAGGATGAAGAAAAAGCAGAGATCATGGCCTATACCCAGGCCCTGGCGGCTGAACTTCGCCAGATTAGATACCATGGCAGAAAAATCGTTGTGGAAATTGATGATAGAGATACGGGCGGGGCCCGGGGATGGGAATGGATCAAAAAAGGGATACCCCTAAGGGCAGAAATTGGACCAAAAGATATGGCCAATGAGTCTGTTTTTCTGGGCCGAAGGGATAAAACCGCCCGGGAAAAAACCGGCGTTAAAAAGGATGCCTTTGTTGAAGGTCTTTGTGAGCTTCTGGATGAAATCCAAGATACCTATTTCCAGCGGGCCAAGGATTTCATGGCGGCCAACACCATTGATATAGATGATAACAAGGTGTTCTATGATTTTTACAAATCCCGCAACGGCATCCATGGTGGGTTTGCCATGTCCCACTGGTGTGGAGATGAGGGGTGTGAGGCCAAAATAAAGGAAGATCTTTCCGTTACCATTCGTTGTATTCCCTTTGATTCACCCCAGGAAAAGGGCGCGTGTATCTGCTGTGGTAAACCCAGCAATAAGCGGGTTTTATTTTCCAAAGCATATTAACAACGGGGTTTGGTCACAACATTGGCCATTTTGGGGAGGGGCAGGCTTGTGTTATTGACTTTTTTGTTTAGAGTTTCCTTTAAATACAAAGTTTTGTCAAAAATATGGCCTGATAAACGCTTAAGCATTAAACAACACAAGCCTGCCCCCCCTTTCACCCCTTCCCAATCATGTCAACATAATAAAATGTATTATAGAGTAAAAAGGTTCACCCGCATATGATCAGAATTACCGACATCCTGGATATCATTATAGCGTATAATCCCGATGCAGACCTTGGAATCATTGACCGGGCTTACATTTATTCGGCCCGGGTTCATGATGGCAAGCTGCGGCTGTCCGGTGAACCCTACCTCTCCCATCCCCTGGAAGTGGCGGCCATTCTGGCCCACATGAAGCTGGATGTGGAGAGTGTTGCCGCAGGTCTTCTCCATGATGTCATTGAAGACACCCACGCCACCCAGGAGGAGATCCAGGAGGTGTTTGGATCAGGAATTGCCCACATCGTTTCTGGAGTGACCACACTGTCCCAACTCTCAGTTGCAGATAAGACGGTTCAGCAGGCAGAGAGTCTCAGGAAGATGATTCTTGCCATGGCCGATGATATCCGGGTGGTTCTTATCAAGCTTGCCGACCGTCTCCATACCATGAGAACCCTTAAATATCATGAAACCCATGAGACCCAGGTGATGATTTCCCGGGAGACCCTGGATATCTATGCGCCCATTGCCTCCCGCCTGGGTATATTCTGGCTCAAACAAGAACTGGAAGACATCTCATTTTTTTACACCCTGCCCGAAAAATACGCCGAAATTGATGCCCTGGTGAACCGAGCCAAGGAAGAAAAGGAAAATTACATTGAAGAGGTAAGGGAAAAACTCACGGAAAAACTCACCGCCGAGGGGATGGAAAATTTATCCATTAAAGGGCGTTATAAACAACATTACAGTATCTATCAGAAAATGATATCCCAGAATTTACCCTTTGATCAGGTGTATGATATCATTGCCTTCAGGGTGATTGTAGAGGTGAAATTTCAGTGCTATCAGGCAATGGGTGTCATCCATGACATGTGGAAACCCATCCACTACAAGTTCAAGGATTACATTGGTGTTCCTAAGCCCAACCTGTACCAATCTTTGCACACCACCGTGATCGGCCCCCGGGGGCAACGGGTGGAGATCCAGCTTCGAACCTGGGAGATGGATCAGATTGCCGAGTCCGGGATTGCAGCCCATTGGAGTTACAAAGAAGGGGCGGCCATTGATGAAAAAACAGGGAAAACCTTTGCCTGGCTCAGAAATCTGGTGGAAAACCAGGAAGAAGCCAGTGATCCCGATGAGTTCCTTGAAAATGTCAAGATTGATCTGTATCCCAATGAAATTTATGTGTTCACCCCGGGGGGGGATATCAGAACCCTTCCCAAGGGAGCCACACCAGTTGATTTTGCCTACCAAATTCACACAGAGGTGGGTGCACAGTGCTCCGGTGCTAAAGTGAACGGTAAGCTGGTGCCCCTGGCCCAAAAGCTTGCCACGGGAAGCACTGTGAGTATCATCACCACCAAGGGGCACCACCCCAGCCCGGACTGGCTCAATTTTGTAAAAACAGTGAAGGCCAAAAATAAAATCCGGCATTGGATTAAAAATCAGGAAAAGGAGCGCAGTATCAGCCTTGGCCGGGAAATGTGTGAAAAGCTTTTCCGCAAGAAAAACTTTAGTTTTAATGCCCTGGTGAAATCAGGAGAGGTACTACAGGCGGCTGAAGCGTTTGGGTTTAAAGAGGTGGATGATTTGATAGCCCAGGTGGGATTTGGGAAAATCACACCGCTCCAGATTCTTCATAAAGCCCTTCCTGATGAAGCAAGGGATAAGGAAAAAGAGGAGGGGAAACCTGCCTTCAGGGATAAGGGACTTGGGGGGGGGAACCAAAAAAGAAGCCGGGATGGCATCGTGGTTAAAGGACTGGATGATATTCTGATAAAATTTTCAAAATGCTGTAATCCGTTGCCAGGAGACGCCATTGTGGGGTTTATTACCCAGGGACAGGGGGTGGCAATACATCGGAAAAACTGCATTAATGCTTTGAAAATGAGTCCGGAAAGGAAAATTGAGGTTCAGTGGAGCGAAGAGTCTATTGAATCTTACCCGGTAAGGGTTAGAATTCGCTCCACTGACAGATCTGGTCTACTGGCAGATGTGGCATTAACCATCTCAAGGGCCAAGGCAGATATTATCAACGCACATACAGAAACCACCGATTATGGGGTGGTGAACAGTTATTTTACCATTGCAGTGGAAAGTACCTCACAATTGGGTAAAATTATATCTGACCTCAGACGTGTGAAACAGGTTAAAGAGGTAAAGCGTATTGTGATCGTTGATTAAGGCGCTTTTACCACATGACCCGCTTTGATGCAGCTGGTGCACACATCAATCTTTTTTACATGACCCTCATAAAGCGCTCTGACCTTTTGAAGATTGGGATTGAAACGGCGTTTGTTGATGTTGTGGGCATGGCTGACATTGTTTCCAACCATTGGTTTTTTCCCGCATATTTTACATTCTCTGGACATGCTTACTTCTCCTTAGCTTTTTTTATATGAAACTCCGTCCAACGCACTGGAATCATGAGAGTTTCATTTTTCGTTGTGGCTGGTGGTTACAGCCATGTGGGTTTTATATGAAAGAGTAGACACTCCTAACATTCTTTCATGCTTCGTTGTGGGTAGGCCGAGGCCAGAATACGGTCTGCCCGTTGCAGTTATATGAAAAAGCAGGTGCTGAACCCTCTCAGAGCGAATGCCAGCACTTAAATTTTGAAACTCTTTTTCATTTTTGTTGTGGCAGACTCACTGCTAAGTACCCGGGTATATATTCCTCAAAATAAAATCCATAAATATCAATGATATATGGCTGTAGAATACCGAAAAACATATGCGTGGGTACTTAAGTACTCGTGCATATATTCCTCAAAACAAAACCCATCAATATCAATGATATATGGCTGTGGAATACCGAAAAACATATGTGTGGGTACTTACTGCCTGTTATTGAAACGAATACGCTTAAATTTTAAAACAAAATTTTATACAATAAAAATAATGGAATGTAAAGGAAAACCAAATTGAAAACCCTATTTTTGTTTAATTTTTTCCTTGCATATGGCAATGTTTTCCAATGCTTTTTTACCGAATTGCGTCTCCGGGTAGACGGCAAAAATAGATTCATACCGTTTCAATGCCGCTTTGTATTGTTTTGTTTTTAAATAGTAATCTGCCACATATGCCTCATGTCCTGCCAGGCTCTCTTTGCATCGTTTTATTCTTTTTGCCGCCTTGACACTTAGGGTATCCTGGGGGAACCTGTCAATGAGTCGCTGGAATTCAGCCATTGCTTTTGCCGCAGGTGTCTGGTCTTTGTCTACAGATCGGATTTCCTTGTACCAGCACATGCCGATGCGGTAGATCACAAAAGGAATGGCTTCATTTCTCGGGTGCAAATTTTCAAATTCCTGATACGCTGGAATGGCTTCTTCATAGGATTCCAGCTTGTAATGGGAATCGGCAATTTTCAACTCTGCCAGGATGGCGTATTTGCTGAAAGGGTACCAGTCCCTTAACGTGGTAAAGGAATGGATGGCATCCCGGTAGTTTCCTTCTCTGTAATCTGATGTTCCCTCATTCACAAGGGTTTCTGCACTTTTTTCCATTTCCCGATCAGGTTTGTTAAACCATGAACAACCCGCAAAGGAGAAAAAAAGAAAGGTGATCATTACAACAGAGGCAATTCTCATTTTACATCCTTCAAGTTCTCAATGAAGTGTTCGGCAGTCATGGCTGCAATGGCCCCATCCCCCACAGCGGTTGTGATCTGTTTCAGGGGAGTGGTTCTTACATCTCCCACAGCATAGACACCCGGGACAGATGTTTCCATGTGGGGGTCGGCAAAGACAAACCCCCCTTCATCCATTTTAACACTGTCTTTCACATAAGAGGTGTTGGGGGTTGTTCCCACCCAGATAAAACAGCCATCTGCCTTGATGGTGCTTTGGGCCTGGGTCTTTACATTTTTCACATGGACATTTTCAACACTGAAAAGACCATCCATCCCCGTTACAACGGAATCCCATATCATTTCAATCTTATCGTTTTTCAGAGCCCGTTCCTGGAGCACTTTGGCGGCCCTCAGTTCGTCCCGTCGGTGTATCAGATACACCTTGGTGGCAAATTTGGTCAGATAAATGGCTTCTTGAACCGCCGTATCCCCGCCCCCCACCGCCACAAGAACCTTATCACGGAAAAAGGGTGCGTCACAGGTGGCACAAAAAGAGACCCCTTTTCCCATGAATTTGGCTTCCCCCACATCAAGCTTTCTGGGAGATGCCCCAGAGGCAATGATAACCGTGTGGGCGGTGACTGTTTTGCCACTGCCAAGGTGAATTATCTTTTCATCCTTGGAAAGTGTCATGGCGGTAATTTCTTCGGATTCAATGGTGAGGCCAAGATTTTTGGCCTGGGTAACCATTTTTTCCCCCAGATCATACCCTGTAATGCCCTCTGGGAACCCTGGATAGTTTTCCACCCAGTCCGTCACGATCACCTGGCCACCGGGAGCCGCTTTTTCAAACAATACGACATTGAGCCTTGCCCTTGCCGCATACATTCCAGCGGTGAGCCCGGCAGGCCCTCCGCCGATGATAATTACATCATAATCTGTGTTGGCCATTATCCCTCCTGGAGAATACCCTTGATTGTTTCTTCAAGTTTTCCCTTGGCCACCATGCCGGTGATCTGTTCTGCCACTTCGCCATTTTTAAAGAAAATCAGGGTGGGGATGGCCTTGATGCCGTATTTGCTGGGGGTGAGGGGATTTTCATCCACGTTGACTTTGACAAAATTCATTTTTTCGCCATAAACCCCTTCCAACTCCTCCACAATGGGGCCAATAGCCCGGCAGGGACCACACCAAGGGGCCCAGAAATCCACCATTACGGGATTGTCTGACTTTAGAACTGCCTTTTCAAAAGAATCATCGTCTATTTCAACTATATTTTCTGCCATCTACCTGTCTCCTTGTTTGGGTTATAAAAAAACTGGGGGATTGGTTCCTATCTTTATTCATGCCGGACAATTGGTGGTGCAATGGGTGAAACATAGAATCTTAATCTTTAATCTTTAATCTTTAATATATTCTATATTTTTGACAACAGCGAGGCATAATGGTAAATCTCAACGTGAGCTACCCAAGTTTAAAAACCTTGGGCTTCCCGGTTCATAGACTCTGATTACTACCAGACGCCTCTCCGGGTTTCTATTTAACGTCCGCCTTAGGCTCCCGAACCGGACAACATTTTTAATCATTTATTAGCACATCTTTAAGAACAGCTAAAGCTGAAACTTATATCCCAAAGCTAAACCATTGGGTTTTATGGCCTAAAGGCCGGAATATAAGTGCCCATAATGCAAGCCTTACCCCACCCAAAAGTGGCCGATTTTAGGATCATTCCAAAAACTGTCAGTAAATATAGGGTTTTGGTTTTAATTTGTCAATGTCAACCATCCATGAGCTAAAGAGTAAGGATTTTTTTTGGTATCTTAAGTTTTATTAGAAAATAAAGCTTCCGGGCAACCTCAGCAGAGCCCCCCCGATGGGTAATAGGAACCGGCCAATTGTGCCGTCT
>CAYSSE010000197.1:0-7389 GCA_964433355.1 uncultured Desulfocicer sp.
CCGGAACCGTTAGACGGCACAATTGGCCGGTTCCTATTACCCATCGGGGGGGGGGGCTCTGCTGAGGCTACTTGGACATTTCATTTTCATATAAAACAAATTTAATTTGTTGATATAAAAAATAACAAATAAAAAATCTAAATAAAATTGTATTTAGATTACAATATGTTATGATGGCTATCGAACCGAGGGATTATGGCAGGGAAAACACAAATCACAGCAACAGCCAAAGCAGGCTTCTCTTGCTATCTTATTGTGTTACGTGACGCGATGTTATGTGTATTACACATAGATAGTTTGATATTTCTTTTTGTTGTATATAATTAACAGAGAGCGTATAAACATAAAATATGTTTATTATATATACCATAAAGGAAAAGCAAAATGATCATTCCGAAATATATTGAGCGACAGATATACATAGACCGAGTCATGCCCTATGTTCAAAAAGATATTATTAAAATTCTTGTGGGTCAGCGACGGGTGGGGAAAAGTTATCTGCTGTTTCAATTGATGGATAAGATCGCAAAAATTGATCCGGAATGCCAACAGATATATATTAACAAAGAACTCCATGAATTTTCGGATATCCGTAACGCCGAAGACCTGCTTGCATATATTGCGGCCCATCGCCTTTCAGGCCGTCGTCTATCATTATTTATTGACGAGGTTCAAGATATTGATCAATTTGAAAATGCCCTGCGCAGCCTCCAAGCCGAAGGGAATGTAGATATTTATGGAACCGGAAGCAATGCAAAACTACTCTCAGGTGAACTGGCAACCTACCTGTCCGGGCGATACATTGAAATCAAGGTATATGGCCTGACCTACAGTGAGTTTCTAACCTTCCACAGGCTGGAAAAAGGCCAGGATAGCCTCCAAAATTACCTTAAATTTGGGGGGCTTCCCTACTTAAAGCACCTGCCGTTGGATGATGCGGTTATTTTTGATTACCTTAAAAATGTCACTGATGCAATCCTACTCAAGGACATTGTCTCTCGATATGATATCCGTAATGTTTCCTTTCTACAGCGGCTTGTACGGTTCTTGGCAGATAACGTGGGGTCTCTTGTTACCGCCCGTAAAATAAGTACTTATCTTAAATCCCAACAGATAAAAATATCACACAATTTGGTACTTGATTACCTGTCTTACCTTTCCAGTGCCTTGCTGGTACTGCCTGCAAAACGTTTTGATATCAAAGGAAAGAAGATTTTTGAAATTGGTGAAAAATATTATTTCGAAGATCTTGGTATCCGGCACGCCCTTGTGGGATTCCGGGCCATGGATATCAACAAAATTCTGGAAAACGTGATTTTCACCCACTTAAAAACCGCAGGGTATAAGGTCACCGTGGGTCAGATTGGAAAACGTGAAATTGATTTTTTATGCGAAAAAAGAGAAGAACGCCTATATATCCAGGCGGCATACATGATCCCGGATGATAAGGTGCGGGATCGAGAATTTGGAAACCTTCTGATGATTCCCGACAATTTCCCTAAAAAAGTAGTTTCCATGGATCCTGTTATCGGTGGCTCCTACAAAGGCATTGAGCATGTCCATTTAGAAGATTTTTTGCTTTCTCTTGTTTGATGCAAGTGGTTCGTCAAAGTATTTGCATCTGCTTCAAACAGCTTGATGCCGACAATGGTTGCGGCTTCAAACACGGCCTCGATGTAATAATCCAGAATTTCGGTTAAAATTGACTTTTATTGCAGATTCACGAAAATTAATGTTAGATATATCTACTCTTTCATATAAAAAAACATATTGAATTTATTATTAGTGAAAAAATGAGAACAAAAATTTAAGTTCTAATTATTTCAATAATTTATAAAATAATAGCTTGGCAAACTCATAGAACTTACAACTCACAAGATTTTAAAAGTATGACCTTTTAACAAATACAAAATATCTCATAGTTAAGTTTAAATTACAACCACGGAAAATATCGGAGAGTCGTTGACATTCCTTGAAAAAGCCTTGCGTAACACCCTTCGGGTCTGATAAACATACTGTACCCTTTTGAGCCTTTTGGGGTTGAGTTAAGTCGCTAAAATACTGGAAGTTTCAGAATACCCTTATCCCTTTTAGATGCACACAAATTTTTAAAAAAAATTCGGAATCATAAGGAAGATCAATTACAATGAAATTATCTCTTGGAAAAAAAATTGGTTTGGGCTTTTCGCTGTCTCTTTTATTCACTTTAATTGTTGGGGGTGCTGGTTATTACGCTTTGGGGCTTGCCACCAAGGGGGCATCCTTTTACCATTCTGTAAATGATACGCAGGTGGTCTTTTCCATGGCCAAAGAAGAGATGTCCCAATATATGATGTATCGATTCTCAGAAGGCCGTCAACAGCAGAAAGAAGCATTTCAAAGGGCCATGTCTTTTTTGGTGAATACCCAAAAAATGATGAATACCCAGCTAAATAATGTTTCTGAATCCTCTTATAAAGAAAATTTATCTCAAAATAGCGAAAATATTAAAAAATACATTAAAAGTTATGAGACGCTTAATCAAACCGAAGGCGCTTTGATACAAGTGGAGTCAGACATGAGTGTAACCATGCAGAAGATGAACGATCTGATGGGAGATGATCTGTGGATGGGGGAAAAGATCGTAAATACTTCCAAAGTTTTGTTTGCAGAAACTACGCGATATCTGCTCCAAAAACAGGAACCAATTTATCTGGCCATAAAGGATCTATCCCTTAAGCAACAAGAAGCAACAAAAGAATGGATGGAGATGGTGGAAAATGCTAAACAACTTTATCCCATTGGAAAAGAACTTCATCGCCTGTCCATTTCTTTTTTTGAACACATTGATCAGTATCACGACCAAAATGCAAAAAGTACCCTTATTTTATCCCAGATGACACAACGACAACAAGAGCTGCAAACTCTTTTTTCTAATCTTGGACAATTAACCCTTACCAAAATGAAGACTGTTGAACAAAGGGCAAAGATTATTATTCTTGTCGGTGTGGCTGTTGCATTTTTGGCGGGCATTTTTGTGGCAATAATTCTTGTCAGAGGGATTACCGGACCAATTCATCGGATCACCCGGGGAATGAATGATGGGTCAACCCAGGTGGCCGTGGTATCCGGCGAGGTTTCTGCTTCAAGTCAATCCATGGCTGAAGGTGCATCCCGTCAGGCCGCCGCCATTGAAGAGACCTCCTCCTCCATGGAGGAGATGGCATCCATGACCAAAAAAAATGCGGAAAATGCAACCCATGCAGACACGCTTATGAAAGAGGTGAACCAGGTGGTGAAAAAAGCCAATGGATCTATGGCTCAGTTGACCCGATCCATGGCAGAAATATCCACGGCAAGTGAGGAGACCTCCAAAATTATTAAAACCATAGATGAAATTGCCTTTCAGACCAATCTTCTTGCCCTTAATGCGGCGGTTGAAGCGGCCAGGGCCGGAGAAGCCGGGGCTGGATTTGCCGTGGTGGCAGATGAGGTCAGGAATCTTGCCATGCGGGCTGCAGACGCTGCAAAGAATACGGAAAAATTAATTGAGGAGACCCTCATAAAAGTTAAAGATGGATCAACGCTGGTTGACAACACCAACGATGCCTTTGGACAGGTGTCCCAAAGCACTGAAAAAGTAGGAAATCTTGTCTTTGAAATATCCGAAGCCTCCAGGGAACAATCCAGCGGTATTGACCAGGTAAATATCGCCATTGCAGATGTGGATAAAGTGATTCAGCACACCGTTGTCAACGCAGATTCATCGGCTGCCTCTGCAGAAGAGATGCGTTTTCAAGCTGAGCAATTAAGGGAATATGTGGAAGAACTCATCATGCTTGTGACAGGTTCCAGCCGATCCATTGCAACCCGTTCATCTACCCCTACTCAAAGCATTAGCCAACATGGCGGGACTGTCATGATTCCACAAAAAGAACCCCGTAAAAAAAATGAGATCCGATCCGATCAGATGATTCCCTTTGATGAGGAAATTTTTTGAATATGGGCCATGGTTGTATGCAACTTAAAAGTTGCAAGCCTAACCCAGACGATGGCAGTAAGGGAGTTGGATTATCTATCTATGTTCTTAACGTAGCTCCCAAACGAGCTGGGTTCTAATCAGTCAGAAATTTTGTAAAAGCAATTTCTAAACCTTTAAAATTTGAGTTTTTTCAAGCCCAAGCCCTTTAGCACTACAGCGACACTTTGCTTGTTCGAGTATCGAAAGGTAGGGAAACACGCTTTAGAATCCCCTTCAAACAGGGTAGATCATGAAAGTGTCGCTGTAGTGTTAGGCTTGGGTTGTTGATTTCTGTCCAGATCGTCTGCCCAGGGAGAAAATTATCCCCACAAGTCCCATGGCCGTGTAAATCCTTAATGACATCTGCATGCTTTTCATGAAGTGCCCCATGTTCTCTGGGGTTACCGCTTGATCCCCCAGATAATGGGTGATGATTACCGTGACAGTGGCCATGCTCACCAGCATGCCCTGGGTACGCATGGTTCCCACCATACTGGAGGCGGTACCGTAATATTTGGGCTGGACACTGGACATGATGGCATTCATGTTGGGGGTGGAAAAAAGCCCAAATCCGATACCCTGGAGAATGAGCATGGTAAGAATAATGGAAAGAGAGGTTGTCATGCCCATGAAAGATGCCATAAAAAGCCCCACCGTACAAACAGCCATGCCAAGAGTGGCAATCCATGTGGCCGGGTATATGCCTGAAAGTCGACCTGCCAGGGGGGAGAGCAGAGCCTGGGTCAGTGGTTGCACCATCATGATAAAGCCTGCGGTTTGGGCCGAAAAGCCCTTTGTATACTGCAGGTAAAGGGAGAATAAAAAGATGATGCCAAAGGAGGCAGCATAGTTGATCAGGGTGGCGATGTTGCTCAGGGTGAAAGTTAAGTTGTGGGTGAGCAGGTGCACATCAATGAGGGGGAAGTTTGTTTTTTTCTGAATCTGGAAAAACAGTGCCAGCCCCAACAGGCCCGCCATGATAATAATCCAGGCACCTGGCATTTTATTGATTTGGGTCATTCCCGTGATGAGAATGGACAGGGCAACGGCAAATACAACAGAGCCCTGCCAGTCAAATGTATCGCCCTTGGAATCGGCCCATTCCCCGTGCAGGCGGGTCAGAGTCAGTACCAGTGCTGTGATTTGTACCGGCAGCATGAAATAAAAAATCCAGCGCCATCCCATGTGGGTGACCATGACACCGGCAAGGGTGGGACCTGCTGCAAGACCCAGATAGACAAAGGCCACCACAATACCCATGGCCTTTCCCCGTTTTGATTCAGGAAACACGGAGGTGAGGATGGCAAAGCTGGTGGCCGTTATCATGGCAGCTCCGATCCCCTGGAACAGTCGAAACAAAATAAAGGTACGTATCCCCATACAAAAGGGAATTGCCAAGGTGGAAAGGATGCACACCACGGTGCCAGCAATGAAGATGCGTTTTCGGCCATGGATGTCGGCAAACCGGCCCGCCGGGAGCATGGTGATGGAAACAGCCAGGATGTACATCATCTGAATTAATCCCAACTGCATGGCGCTGGCCTGGAACTCATGGCCGATCACCGGCAGGGCAATACCCACGGAGGAGGACATGAAGGGGGTGAGAAACTGAACGCTGCTAACGATGAACAATACTGTGCCGGGGGAACTGTCAGCATGGGGTGCTTGTGTGGGGTGTTTCATTGGTGGCCTTCATTAAAGTAATATTTATCGGCAATTAAGGAATCCGTCTTAAATAATTTGCCCTTTTCAGAACTTACTATCCTTGACGGATAGCGCTCCCCAATTTTTAAATGGGGATATTATTGCGGACTCATTCCTAAACTTGATCCTCGAGTCATACTTAATTTAAGATAATGCCAGACTCTATTGTTGAATGTCAATGGGTGAGCTTATACATGCCGGTGACAGGAGCAGAAGTTGTAGCGACCAAAGATCAAACCCAACCCATGGGGAAAGATTCTTTACATTCCCGGGGGGTCACCACAACCAGCTGGAACCCACACTGATGGTGTTGGTGACGGATTGAACCCCTTCAACCTGTTCCGCAATACTCACAACCGCCCCCATCATCTTGTGGGAACCCACATCCCCATTGATGGTTACATGGCCGTTGAGGCATTCCAGTTGAATGCGCACCGTCCGGGTGGGTTTGTTGCGTGTGAGCGCCGCCCACACCCTGGCAATGGTGAGGGCGTCTTCAAAGGTCTGGCGATCTTCATCTCTGTCCTGGAAGGCTTCTTGTTCCAGGGCTCTGGCGATGATCTCCACAGCCCCCTGAACGCTGATGTTATCCAGGTTGATCACCAGATCAAAACTTGCAGGGTCATTGACTTCCACCCCCCATACCGCGCGGCCCCAGTGGGCTCTATCTTTGTCCATTTCCTGGATGTGATCAATGGCCTGCTCCCGGGAAATCCCTTTGTTTTTCATGGCGTGTTCAATGCGGTATTATGGCCGGACAGGGGCCGAATCTGTCTTGGAATTGTCCGGCAGGGACCATGATAAAGGAAAAAATAACGGCCATGGTGGAGTAGGGCAGGGTTTTGTCTGCATTGGACCAGCCCCAGACGTCGGGGATGCCGCCTTTGATAAATGCTTGTTTAGCACGGGTGGCATGAATTTAACAAGCTGATTAATCCCTTCTTAACCCTGAAATCCATGGGTTCCCCGGATGGCATCGGCGGCCAGTCGTCCCTGGATGTAAAGGGAAAGGGCAGCAATGGCTTTGTCACATACAGTGAACACGGGAACCCCGTTGTCCATGAGGGCATCCCGCAATGGATCATAAAGCCGACCGCCATCCACCACTGCCACAATGGGGGTGTCCACCGCTTGGGTGAGTTGGATCATCAAGTTCTTGATCCCCTTTTCATGGTTCATGTCATAGTGGGGCAGATCGGTGCAGGCCAGGGTTTTCATGGCCGGAGACATGGGGTCCAGGCTTACCACAATGGCATCCACATTGGGATCATCGGCCAGGGCCTTTGCCACCAGGGTATGGGTTTCATCGTCGGCCGCAGGATTGATATCCAGGGGGTTGGACAGGGTGACAAAAGCCGACAGTTTTTTTTCTGTGAGCAGGGTGGCAATGGTTTGCCGGGTATTGTCTTCAAAATGTGCCAAAGTCATGTGAAAATCATCGGACTGGATGGAGTCCGCCATGCCCACGGCTTCAAATCCGGCACCACTCACCGCAGCCAGGCGGTTGCCGTTGACGGTTTTATGGCTGAGATTTTCAGATAACAGCAACAGTTCCTGGAATTCAGAGAAGTTTCTGGCCACAATGGCACCGGCCTGGCGGACACAGCTTTCACACACCATGTAATCACCGGCCAAAGAAGCAGTGTGACCACTGGTGGCAGCCTTTCCCTCCAGAGTCCGTCCGG
>CAYSSE010000198.1:0-7384 GCA_964433355.1 uncultured Desulfocicer sp.
AGTTCAAGTCTCTCCTCCGGCACCATATAAATAAAGGCTTTCAGCGTTTTCGTTGAAAGCCTTTATTGTTTTGGAAATACAGAAGGTCAACACATAGCATGCACCAGAATTATAAAGCTACCTGTTGTTGACCCATTAAATTGATTGTTTTTTTTTCTGACATCATCAGACCGGGCAGGGCAAACCATCCCCCTTTGGTGGACTATCCCTCCCCCTGCCAGGTAGCCACCACCACGTTTATGATTCCCTGCCTTTCATTCATCAGTCAATGAACCACACCCGTTTTCATTGACATGATTTTATGATGGGTTCCCGGTGATCTGGTGCCCCTCAATTTCCAGGAATACCCGGCAGGGGGAAAAGAATCCTCGACAAACTCCACACACTCCTGATCAACACAAAACCAATGTCCCGTATTATTCAATATCCAGGCTTTCAAGTTCCGTTGGGATATCTGCCATTAGAGTTGTTTTCATGATTTTCCCCCCTGACGATTTATGGCATGGTGTAAATTAGCGGAAAGGCTCTTTATGGTCCATGGCCTTTTTGTCTTGCCTTTGCCGCAAGTGATACCTGCATTGTTTAGAAGATCCACCCGGCGCTGTGCGTCTTTCCGGCCTGGCAGGTCCAGGGCAAGCTTGATAAGTATTACATCCCTTTCTTTGGTGGTAAGTTTCTGCCCGTGGTAATCCCATAGGTCAATGTCATTGTCCGGCGTTCCTGCGGTGTCCGGGTCAAGTTCCACCTTATCAGCATCGAATAGGTCTAGGTCTTGCTGTTTGGAGTCCTTGCCTTTGTCCATGCCTGGTAATGAGTCTTTAGCAGGTTCAAGGGTCTTGGTCATGTCATCCAAGGTTTCTTGAATCTCAGCACCTACCACATCAGCTGCGGTGGTTTTTACTGAATTGTCACTTGTAACGGGTTTGATAATAGGCATAATATCATGGCCACCAGTTCCGGAACATGCCTTGGAGTAAATATCAAATATATGTTCCAAGGCACCATGGCGGGTTAATCCCTGATCTTTACCCAGACAGTCAAGTTCTGCCCGTAGCTGTTCACCCATGAAAACAGATACTGTCTTGTATCCCTGTTCAGCCATTTGTTCACGGTGCTTTTGTAAGCGTTTCTTGGCGTTTTCCCTGATTTTATCTCCGCTTAATAACTCTGTCATGGTATTCCCCTTGATTAACGATTGTTGCTTGTAACGCGTATGTTAATAGATAGCATGGCATGTGTCAAGGGTTGATTTATTGATTGTAACGGGTTTGATATGGTTTGATCATTTGTTTTTTTGTATTGCATATTTTGTATTTTTGAATTAATTGTAAATACAATATTAATTTAATGGAGAATTAATTATTATGAAAAAGTCAATTATCATTTTTTTTTGCCTTATTCTTTTTGCAGTGATCTGCCAGGCCGATGAACGGGACGTGCTGAAATCACTTGAATGCATAAAGGGGAATGTAGAATCTGGCCTCACATTACGTAAATACAGCGATCTGCTGGCCGATGCGAAAGTCGAAATCAATATGGCAAAAAGGGATAAAAGTATCAGTGCTGGCTTTATTACTGCTGTTGAGCTTTGTTTGGGGTCATATGATGCTGGTTATTCGTGGTGGAGAATGTCAAAGAGTGCAGGCAAAAAAAGAAAGGCTTTTGATGTATATAAGCAAGAATCCTGGGTCAAAGCCGCAAAACATTTAGACGACGCATACAACAAACTGAAATGATCACTTGACAAGCCCGCCCAAAGTGCGCTTTCCGGATTTTTACCAAAATTCCATAGCCATGATCCCATAACCGCCAATAATGACATAAATATGATTGATGTTTTCACAAGTAATTTAAGCCAAAATAAGTGGATATTTGATCAAAATAGTTGGGTTTGAGGTTTCCACCAGTACCACAAAGGGTATATATCAGGGGTTGAGTATATCAGTGGTTGTGCGTTGGTGCAGTTGCAAAGGTGCGTCAATAAAGGGTATCAGATTTTGCTTGCTAATTAGTTTACATAACCTATGTTATCATACACGTTACAAGGAACCCCGTCATTACTGGCTGCAACAATAACCATGCCAAACAGTACAGAGTAGGTAACATTGGAAGGTCTTGTGATTTGAGCAAAAAAGGTGTGTTGAATTGAGGGTTTCACGGTGGCTTGTAATTGATGTTGACTATTTTATGTTAATTTGTAATTAATATTTTGAGATAATACTCAAAAACAATTAACGGTAAGGTGAAAAAAATGAAAAGAATAATTTTTATTTTGTGTCTCGTTGTTTTGATGGGTTGTAATAGTGGCGGTGGTGGAGACGATGGAAATGAAAATATTGATTCCAATGTATTTGAGGCTGCATATAGGATACTAAATACGTTTATTGACCCAACTGAAACTCACAGTACCGGAATTTCTACAAACGGCTATAGCCGTAGCTCAGGTTGCAGTGAAGGTGGTGGTATTGATAGGAGTGAACTCACGGCATTTACAAAAAGTGAAACAGCCTACAGTTTATGTGGCACTCAGGAAAATGAATTTGAAAATCCGTTGTGTATATATCCTGGTCAAGACGCATACAGAACTCTTGAAATGTCAGTGGACTTTGAACACCCAGACGCCGAGCAAGAAATCATTGTAATTAAGTTAGATTCTGGTGAGGTTGAATTTACACATACTCGTGAAAATAGCAATTATGAATTTGAATACGGGGCTGGAAACGCTAACAATGGATGTATTCCAGAAAACACCTTTGACTTCAATGAGGCAGATATTGAAGGAACCTATGATTTTTTGATTGTATCTATCGATGAAAATGGAGTTCCAATTACCCGTTTGACTGGCAGCTTGTTCTGTGACAGCAACGAATGTTTAGGAACGATACTGATAACAGACTTATATTATGATTCAGCAAGTGAAAGTTGGTTAGGTAAAATGGAGTTTGAAGGACTTCAATATGATATGATAGCTACGCTATCTCCAGACAAAAGAATTGCATTTTTTGTGGGTTTTCTCGATCCACATGAAACTCAAAACATTCCCTCCTCCTGTATTTTTGTTGGTGCATCAAAATAATCATAAACTCTGGGAATGGCCACCACCGCTGGTTCCCGACGTTCACAAGCCATATGCCAGCACCTGGACACCTTCAAACGGGCTTATTCCTGCCCCCCTGCACCCGGTGGGGGTGCATTGTGTGGAAGGTGTCTGGATGGTAACCCGGTGGTTAGCCATTCATCCTGGCTTCCATCTCAGGTATAGGGGGTTCTTTCGCATCACGAGAGAAACCATATAGGAAAGTAATAATTTAATAATGTTCAATAAAGCTTATGATTTTAGGATGTTAGTGGGGTACCCGGGGGCGTGTTGGTCGTTGGGACTTTGTGGTCTTGACAACCCCGTGATAAGAAACGCTGTGAGTAATCCTGAAAAAGTGCCGGTAATCCCTTACCAGCCCCAGGCACACCAAGGCTCTAAGGCCTGTTCCATGGAAATGTTGTCAGATAAAAAAATGGCCCCACCACTCCCCCCATGCCCCTCGTAGGTATGGTGGGGCTGGTCATAGGGCTTGACTCCTTTAAAGATTTTAAGGCGTTGGGCGTTTATCATTCCGCTTGATATTTCACTCAAGCAGAATGACAGGGATTCTTAACTCTACTTTTCCGGAAAAATGGTTTGCTCTATACGGATCAGCTGGGCGGCGCAGTTACAAGTTCCCCCTTTTAGGCGTGGGCAGTCGTCATCATGCTCAATGTAAAGGTCAAACAAAGCTCCTTCAGGGTGGTTGGCCATTACATCAAGATATTCTTCAAAAGAAATTTCGACTTTCTTAAATACTTGCTGCTTACGTTCGTTGTGGGACTGCTGATTTCTGGTTTTTTTCTTTCGGGTTTTAGATTTTGGCATCGTATTTTTATCCTATATTTTTATGGTTGTTATGATTTGAGGGGGATATCTTTTTATTGCATCCACAGGGGGGGAAGGGATATCTCCTTTAAAGGTTATTTTCCCTTCCCTTCTGTGAAGGCATCATTATTAGGAGTGGCCACACCACACAGGGTGGTCCATCTACTCTATATAGGGGGTGACATAGTGACATACCCCGTCAATGCTGGCTCTTAGGGTATGTCATCGTTATTTGATCGCGACATACCTAAACACTGCTCAATGTCTTATTTTTATTAATATTTAGGTGTGTCACCGTTTCATGACATACCCCTGACTGTCGTGACATACCAAAAGGCGGTGACATACCTCGTTTGTTATAATAGTTATTAATTATACAAGGAATATTCATAGGCCTGTTGGCCATCTTTTTGGGTGGATGACCTGAATATAAACCTGTTGTCTGTGGCTTTTTTTATGTGTCTTCTTGCCGTTGCTTGGGACAGTCCAGATAAGTTGACATAGGTTTTTATAAGATCATTTTGAATTACTGCATTTTTCCCCAGGTCGGTTAGGGCTTGTTGGATAAGGAGACCTTGTTTCTTCTGTTCCGGGGAAAAGGATTCCTCAATTTTCTGGAAGTTGAGGTTGTGATCCATTCGCATAAGGAAAGGGTTAAACTTTTTCATGTTATTTGCTTTTTCATGAGTTACCCGAATACAAGAAACGGTGGCCCCCCCTGTGGATGCGTCTTCCAGGTCAGTTATCCTGTCAGAAGCAATAAACTCCTCCTTTAATCCAATCATCCCCCGGCACCAGTCATATATCGCACTGGATCCCCTGTAATTCCCGTTCCGGTTATCGTGGTGGATAACAATAGGGGTTACACCACATCCCCGGCAAACATCGCTTAAAGCATCAAGTTCATGCCTCCTTTTTGAGGAGTCGTTTTCATCCCCTGCTGCAAAAGATATCAGGGGGTCTATCCATAAGATGTCAACTGGCTGCCCCATGTATTTTTCTGATTCATCCACTTTGGCTATCAACCATTTTTGAAAGTCTGGATTTGAAAAGGGCATCCCTTTGGACAAAACATCATTATGGATTAATGGCAGGGTGATATAGTCCAGGGCTTTTATAAGTTCCGGATTACTGCCCACCATTTTTCTTATTCTGGTGTTGAAGTCTGCCCCGCTGTTCTCGGTCTGGATAAACATGGAAGCGGTACGTTTCATTGGCATGAACTTTCCAAATAAAGGGGCAAGCCTGCCAGATGCAATTTGAATTGAAAGCCATAATTCAAACATGGACTTTCCCAGGCCACCATCTGCATGAATTACAAGCCCTTCCCCAGTATTAATAATTCCCTTAATTAATGGGGTTGATTGCGGGTTTTTTAACAGGAGTTCCCCCAGGGAAATGACCCCGGATGGGGCTTGTGTGAAGTCCTTAAAAGATTTTCTCTGCTGAAATTTGTGGAAAAGTCTGGTTTTTTGGAAGGTGTTAGCCTGTTTGCATGCTTTGTTCAGAGTTTCTTCACCATGTGTTCTACCGTCGGCATAATGCTTATCATCCCATTTTTGCCGGTAAAGACTGGACTCCCTGAAAGCTGCGTCCACCCTTTCCCGGTCATTGTCATAAACAAAGGCAAGTTCATCACAAAGGGAAAGTATCCTATTCAAATTTCGGGGTAAAATTATGTGATGTTAATGAGTAATTTTATAACTTACTGTAGTTACTGGATCTAAAAAACTAATTCTTGGAGTTAAACGGCGTTTACCCCGAAATTTGAATAGGATACAAGGGAAAGGTCATTTGCGGAGGCATCCCCCCCGGCATCCCCGTAGTATAAGTTCTTAATCTTTTGGCCTTTGGGTGATGTTTCGATGACAAATTGCAATAGCTCATCATCCTCGGATCTGGAAGGGGCTTCCACAGGGGGGAGAGGGAGAGAGGGAGAGGTAAGGGGAAAGGGTGTGTCATCCATCCCCCCCTGTGGATGCACATCTTTCTTTATGTATTTGCTGTGTACTTTTTCTGCCTGTTTTGTTCTCGGCTTTAATGTTTTTGGTGTTCCTTCAACATGGTGGCCAGTAACGGTAAAGTATTGGCCTTTTTCATACATCTCAACGTCCCCATTCTTTCTGTCCTTTTCTGGTAAAGTCCCGGTGAACAAAGCATGAAAACCTGTTCCAGACGGGGATATCTCTGTGTAGGTGTCCAGGTCTTTTATTATTCCCTGTGCATAAGGTTCTATCTTTCCAGCACCATCAATGCAGTGGTCAATGTCATTTCCACAAATGTTATCCCCGGCGGTTACAACAAACCCAATACCATCAAGATCATTTTCCGGGTTCTGGCATGCTTTCAGGGCATCGTCAAAACTTCCCCAGGTGGCAGGATTATTGGTCATTGCATTTTTAAGAGTTGAAGGTATGAGAGGTGGTTTTTTCCATTTACCGTCCTTTAATTCAGCTTTAAAACAAACCCATTGATTAAGGTTTTTTAGTTCAAGGGGTATATTTTCAGGTTTTACTGTAAGGGGATTAAATGGCTTGTTTTCTTGACAATTCCCAACAATTTCAGTATTATCAACACCATGATTTGTTTTTGTTTTGAGGGGCGGCCCATGCCCAGGGCTTGCCCCTTTTTTATTGTCTACCATTGGCATTTTCCTTTTAAAGTATCCGAAACCCCATACCACTATCACTCGTTGACGTTCTGCGGCTTGCTTGGATAAAGTCTTCGATATCTACCATTGAGTATCTGACATACCGCCCAATCTTGTGAAACTTCGGCCCTTTGCCATGATAGCGCCATGTTTCCAGGGTTCCTTTTTTCAATCCAAGAAGTTTTGCCGTTTCTTGTGTCGTTTTAAAATCAGATGCGTTCATGCTTTTTACCTCCATTCCTGATTGATGTTTTTCTTTCTACTGCTACAATCTTGGATGAAATTGTATGAGGCATGACAGGCAAAGTCTTTCTGTTTAAATACGGGTATTTCCCGGAATAAAAAAAGGCCATGCGGTTTTTACCCACATGGCCTTATAAAATCGTTTCTCATTTCGTCTTTACGTTATAATTTCCCTCAATTTTGTTCCAGTCTTAAGCCTCCAAAATCCCATATATGATGTTCCACAAACATCAACACGAGCAGGCCCGTGAAGTATGGTATCTCCATCAATAAATGTTGTTGCAGGTTTTTGATTTATAAAACGGTAATAGCGACCCCTTAATTGTTCCCAAGAAAAATTTGTTCCATAGAACTCATGCTTTGTCAAAGTCATAAATGCTCCATTTTCTCCGGTTAATTTCAAGCCCTTTTTTTGCAATTTAACAACCTCTCGATAAATCGAAAAATCAGTAAAGCATTTTTTTAGTCCGGTGTCCTTTCTGCGGTTTCCTTTGCCTGGTGACAGCTTATCTATGGAGTCAAAATCCTTTGAGTGTACCCTTTTCTGATGATATTCCAACATTCGCTGTTTATCTAAATAGTTA
>CAYSSE010000199.1:0-7267 GCA_964433355.1 uncultured Desulfocicer sp.
GGAGTTTCAAATTTTATTGTGGCAGAGAATTCTGCCATGAGCGATGTAACTGACGGTCAACTACCCCTCCTGAATCAAAGATTCAGAAGGGGCTTGTAAAAGCCCAAGTTGAAACCCGACACAAATTGTACCACCCCTTTGATTGACCCAGCCGACAGGATGTGATCGCCTTGTGGTTTGATATGATTTCATGTGAAGCCCAATTCAGGTCAAGATGATTGCCAGACCACAGAAGTGCAGATGTGGTGGGAACATTTCCCATAATCCTTTGATCTGATGGGTATAAGTTTCATCCACAGGCTATCCCCTGAAAGCCGGACGGGTCCATGATTGAGGGTGGATAGGAAAGCATAAAAACAACAATGGAATAAGGAGGAAAGATGAAACGAATCGGAACCCTGCTGGTAATTTTCATGTTTTTGTTTTCTGGAGGGGTGTTTGCAGCGCCCAAGTCTGGTGGCACCCTTGTTTTTGGACGGGGGGGAGACAGTGTGGGGCTGGATCCCGCCTATGAGACCGATGGCAACTCTTTCATGATCTGCGACAACGTGTTTGAGGCATTGGTGGCCTATGCCGATGAGTCAACGGCCATTGAGCCGGGGTTGGCTGAATCATGGGATATTGCCACCGACGGCAAAACCTACACCTTTCATCTGAGAAAAGGCGTAACCTTTCACGACGGTACCGCCTTTGACGCCAATGCGGTGGTATTTTCCATCGGCAGAATGATGAAACAACGAAATGTTAAATTTTTTGGACAGGGATATGAGATCCCTGAACAGGCGCGTACCCCGGAGTACTGGGTCTCCATGGAAATGGATGAAACCGTGGATTCCATTGAAGCCGTGGACGCCCATACGGTGGTGTTTCACCTCAAACGGGTGGAAGCCCCGTTTTTGGCCAACATGGGAATGGATTTTGCCGACATCATCAGCCCCACCGCGTTCATAAAAAATCCCAAGGAGTTTTTGCGTCAACCAGTGGGAACCGGCCCTTTCCGTTTTGTCCAATGGGTGAAAGACGATCGGATTGTTCTGGAAAAATTTGACAATTACTGGGATAAAACCGGCGGGCCCTATCTTGACAAGGTTATTTTCAGGGCCATTCCTGAAAATTCCGTCCGTTTTCTGGAATTGAAAACCGGGAACATCAACATCTGCCAGTTCCCCAACCCGGCAGATATCCCCATGGCCAGGAGCGACAAGAACCTTCAGCTGTTTTCCCAGCCGGGGATGAATGTGGGCTATCTCTCGTTTAATCACACCAAAGAACCCTGGAAAAGCAATGTTCATCTCCGGCGGGCCATTGCCCATGCCATCAACCGGAAAGCCATTGTGGACAATATTTATCAGGGACTTGGCCAGGTGGCCAAAAACCCCATCCCGCCCACCATGTGGGGATACAATGAGGATGTGCCGGGATTCACCTATGATCCGGATCTGGCCAAAGCGGAACTGGTCAAGGCAGGATTTCCCAAGGGGGAAGGTCTTGGCGAAATTACCCTCTGGTCCATGCCGGTTCCCCGTCCCTACAACCCCGAGGGGCTGAAGGTAGGCGTGGCCATGATATCAGATCTTTCAAAAGTCGGTATCAGTGCCCAGATTGTCAGCTATGACTGGGGAACCTACCTGAAAAAACAGCGGGGGCAACCCGAAAACATGGATCTCTTTCAGTTAGGCTGGACCGGAGATAACGGTGACCCGGATAACTTCCTGGCAGTTCTGTTTGATGGCATGGCATCCCCTTCTATCCGTACCCAGTGGCATAATCAACAATATCATGATCTGATGATCAAGGGAAAAACCACCATTGATCAGACCGAGCGTTCAAACATTTATAAAGAGTCGCTCCAGGTGATTTTTGATGAAGTGGGCACCATTCCCATAGCCCACTCCACGGTGATCTGGCCGGCAACGGTGAATATTATGAACTTCAAACTTCACCCCACCGCCTCGGTACGCATGAAAAATGTCTGGATGAAATAACCACCGCCGGGGCCGGATCTCTGCATCCGGCCCCTTTTCTCAACCGGCGCCCACCCGCCACTTTCGAGTGGAGAAAAAGACGACGATGCTTGCTTATATCATACGAAGATTTTTTATCCTGATTCCCACACTGCTGGGAGTGACCCTCATTGTCTTTATGATGCTAAGGCTCACCCCCGGAGATCCCGCGGAACTGATGCTGGGGGAGCGGGCAACGGAAAAGGCGTTGCATGAGGTTCGGGAGAACCTGGGCTTGAACGAGCCCTTGTATGTTCAATATGGCATGTTCATGAAGCGGCTCATGAAGGGGGATCTGGGCGAGACCATCTTTACCCGGCAGAAGGTGTGGGTGGAGATTAAACATCGATTCCCCGCCACCATGGAGCTGTCCCTGTGCGCCCTGTTCATCAGTTGCTTTGTCGGCGTGATTCTGGGAATTATTTCTGCCACACGTCAGTACTCTGTGTTTGACTACCTGAGCATGCTGGCCGCGCTCACCGGGGTGAGCATGCCCGTTTTCTGGCTGGGGCTGGTACTCATGCTGATCTTTTCCGTGAACCTTGGCTGGCTTCCCATCTCCGGGAGGCTCTCCATCATGACCAATCTGGACGTTATCACCAATTTCTATGTTCTGGACAGCATACTGACGCAAAACTGGGGGGCATTGAAGGATTCAATCTGGCATCTGATCATGCCGGCTGTCACCCTGAGTACCATTCCCACCGCCATCATCGCACGCATGACCCGCTCCAGCATGCTGGAAGTGCTTCGTCAGGATTATATCAAGACAGCCAAAGCCAAGGGCCTGTCAAAATTCAAAGTGGTCTATAAGCATGCCCTGAGAAACGCCCTCATCCCCGTGGTCACCACCATTGGCCTCCAGTTCGGGGTGCTGTTGTGCGGGGCCATCCTCACCGAGACCATTTTTGCCTGGCCCGGTGTGGGGAAATGGATGTACGAGGCAGTGATGAAGCGGGATTACATGGTGATCCAGGGCGGCACTTTGATTATCGCCACCATTTTTATTGTCATCAACCTGGCGGTGGATCTTCTCTATGCCGTCATTAACCCCAAAATCAGCGTGAAATAAGGTGTTGCGGTTATGACAAAAGAAATTACCCTCAAAGACCCTCTGGACCGTCATCCCATGCTCGAGCAGCTCAGCCAGCTGTGGCGGAATAAAATCGCCATTGCCGGCCTGGTAATCGTTATCATCTTTGTGCTGGCTGCGATTTTTGCCCCCCAGCTGAGTCCCTATGATCCCCTGGACACCTCACTGTACGATCAGCTCAAACCGCCGGTGTGGCATGAAACCGGCACATGGGAACATGTTCTGGGCACTGATGATCTGGGCCGTGATATCCTGTCTCGACTGGTGTTCGGCGCCCGCATCTCTTTGATGGTGTCCGTGGTCAGCGTGGGGCTGGCCTTTTTTGTGGGAACCCTCATCGGTTCGGTGTCAGGATATAAAAAAGGTCGTCTGGACAATATTATCATGCGATTAATGGATATTATTCTCTCGTTTCCCTATATTCTGCTTGCCATTGTCATTGTGGCCTATCTTGGCCCCAGCCTGACCAACGCCATGATCGCCATCGGTATCACCTATGTGCCTCGATTTGCAAGGATCGTCAGGGGAAGTGTCATCGAAGAGGCGGAAAAGGATTACGTGGTGGCAGCAAGAGCCGTGGGTGCCCGGCATTGGCGAATCATTTTCCTTGCCATCCTGCCCAACTGCCTGGGGCCGCTCATCGTCCAGACCACCCTGAGTTTTGCCAGTGCCATACTTGACGCCGCCGCCTTGAGTTTTCTGGGGCTGGGAGCCCAGCCGCCCTCCCCGGAATGGGGGGCCATGATTGCCCAGAGCCGGTCGTTGATTCTCCGGGCACCCTGGGTCATGACATTGCCGGGCCTTGCCATTTTATTTGCCGTACTGGGGTTCAATTTGTTTGGTGACGGTCTCAGGGATGCCCTGGACCCCCGGTTGAGGGATTAACTATGATGAACGAAACGCTTCTGGAAATAAAGAATCTCAAGACCCAGTTTTTTGTCCGGGACCGCATTGCCAAGGCCGTGGACAATGTCTCCTTTACCATTGCTCCGGGTGCCACCCTGGGTTTGGTGGGGGAGTCCGGCTGCGGTAAGAGTGTCACCGCCCATTCCATAATGCGTCTGATCCCCGAGCCACCGGGTAAAATCGTAGGAGGGTCTATTCTGTTTGACGGCCAGGATCTGGTCAAGGCATCAGAGCGCCAGATGAGAACCATCCGGGGCAATCGTATCAGCATGATTTTCCAGGAGCCCATGACTGCTTTGAATCCGGTTTTCACCGTGGGAGATCAGGTGGGGGAGGTGATACACCTTCACAAGCGGCTTTCAAAACAGGAAGTACGCAAACGGGTGATCGAAATGTTCCAGCGTGTGGGAATTCCTGCCCCAGAAAGCCGGCTGGATGACTATCCCCACCAGATGAGTGGCGGGATGCGGCAGCGGGTGATCATTGCCATGGCCCTTGCCTGCACCCCCCGGCTGATGATTGCCGATGAACCCACCACGGCACTGGATGTCACCATCCAGGCGCAGATTCTGGACTTGATGAATGGCCTGAAGTCTGAAACAGGTGCCGCTATTTTATTTATCACCCATGATCTTGGGGTGATCGCCAAAATGGCCCAGCATGTGGCCGTCATGTATGCCGGCAGGATTGTGGAATATGCCGATGTGCGGTCGCTGTTTTCATCCCCTGCCCATCCCTACACCGTGGGACTCATGCAGTCCATTCCTGTTTACGGAATGAAAAAAACAAAATCCCGGCTCATCACCATTGAGGGGACGGTGCCTTCTTTGTTCAATCTGCCCCGGGGATGCGCCTTTTCCAACCGGTGTCCAGACGTGATGTCTGAGTGCACGGTAACAGAACCCGGTATTTATTCCGCTGGCAACAATCATATGGTACGGTGCCTGAAATATGCCTGAAAAAAAAGAGAACACCCCCCTGGTTGAGATACAGAACCTTGTTAAATACTACCCCATCCTCGGGGGGATATTTTTAAAAGAGGTCGCCGCTGTCAAAGCGGTGGATGATGTGAGTCTCACCATTTTCAAAGGGGAGACGCTTGGCTTGGTGGGGGAATCCGGCTGCGGCAAGTCCACGCTGGGGAAAACCCTTTTGAAACTGGAGGAACCCACATCCGGAAAAATTCTCTTCAAGGGACAGGAGATTCAGGATTACACCAGTGATGAGATGCGGCCGTTGCGGAAAAAGATGCAGATAATATTCCAGGATCCATTCTCCTCACTGAACCCGAGAAAAACGGTGGGCAGTATTATTGGTGAACCCATGAAGATTCATGGCATGTACACCGGCAAAGAGCGGAAAAATCGCGTCAGGGAAATTCTGGAAACCGTTGGGCTGGGAAAGGAACACATGCGCCGCTATCCCCACCAGTTTTCCGGGGGCCAGCGCCAGCGCATCGGTGTGGCAAGGGCTCTTGCACTGGAACCGGAATTTATCGTCTGCGATGAAGCGGTCTCGGCCCTGGATGTTTCCATCCAGGCCCAGGTGATCAACCTGTTGAAAGACCTTCAGGAAACCTTCGGGTTTACCTACCTGTTCATTTCCCATGATCTCCATGTGGTGGAGTTCATGAGTGATAGAGTGGCGGTGATGTATCTTGGGAAAATTGTGGAGTATACCCATGCCGACACCCTCTATGCCACCCCCCTTCACCCTTATACCCAGGCCCTGCTGTCCGCTTCTCCCATGCCGGATCCGGACTATGAAAGCCGTGCCATTATCTTGCAGGGAGATGTACCAAGCCCCATAGACCCGCCGCCGGGGTGCCGTTTCCACACCCGCTGTCCCCTACGTCAGGATATGTGCACCCAGAAGTCCCCTGAGTTACGAGAAATCCATCCGGCTCATTTTGCCGCCTGTTTTCTGCTCTGATCTCCACTGAAAGGTGATGATTTAAAAGGTGTATACCCCCGATGCACTTGGCCGAAAGTATAAAGACAGTTATCTTGAAAATATGTAAAAAAACCCAGGAGGGCCATCGGGTTCAATCGATCGCCCCCTGGATCATTAATAAAGCGTAGCCATCCTGCGCTGGCGTTCCTGCTCTTCGGCCAGGGCCTCTTGGATCTCTTCCAGCACTGCCTCCACATCAGCTGTCGGGGTGGTGTCTTCAAAAAGGCCGGTGAGTTCTTGCTCAGGGTTTAATTCCCCACTATCGTAGAGGGCCCAGATCTCCTTGGCATATTGACTCTCCTTGAGTTGGGGGGCAAATCGGGCGTAGTAGGCGGTCATGTTGTCAACGTCTCGCTCCATCATTTTTTCGGCATGGTTGTTGGCCGTGGCATCCACAGCCTGGGGCAGGTCGATGACCACTGGACCCAGGGGGCCCAACAGCACGTTAAATTCTGACAGGTCGCCGTGAACCAGACCGGTACAGAGCATGCGCATCACGTATTTCATGACCACGGCATGGTCTTTGAGCGCTTCTTCGGCGGACATGGATATATCGCTCAGGCGGGGGGCGACCTCACCTTCTTCATTTGTGATCAACTCCATCAGCAGGACTCCGCTAAAGCAGCCATAGGGCTTAGGGACTCTCACACCGGCATCGGCCAGGCGATGGAGGGCATCGAATTCGGCCGTCTGCCAGATCTCTTCCTGCTGGTTACGGCCGAACTTGGAATGTTTTTCCATGGCCCGGGCTCGGCGACTGTTACGCACTTTACGGCCTTCCTGGTATTGGACGGCTTGCTTAAAGCTGCGCCGATCCGCTTCTTTGTATACCTTGGCGCAGCGGAGTTCGGCACCGCAGCGCACTACATATATAACGGCTTCTTTGCCGCTCATTAGCTGGCAGATCACTTCATCCACCAAGCCGTCATCAATCAAAGGTTGTATTCTTTTGGGAATTTTCATAGTGCCTTTATACCTTATTTGGGCACGGTATGGAATAGTCTCTTCTATTTTTCTTCACAGACAAGGCGGGAACAGACAAGCTCAAGCCTCTCAGAAAATGCAACGCGATACATGCTTTGCCCGCAAGTGGCACACACCAGGGGATCCATTAATTTAGTGACGGGATTATAAATAAAGGAAATCTCTTTTTTTTGTCTTCCGCTCACAGCATTGAAAAACACCTTCACCGCCGGGGTGGATATGGCCATGACCGCAGCCAGTGAGACCTTAATGCGAATGCTATATTTATTTAAGATATCCTGCTCTTTGGCGGCAAGCTCGTCTGGAATCATGGCAATTTTTGCCCTGC
>CAYSSE010000200.1:0-7257 GCA_964433355.1 uncultured Desulfocicer sp.
AGGGCGGTGAGCTTATCCATGTCAAACATGGACGGCGATTTGCCAATGTGGTCCAGGGAAAATTTTTCGATGAGATCTTTCCGGGTAAAAAATTCCTGGTCCCCGAAGGACCATCCCAATCTTACCAAATAGTTGAGCATAGCATCGGGCAGGAATCCCATGTCACGGTATTCACTGACAGACATGGCTCCGTGGCGCTTGCTCAATCGGGCCTTGTCCGATCCCAGCACCATGGGCACATGGGCAAACAGGGGTAGGTCTGCACCCAATGCCTTGTAAATCAGAATTTGTTTGGGGGTATTCACCAGGTGGTCATCCCCCCGGATGATGGTATTGATGCCCATGGTGAGGTCATCCACCACCACGGCCAGATTGTACATGGGGCTGCCATCACTTCTCTGGATGATAAAATCATCCAGTTCACTGTTGGGAAAGGCAGTGTTGCCCTTTACAACGTCTTCCACAACGGTGGCACCGGCTGTGGGGGCTTTGATTCGTACCACCATGCCGGGTCCGGGTGTGAGATTTTTTTCCCGGCATTTTCCGTTGTACATGGGTTTTTTCCCAGCAGCCTTTGCCTCGTCTCTCATGGCATCCACCTCCTGGGAGGTACAGCTGCAATAATAGGCATGGCCGGAATCCACAAGTTTCTGGATGTATTCCTTATAAATATCATAGCGCTGGGTCTGGAAAAAGGGGCCCTCGTCCCAGTCAATTCCCAGCCATTCAAGGGATTCAAAGATGGCATTCACAGATTCTTTGGTGGAGCGGGCCTGGTCGGTGTCTTCGATTCTCAAAACAAATTTACCACCGGTTTTCCGGGTGTAAAGCCAGTTAAAAAGGGCCGTGCGGGCCCCACCGATATGCAGATAGCCCGTGGGGCTGGGGGGAAAGCGTGTGATGATTGTGTCCATTGTGTCTTCGTCCTTATTTGTTGTGTCGGTGGGCCGACATGTCTGTTTTTTAAAATCTGAACCCGTCTATTCGTATGACCACGCCGCATTTTTCTATCACAACAGGGGGGCTTTGGGCAAGTTGGAATCAAGGGGAATGATTATTTCCTTGACAATTCAATGGATTTGATTTAAATATTTTTGTTTACTATGACAATGGTATATTATATGAATTTTTAGACAAATTAGATAGTTAGGAGAATACAATATGGCAGTCCCCAAGCAAAAATCATCCAAGAGTCGAGGCCGAAAAAGACGTACCCACCAGAAAGTAGCGGTTCCCACCATTTCAGTGTGCCCTGAATGCCAGGAAGCCAAGCTTCCTCACACAGCATGCCCTGAGTGTGGTGCTTACAAAGACAAAAATGTTAAGCCTGTTGAGGTTGAAGAATAATTTGAAGTTGCGGTGTTGTCGTTTTTTCATCACCCCCCAGGAAACAAGGAGAGGGATCTGACCCCATGAGTGTTGCAATAAAAGTAAAGAAGATAATAGCAGAAAAGCTTTCCGGCATTGACCTTGAAGATGTGGTTTCTGAAGCATCTCTTGTGGATGATCTTGGTGCCGACTCCCTGGCTCTGGTTGAGCTGATCATGTCCATGGAAGAGGCCTTTGACATGGAAATTGATGATGATGATGCTGAAAAAATGCTGACAGTACAGGATATTATAGCCTATGTTGAGGGAAAATCATGAGTGCGGCAGATAACACTTCCCTGCAAAAGGGTGATAAAAAAGATGTTATCATTATTGGCAGCGACCACGCCGCATTTAAGCTCAAAGAGAAGTTGAAAAAATTTCTCGGGGAGCTGGGCCTGGAAGTCGAGGATGCCGGTACCCATGATGAAACCTCCATGAACTATGCAGACGTTGGGAAAAAAGTGGCCCAGGCCATATCGGATAACATCCATACCCGGGGTATCCTGCTTTGCGGCACCGGCCTTGGCATGTCCATGGTGGCCAATCGATTTTCCAACGTCAGAGCAGCCCTTTGCAGTGATATCTTTTCTGTCCGCATGAGCCGCTGCCACAATGACTCCAACATCCTTGTGATGGGAGGCCGACTGGTGGGGGATGTCCTTGCATGTGAACTGGTCCGGGAATGGCTTGAAACCCCCTTTGAGGGGGGACGGCACCTGGACAGGATTATGAGTTTTTAACAGCGTGTTATGCAAATTTTCCTGACCCCTGGGTTTTTTATATGAAAATGAAGTGTCCAAGTAGCCTCAGCAGAGCCCCCGGGGAGGGGTAATGGAACAGACCAATTGGGCTGTCTAACAGTTCCGGGTCGCTTCCATTACCCCTCCCCGGGGGCGGCATGATATTATTTTTAATATTCGTTGTGGCTGGTAAGTACCCGGGCATATATTCCTCAAAATAAAACCCATAAATATCAATGATATATGGCTGTGGAATACCGAAAAACATATGTGTGGGTACTTATTACAGCCATGTATGTTATAATGGCTGATTAAGGGTGGAAATGGACATGGGTGCATTATCCGGCTGAGGAATGGTTCCGGAATAACATACCCTTCTAAAAATTTGGGAACACTATTGAAGCTTGAAAGTCTCCCTTGATTTGCCGGGACTTTTTTTATAAAAAGAATTGTGAAGAAATGGAGAGTAATGATGTCCTGCATTGAAGCAGTTGATTCCGATGTGGCCGGGATAATAGCAGATGAACTGTTGCGTCAAGAGCAGGGGCTGGAGCTTATTGCTTCAGAAAACACTGCAAGTCGTGCCGTCATGGAAGCCCAGGGATCTGTCCTGACCAATAAATATGCTGAAGGCTATCCGACAAAAAGATATTACGGTGGGTGTGTAAATGTTGACAGGGCCGAGACCCTTGCCATTGAGCGAGCCAAATCCCTTTTTGGTACAGAGCATGCCAATGTCCAGCCCCACTCCGGTTCCGGGGCAAACATGGCGGCTTATTTTGCACTGCTCAACCCCGGTGACACGGTTCTGGCCATGGATCTTTCCCATGGCGGACATCTGACCCATGGCAGCCCGGTGAGTTTTTCTGGACGGTTGTTCAACTTCGTTCATTACGGACTCTGTGCCACCACCCAGCGCATTGATCTCAATGAAGTGGAAGCCCTTGCGGCAAAACACAAACCCCGCCTGATTGTGGCCGGTGCCAGTGCTTATCCCAGAATTCTTGATTTTAAAGGATTTGCTCAGATTGCTGCGGATCACAATGCCCTGTTCATGGTGGACATGGCCCACATTGCTGGCCTTGTGGCAGCAGGGTTGCACCCATCCCCTGTGCCCTTTGCCGATGTGGTTACCTCCACCACCCACAAAACACTGAGGGGACCCCGGGGGGGCTTGATCCTTTGCCGGGAAACTTTGGGAGCCAAAATTAACAGCCAGATTTTCCCCGGTATCCAGGGAGGCCCCCTGATGCACATCATCGCGGCCAAGGCAGTGGCTTTTAAAGAGGCCCTTGATCCGGCCTTTAAGGTCTATCAGCAGAAAGTGGTGGAAAATGCCGCAGTGCTGTCCGAGACATTAATGGCACACACTGTTCAATTGGTGTCCGGTGGAACGGATAATCATCTCATGCTGCTGGATCTCACCAATAAAAATATTTCCGGAAAAGATGCGGAAAATAAGCTCGGGATGGCCGGTATCACCGTGAATAAAAACGCCATCCCCAATGACCCAAGAGGTCCCATGATCACAAGTGGTGTTCGCATGGGAACCCCTTTGATCACCTCCCGGGGCATGGGAAAAGAAGAGATGAAAATAGTGGCCCAGTGTATCTGCGATGTGCTTGACGGCCAGGTGGATCCCCAGACAGTTAAACCCAGGGTGCTGGAGTTGTGTCAGCAATTTCCCCTGTATAGAGATCGGTGAACATGGAAAAGCTTATAACACCTCGGCCTTCCTGGCATGCCTATTTTATGGGCATTGCGGATCTCGTATCCACCCGTGCCACCTGTGTCCGTCGGCGGGTGGGGGCTGTACTGGTCAAGGATAAGCGAATTTTATGCAGTGGCTATAACGGAGCACCCACCGGTATTGCCCATTGTGACCAGACCGGGTGTCTCCGGGCAAAACTCAATGTGCCCTCCGGGGAAAAACATGAACTGTGCCGTGGGGTTCATGCCGAACAAAATGCCATTATTCAGGCGGCCTATCACGGAATTTCTGTGAAAGATGCCACCCTTTACTGTACCCATCAACCTTGCTCAATCTGTTCGAAAATGATTATTAATGCCGGAATTGTCATGGTGTACTACCGCCACAGTTACAATGATGCCATGTCCCTTGAAATGTTCAGCCAGGCGGGAATTGAGCTGGTTCAATTGCCAACGTAACTATTCAGATAGCCCCCCAGGATGGGGAAAACCATTGCTCAGTATCTGCCTACCCTTGCCCCCATCGCCCAGTCAGGACTTCAAAGCATACGATTGCTATTCGAGAAGGTCTGAACGGGTGAAGATGGGGTGCTGCTGAACAGATACTTGTCAACAAACTAAAACGTGTGCCACCTATACCACCGGCATACAACAATGTGAGGTTTTGAAATGAAGTGTCCCTATTGTGGAAAATTGGACAGCAGGGTCATTGATTCCCGGTTGAGTCGAACAGAACTTGAAATTCGCAGACGTCGGGAGTGCCAGGCGTGTCTCCGCCGTTTCACCACCTATGAAAAGGTGGAAGATGTTCCGGTGATGATCATCAAAAAAGATGGACGTCGGGAAAATTTTGTGCGACGTAAAATTTTGACTGGTATCCAAAAGGCCTGTGAAAAACGCACCATCTCCATTGATCAGATGGAAGGGGTGGTTGACGACATTGAACGGGACCTGCGGGAGAATAACGAAAAAGAGGTGGCCTCCCGGGAACTGGGGGAAAAGATAATGAAACGTCTCCATGCCATGGATGATGTGGCCTATGTTCGGTTTGCTTCGGTGTACCGGGAATTTAAGGATGTCGATGACTTTATCAATGAATTAAAACGCCTGACGCCCGGCAAGGACAAAGCGGACGATCTGAATTGAAAAATAAAGAAGCCTATATGACCCAGGCCATTGCTCTGGCTGAGAAGGGGCGGGGATTTACCTCCCCCAATCCCATGGTGGGGGCAGTGGTGGTAAAAGAGGGCCGCATCGTGGGAGAGGGGTGGCACAAAGGGCCCGGTCTTGCCCACGCAGAGGTCAACGCCATCAACAATGCCGGAGATCAGGCCCGGGGAGCAGAAATTTATGTGACCCTGGAGCCCTGTAACCATTTTGGCAAAACCCCACCGTGTACCCGTAAAATTATTGATGCCGGTATAAATCGGGTGATTATCTCCGTCGTAGATCCCAATCCCTTTGTCAAAGGGGGAGGAATTGCATTTTTAAGGGAAAAGGGTATTGCTGTTGAAACCGGGGTGTGCCAAAGGGCCGGAGAAACCCTGATTGAAGATTTCATCTGGTATGTGAAAAATCAGAAACACCCCTTTGTGATACTTAAATGCGCTTCAACCCTGGATGGCCGCATTGCCACCCGCACCGGTGACTCCCGCTGGATTACCAATGAAAAATCCCGGGCTCATGTCCACCTCCTGCGCCACTATGTAGATGCCATTCTCATTGGATCGGGTACCCTGAAAGCAGATAATCCTTCCCTGACCTCCCGGGTGGAGGGCAGGGAGACCCGTGACCCCCGCCGAATCATCCTGGACTCTCACCTCTCAATTGATCCCAATGCGCTTGTTATCACTGGCCCGTCCAATGCAGACACCATTGTAATGACCGCCCCGGATGCTCCTTCCCATAAACGAAAAATGCTTGAAGACAAGGGTGTCACTGTGGTGGCCGTGTCCCAGTGTCCCGGTTCTGGGGGGCTGGATCTTACTGCGGTCATGGAAGCCCTTGGGGAGATGGATATCATGAGTCTTCTCATTGAGGGTGGTGGCACCGTGATTGGATCGGCCCTGGCAGCAGGGGTGGTGAACAAAGTGATGTTTTTTCTGGCCCCCAAGATATTGGGGGGAGATGACGGTATTCCCGTGTGTCGAGGACGGGGACCTGCCTTGATGAAAGATTCTTTTTCCTTGAAACGGGTTGACATGGTGCCGTTTGATGATGACATTCTGATCCAAGGTTATCTTAAATAGCGACGAGTCTGATTTTATTTTGTTCACTTAGCCCGGGTGACATGGCCCATAAAGATCATGGTACCATTTTGTGAGAGTTTTGATTGTGAAAATTGGTAGCCTTCATTTACTGGTTGACACTTTGTAACAGCATTCCCTTAGTTTCTGGAAATTTCTTCAACAAAGTGTCAATTACTTTTAAGGGGATCTGAAGTATGCCTGGAAATTCATGAAATTCAGTGTGGATTAATATGCAGAAACCAAACAACAATAAGCCAGTAGTGCCAATTCCTCCGCCACTGAATCAGAGATTCAGAAGGGGACTCCTTGGCGGATAGTTGAAATCTGATAAAGTAAACTTAATCTTGTCCATTTTTTGGCAGGGGATTTGATAAAACCGGGGAGAAGCCATGTTTACAGGCATTATTGAAGCCGTGGGAGCCATTTCGGGGATTAAAACCCATGGCCTGGGAAAAGTTTTGACCATTGAAACGGGCATGGATCTTTCCCAGTGCAAAATCGGTGATTCCATTGCCGTGAACGGTGCGTGTCTTACTGCGGTTACCCTACATAAAAACAGTTTTTCCGTGGATATGGCACCAGAGACTGTTGCCAGAACTACCTTTCAAAAAAAAACACCGGGCAGCCGGGTGAATCTTGAAAGAGCACTCAGGCTGTCTGACCGCCTGGATGGACACTTGGTTTCAGGCCACATTGACGGTACCGGCACTATTTTGTCCATTCAGAAGTTGAGCAATGCCGTGATTTTGACCATTGGCGTATCTGATGCACTTGCCGGGGAGATGATTGAAAAGGGCTCCGTAGCCATTGAAGGAATCAGCCTTACCATTAATCGAGTCATGGATAATGCCTTTGAATTGAGCATTATTCCCCATACTGCACAGATTACAACCATTGCTTACATGCGAGTGGGGGATATGGTCAACATTGAAACTGACATACTGGGAAAATACGTAAAACGATTTCTGCAAACGGGTGCCATTCCCAAGGCAAAGTCCACCAGCGGGGGATTGAGTATGGAACTGCTGGCAAAAAATGGTTTTTTATGACAAATATGGCAGTAACTACATAGCACAATAAAAAATTTAACTCTTATGATTACAGATATTTAAACGGAGTTTCCTATAACGGGTATGTCCTGCTGGACACAACGAATATTGGGTCGTAGACGCGGAGCCAAATGATATC
>CAYSSE010000201.1:0-7225 GCA_964433355.1 uncultured Desulfocicer sp.
CCGGCGTGGCCATGTGTACACCGTTTTTGTAATAATTAGAAAACTGCACCAGGGCTCGGTCATCCATCTCATCAATGGTCTTGATGAAGGCTTTTTCATCTTCATGTACCAGTGGCGGCATGGGGGTATCCAGGGTATAATGGGTTTCAAAATCAAAATCTTTAATATCTTCCACCCCGGTGACCTTCTTTTTCAACGGCGGTGTGGTAAATATCCGTTTCAACCTCTTCTTGAGTTCATCGTGTTTTTTCTCCTCGATGAGGTCTTCGATCTGTCGCCCCAAGCCCCTGGCAGCACACCCGAGGTGAATTTCAAGAATCTGTCCCACGTTCATTCTGGATGGCACCCCAAGGGGATTGAGCACCATGTCCACGGTGCGACCATCTTCAAAATAGGGCAAATCTTCAATGGGAAGAATCCGTGACACAACCCCCTTGTTTCCATGGCGGCCCGCCATTTTATCCCCCACAGAAAGCACCCGCTTCTTGGCCACATTTATCTTAATGAGTTTTAACACACCCGGAGGCAGATCATCCCCTTTTTCAAATCGATTCACCTGACGGTTAAAATGATCTCTGGAATCCTGGATCTGCTTTTCAGCCCGCTCCAGAATATTCTGGGCCATTTCTGTAACATTAGGATCATCGACGGCCAGAGCCATGAGATCTGAAACAGACAGCCCCTTCAATGTGCCGGACGTCACTGGCGTACCCGATGGTATGAGAACCCGTTTACCCCGTTTTAAATGGGTGGATGTCGTGTGACCGGCCAGAATTGCCTCAAGTCGTTCCCAGACATATTCCGTGATGATGTTGATTTCATCATCCCTGTTTTTTTCCAGGCTTTCAATTTCATAATCTTCAATGTTCCGGGTGCGATCATCCTTGGGCATCCCCCTACGGGAAAAGACCTTGGCATCAATGACAATACCTTCTACACCCGGTGGCACCCGGAGAGAGGTATCTTTCACATCTCCGGCTTTTTCACCAAAAATAGCCCGGAGCAATTTTTCCTCCGGTGAAAGCTGGGTTTCCCCTTTGGGAGTCACCTTTCCCACCAGAATATCACCAGGTCTAACCTCGGCACCCAGGCGGATAATCCCACTCTCATCCAGATCTTTTAAGGCATCTTCACCCACATTGGGAATATCCCGGGTGATCTCTTCTTTACCAAGCTTGGTATCCCTTGCCACCACCTCAAACTCGTCAATGTGGACAGAGGTGTAAACGGCGTCTTTCACCAGCCGCTCGCTGACCAGAATTGAATCCTCATAGTTGTATCCCCCCCAGGGCATGAACGCCACAACCACATTTTTTCCCAGGGCCAGTTCACCAAGGTTGGTGGAGGGGCCATCGGCAAGAACCTGATTTTTTTTAACCTTCTCCCCCCTTTGAACAATGGGACGATGGTTAAAACAGGTGTTCTGATTGGATCGGACAAATTTGGAGCAGGTGTAGATGGAAACCAAATTGGAGGCGTCCTTATCATCGGCATCCATATTTTTAATGACAATGCGCTTGGCATCCACATCCACCACTTCACCGGCTTCATCAGCAACAATGGAAACACCGGAATCCCTGGCAACAACCCCCTCAATACCGGTCCCCACCAGGGGGGCCTCACTCTGGATCAAAGGGACTGCCTGGCGCTGCATGTTGGAACCCATGAGAGCCCGGTTGGCATCATCATTTTCAAGAAAAGGAATAAGAGAGGCAGAAACTGACACCAACTGATTGGGAGACACATCCATGAACTGGATTTCATCCTTATCCACCATTTCAAAGTTACCCTCCACCCGGCAGGTAACCTCGTCCCTTAGAAACCGGCCATCCTCGTCAATGACGGCATTGGCCTGGGCAATGGGATGCTGCTTTTCTTCAAAGGCGGACAAATGCCTGATCTCCCGGGTTGCCTTGCCATCACCGGCAATGCGGTAGGGAGTTTCCACAAACCCGAACCGATTCACCCGGGCATAGGTACAAAGGGAAACAATCAGACCAATGTTGGGTCCTTCAGGGGTTTCAATGGGACAGATCCGACCATAATGGGAGGGGTGTACATCCCTAACCTCAAAGCCTGCCCTTTCCCGGGTCAATCCCCCCGGTCCCAGGGCGCTGAGACGGCGTTTATGGGTGGTTTCAGAGAGGGGGTTGGTCTGATCCATAAACTGGGAAAGCTGACTTGTGCCAAAAAATTCTCGCACAACAGCGGAAACCGGCTTTGGATTCACCAGATCATGGGGCATCATGGCATCCACTTCCTGCATGCTCATGCGTTCTTTAATGGCCCGTTCCATGCGCACCAGCCCAATGCGATACTGGTTCTCAAGCAATTCTCCCACGGCCCGCACCCGACGATTACCCAAATGGTCAATGTCATCCACAGCACCCTGGGTATCCTTGAGTTCCGCCAGGGTATAAGCGGTGAGCAGAATATCTTCTTTTCTGAGAGTTTTTACCTGAATCCCGGTGTTCACTCCCAGGCGGTGATTCATCTTCAAGCGCCCCACATCAGACAGATCATAGTAGGCAGACTTGAAAAACAGATGATCAATAAAATCCTGGGCCACTTCAGGGGTGGCGGGGTTCCCCGGTCTGAGGCGGCGGTAGATCTCTATCAATGCTTCGGATCGGGAGGTAACCTTATCAACGGAAAGGGTTTTTCTCATGGAATCAGAACTATAGGAATCCACATAGAGAATACGAAAGGTGTCCCGACCCAGTTGAGTTATTGTATCAAGAATCTCCTGATCAATGAGATCCCCTGCCCGGACAATCTGCTCGTCGGTCATGGGGTTCACAATGGCCTCGGCAAAGCCCTTGCCATAGAGTTCTTCCTGGGCAATGGGAATGTACTCAAGCCCGGCAGTCTGAAGCTGTTTCAAGCTGCGCTGGGTAAAGAGTCTTCCCTTTTTCACCGCTATTTCATCCGTCCCCGGCACAAGCACATCATAACTTGCCCGCTGACGTTTCAGATGCTGGGGAATAAACTCCTTGAAAAAAAGACCCTCCTTGAGGATAATTTTTTCTTTTTCATAAAAAAAGCTTAAAATATCTTCGTTGGTATATCCAAAGGCTTTAAAAAGAATGGTCACTGGAAATTTCCGGCGACGGTCAATGCGGATATTGACAATATCCTTGGGGTCAATCTCCATATCAATCCAGGAGCCCCGGACAGGAATAATCCGTGCCGTATAAACGATTTTACCCGATGAATGATTTTTCCCTTTGTCATGATCAAAAAAAACACCGGAAGATCTGTGAAGCTGACTGACAACAGCGCGCTCTGTTCCGTTGATAATAAAGGTTCCACGTCGGGTCATCAACGGGATGGTTCCAAAATATATTTCCTGCTCTTTGATGTCCCGGATGGTGGTAACACCCGCCTCTTTATCAACATCATAGACAGCAAGTCTAACCCGGATATTCACGGGAATTTCGTAGGTCATGCCTCTGCTGATACACTCCTGGATGGAGTGTTTTATCTCACCAAAGGAATAGGACACATACTCAAGGGAAGAGGTTCCGGTAAAATCCTTAATGGGAAAAACGGATTTAAATACCGAATGTATTCCTGTGTCCTCTCTGTTTTCAGGAAGGACATCTCTTTGTAGAAAACGTTCAAAGGAGGTGCGCTGCATTCCGATGAGATCCGGAATTTCAACGACCCTGCTCTTACTTCCAAACTCTTTTCTGATGCGCTTGTGTGCCAGAAGGCTCCCGGTCATGGTATCTCCAAATAATGGTTTATTATAACCGTGAAAGCGGAGACAGAGTCTAAAAGACCTTGCCTCCGCATCGTGTGAGTGCAAATTACATTTTTTTCAGATACTTACATAGCAGGCATTTTATTTCACAGTTACCTGTGCACCAGCACTTTCAAGTTGTTCTTTAACTTTTTCAGCTTCTTCTTTGACAATACCCTCTTTGACTGCCTTGGGGGCACCGTCAACCAGGGCTTTGGCCTCTTTCAAACCCAGACCGGTGATGGCACGAACTTCTTTAATGACAGCAATCTTCTTGTCACCGGCAGCTTCAAGAACCACATCAAACTCTGTCTGCTCTTCGGCAGCTGCTTCTCCAGCAACCGGAGCAGCCATGGCCATGGCCATTGGGGCAGCAGCAGAAACACCAAATTTTTCTTCAAGTTCTTTCACCAGCTCAGAAAGGTCAAGAACAGTCATGTTTGCTATGAATTCTACAACATCTTCTTTGGTAACATCACCCATTGTTTATCTCCTTAAAACGCGCAAGGCGTATTTTAACATATATATATTTTCAAAAATTAAATAAAATTTTAAGCAGCTTCTTTCTGCTCTTTGATGGCATTTACAACATTTAAGAATGCTGAGGGAACGCCACTGAGGACACGAACCATGGAAGTGGGGACTGCATTCATGGCGGACAGAACCGTAGCAAGCATGATTTCTCTTGAAGGCATGGTGGCCAGGGCTTCAATTTCATCCATGGACAGCACTTTGCCGTTCATGGCAGCGGCCTTAATCTCAAGTTTCTTATTGTCCTTGGCAAATTTAACCAGAACTTTTGCAGGCGCAACCGCATCATCCTTGCTGGTGATTATGGCATTGGGGCCTTTGAAAGCATCGTTAAGTACCGATACGTCAGTTCCCTTGGCCGCCATGGAGAGCAATGTATTTTTCACAACCTCCATGCTGGCGCCTTCTTTTCGAAGTTCAACCCGCAATGCGGTCATGGCCTCAACATCCAACCCCTTGTAATCCACAAGCAGCATAATCTGGGTTTCTGCCAATCTGGCATTCAAGCCCGCAACCAATTCTTTTTTTTCAGATAAGTTCAATATTCAAACACCTCCTTCCCAAACGTTAATTTTTTCAGGGGTGCCAACTGTGCCAAAACATAATGCTGTCTCGGCAGGCCGGCATCGCCGATTAGACACAAAGCAAGGCTTTATGCACCTACTGTCTTGGACAGGCAAACAGTAATTTATTTTTTTATTAAAGCACAAATAAAATTTTATTTAATTAAAACAGGATCTATTTTGACACCAGGCCCCATGGTGGTGGAAACGGTGATATTCTGGACGTAGGTTCCCTTGCTGGCAGCAGGCTTCAGTGCCACAATTTTTAGGATAAAAGCCTTGACATTTTCAACCAATTTTTCAACACCAAAGGAGGCTTTTCCCACAGGAGCGTGGATAATACCTGCTTTTTCCACTCTGAAATCAATTTTACCTGATTTAAGCTCCTCAATGGCACGGGCCACCTCAAAGGTAACTGTACCGGTTTTGGCATTGGGCATCAATCCTCTTGGCCCCAACACACGGCCAAGCTTACCCACGGTTCCCATCATATCGGGCGTGGCAATGGCACGGTCAAATCCAAACCATCCCCCTTTAATTTTTTCCACAATCTCTTCGTTGCCAATGAAATCAGCCCCTGCATCCAGGGCCTCTTTTTCTTTTTCACCCTTGGCAAACACCAGAACCTTAACCTCTTTACCCAGACCGTTGGGAAGAATCACTGTCCCTCGAACCATTTGATCGGCATGTCTTGGATCCACACCCAGCTTCACTGCAACATCAACAGTTTCGTCAAATTTTGCAAAGGATGAAGAGAGTGAGATCTCTATAGCTTTATCAAAATCATATCGTGCTTGCCTGTCGATCTTTTTCATTACTTCCGTATATTTTTTACCATGCTTAGGCATCTTATATCACTCACTCCTTGAATAACAGTTAAACAACCTCTATCCCCATGCTTCTGGCGGTTCCGGCAATAATATTAACAGCAGAGTCAACATCATTGGCATTCAAATCTTCCATTTTTATATTTGCAATCTCCACCAGTTGATCCCGGGAGACCGTTCCTACTTTATTACGATTAGGTTCACCAGAGCCCTTGGCAATATTGGCCGCTTTTCGAAGCAGCATGGAAGCTGGCGGGGTTTTGGTTATAAAGGAAAATGTTCTATCCTGAAAAACGGTAATAACCACCGGGATAATCGAGCCCGCATCGTTGGCTGTCCGGGCATTAAATGCCTTGCAAAAATCCATTATATTCACACCATGCTGACCCAGAGCTGGACCAATTGGCGGAGAGGGGTTGGCTTTTCCTGCCACAACCTGAAGTTTAATCTGCGCCATCACTTTTTTTGCCATCTTCTTTACTCCTGACACACACGTTAATGTTTCTAAGTTTTATACTTTTGTCACCTGGACAAAATCCAGCTCCACAGGTGTTGCCCGGCCAAAAATACTGACCAGCACCTTCACCTTGCCTTTTTCCGGATTGACCTCTTCCACGGTTCCATTAAAATTAACAAAAGGACCATCGGTCACCCGGATATCATCTCCAATTTCGAAAAAATATTTAGGCTGGGGTTTGGATTTCCCAAGTTCCATGCGCTGGATAATATCGGCAGCTTCTTTTTCACTGATGGGCGCAGGTCTGTTTTTGCCCCCCAGGAACCCGGTCACCTTGGCTGTGGATGTAACGATATGCCAGGTTTCATCATTGAGCTCCATGTTCACCAGAATATACCCGGGGTAAAATTTCCGAGAAGACTCTTTCTTCTTGCCGTTGACGAGTTCAACCACATGTTCTGTGGGCACCAGGACTTCGCCAAATTTTTCAGAACATCTTGCGTTTTTAATCTGGTCTTCCAGCGCCAGTTTTACTTTTTGCTCATAGCCTGAATACACATGAACCACATACCATTTGAGAGACAATTTCAACTCCCTATCTTATGCCAGAACAATCTGAACAAGCTTGGACAAACTGATATCCACCAACCCGAGAAACGCGCCAAGAATAAATACCAGGATGATAACCACAAGGGTGGAACCAGCTGTTTGCTTACGCGAGGGCCACGTCACCTTCTTTAATTCCACACGAACCTCCCTTAAAAACTCCATTCCTTTTTGAATGAAATTGGGATCTGAAGGAACTGCGGCTACTGCCGGACGGCTATCCCCACGTTTCTGAACCGCTTTGACAGGAGGCACTGCCGAACTGTTATTTTCGCTGGCTGGCACTCCTGGAGATGTCTCACGTTTTCGAGCCTTTTCCGATGATACTTTCTTTTTTTGCAACCGTGCCATAGCGCTCCTGATTAAATACAGCGTTGAGCTCACAACGAGCTGTATTTTCTATCTTAAATTCAAACAATTAAACCATAATCCACAAACAAGAATGGCAGGTCAGGAGGGAGTCGAACCCCCAGCATCCGGATTTGGAGTCCGGCGC
>CAYSSE010000202.1:0-7164 GCA_964433355.1 uncultured Desulfocicer sp.
TTTACATTTTTACGAAGAGCAACAGAAACAACTTCCTCCAGGCATTGATGCCCTATTTTCATTAATCTTGATAACAACTCGTCATTATGACGGACACTGTAAAAAGGCTGTCTTAGCTGTTTTGGCATTGTCAGCACTATCTGCCTGTAAACAACACCAGGATAAAGCATTTTACTGACTTGGGCTACAAATTTATCAACATACAGTTTGGAAACAGGACAAACAAAAACAGCTCTTACAACTAAACCCCACCCGAAATACATCAAAACCACAATGAACACATCTATATTCAGCATACCCACCACTTTCCTTTCCACAATCAAGCATTTTTTGCACTGGAATGGTATACTGAGGATCATCATACTTGCATGCTTTAAATAAAGAGCAGTGATCAATGAATACTTCTTGAAAAATATTTATGTCTTTATTTGTTGGGGAAATAGTTTTCATCATACTTCATTATGATATAACATACATGGCTGTAACCACCAGCCACAACGAAAAATGAAAATCTTTTAATTCCAGCACGTTGGTGAGACTTTCTTATAAACATACATGGCAGTCACCACTGCCACAACGAATGTTGAAAATGGCATTATGCCGCCCCCCCCCCCCCGATGGGCAATGGGCCCGGCCGGAACCGTAGACGGCACAATTGGCCGGTTCCTATTACCCATCGGGGGGGGGCTCTGCTGAGGCTACTTGGACACTTCATTTTCATATAAAATAATCATCAAAATTCAAGAACTATTTAATATGACTATAAAAAAAATGGAAAATCCTATACTATCAAGGTAAATCGTTTATAAGCACGTATCGAGAAGGCAGTTTAGATATTTCTCTAAACTGCCGGGTTCTTCAGTGGACTTTTTCAATTCTTGAGCCCTGTGAGCTGAAAGTCTCACGTAGGGTTCTTAGGGGGCTTGGGACTGGAAACAGCCCCCGGCTACCCGACACCGGGAACCACAATGTGGTTTTCAGTAAGTCAATAGCCCGGCTGGTTACTCAAGCGTTAGCCCTTCCATTTCATTATAATTATTTGACATGTTGGTATCAGAATAGTACTATTTTTTCATGCCACCAAAAATAAAACAACTCATGAAGGAACTGAAGAGCGCCGGTTTTGTTAATCGGAGCGGGAAAGGCAGTCACCGCAACTTTGTCCATCCAAAGGTGAGAAAACCTGTGACGATTTCCGGCAAAGGGGGCGACGATGCCTTGCAGTATCAAGAAAAGGATGTAAAAAAAGCGATAGAGGAGTCAAAAAAATGAAAGATTCTGACCAATATTTAAAAATTGTTGAGTGGTCTGAAGAGGATCAATGTTATATAGGAACTTGTCCTGGCCTTTTCTACGGAGGTTGCCATGGTGATAACGAAACTATCGTTTACAAAAAACTTTGCAAAATTGTAGAAGAAAACATTACCCTATATAAAGAAGATGATAAACCCCTACCCTCTCCAACCGCTGGCAAAGAATACTCCGGCAAATTTCTTCTTCGTCCCGGAAAGGAATTACACAAAACTCTTGCGATAAAAGCTCTACAATCAGATGAAAGTTTAAATAATTTTTGCCTGAAAGCATTGAAAAAAGACCTTTTTACAACTGATAACTCAAACGGGGTGCAATCTCATAATTTAGATTTTGAAGAATTGTATGATAAAAATGGTTTTTAAAAAACTCACCCTCAATAAAATCAATAAGTTGCACTTATCCAAATTATACATTGGTGATTTTGAGGGCACCATTTTGCAAAAATCTAAATTATTGAATTGCACCCACTCAAACGGGCTAACTATTTGATTAAGCAAAGTCCAAAAACCGGGCCGATTTACTGCAAATTGAAAGGTTATTGGAAGCGGGCGCGTGGAAAGCGGTGTGAATCAGGTTGTGGGAGAACGGCAAAAGCACAACGGGATGAGCTGGAGCAGATCTGACAGTAAATCTCTTGGCATTCTTAAGGCCGTTCAGCTTAACGATCAGTGGAATGAACTTTTTTGTTCTGAAAGACTCGCTGCTTGATCCCTGGAATATTTACAGACCCCAATTTTTTAAAAATACCTTTGCATGAAAATCTTGGTAAATGGAAAGGATTGATTTACCTGAAAAGTTTGAGCACAAGGAACTGTCAAAATACTCCTCATAACATATTGCTTCTAAATACAATATTCTCCGCACAGGTCAAAATTTTATGAAAAGGCTGCTTTTTACGGTGGGAGCGCATTGCGAATTCTGCATAAGTTAGACCGCTTCTCTGAGGATCTCGATTTTTCATTAATTCAGCAGACAAAGGCTTTTGATATTAAAAAATATCTTGGTGCGCTAAAATCAGAACTGGAACTATGGGGTTTTGAGGTTTCAACAGAAGAAAAAGAAAAGCACGATCGATTCTGCTTTCATCAAAGCAAACGCATTGGTTCATTTATATGATTTACAAAAGGAGTTCGATGTGATCCCGAACAAAATTCTAATTCTATCGGCAAAAGAAGTAGCAACCTGTCTTGATATGGCTTCGGCCATTGAGGCCATGAAAGGGGCGTTTACCCAATTATCCTCCCATGAAGCGCAGGTGCCGCTAAGAACCCAAATGCCCATCCCAGAGGCCCGGGGAACCGCACTGTTCATGCCGGTGTATCTTCCCAAAAATCACCACATCGGTCTTAAAACCGTGACTGTTTTTGAGAACAACCCCCAGAAGAACCTGCCGCTGATCCATGCCATGATGCAGATACTGGATGCCGAAACCGGAAAACCCCTGGCCATCATGGATGGAGAAATCTTGACAGCCATACGCACCGGGGCCGCCAGTGGCCTGGCAACGGATTTCCTGGCCCTTGAAGATGCCCACACCGTAACCATCATCGGGGCTGGCATCCAAGCACGAACCCAGTTAGAGGCAGTATGCGCGGTGAGGCCCATTAAAACTGCCCATGTCATTAGTCGATCCACTCAGAATGCCCAAATATTTGCAAAAGAGATGGCAAAAAAATTATCCATTGAGGTTTCAGTGACTGACCCTGCCACGGCCCTGGCCGCATCCCAGGTGATCTGCACAGCCACCACCTCATTAACTCCGGTGTTTGAAGATGCCATGATCACAGCGGGCACCCACATCAATGGCGTGGGTTCCTATCGGTCGGATATGTGTGAAGTGCCTTCAGAAACGGTGAAACGAGCCCGGGTCTTTGTGGATCAAAAAGCCGGGTGCTGCGCCGAAGCCGGAGATCTTATCCAGCCCATCACTGCTGGCATCATCACCAAAGACCATATAATTGCAGAACTGGGGGAGCTGCTACCGGGTAAAAAGCCAGGAAGGTTGACCCCCACTGACATCACCTTTTTTAAATCCGTGGGCAATGCGGTGCAGGATCTGGCAGTGGCAACCCTTATCCTTGAAAAGGCAAAAACCATGGGACTGGGAACAACTGTAGCTCTTTAACTCAATGCCCAGGCCTTGATTATTTCAGGGCCTGGCCACCCACTGACAAATCCGTAATTGCAAAGCCGTTAAAACATTAACGCCGTAGCCTGCTCCCCTCCCCCTCAAAAGTTAATTATAGTTTATATCTGTCATTCTCTTACCAAAAACCGTTAAATCCAAAAAACATTCTTGACTTTAATCCATATGACCACTAAATAGGTGAGTATTTACCCATATTAATATCCATACAACCATAGCCTTAATGCCCGCAATAAAACGGTGAATCAAAGGGGATTTCAATGAAATCAAAATGTTCCATCAACTCATTATTTTTTAAAATAACTCTTTCCCTGCTGTTGGTACTCCAGGCAGCCTCTCTTTATGCCGCCCCCAGCGGCAAGCTGATTATTTTCCATGCGGGTAGCCTCTCTGTGCCCTTTGCAGCCATGGAAAAAGCATTTGAAACACAATTCCCAGAAGTTGACGTTCTCCGGGAAGCAGGCGGCAGCACCAAAATGGCAAGACTCATCTCAGAGGTGGGGAAACCCGCAGACATCATGGCATCAGCCGACTATAAGGTCATAGACAACACTCTCATGCCGGATTTTGCAGACTGGAACATCCGCTTTGCCACCAACCAACTGGTATTGTGCTACACAGACCAGAGCAAACACAGCGACACCGTTTCAGCGGAAAATTGGTACAAAATTTTAAAGGAAAAAGGCGTGGTCTGGGGCCATTCTGATCCCAATCTGGATCCCTGTGGATATAGAAGTCTCATGGTATTGCAGTTGGCGGAAAAATTTTACAACATCCCGGGACTTTACGAAGAACTCCTTGCCAACCGTCCCATGAAAAATATCCGCCCCAAATCCGTGGAGCTGGTGAATCTTTTAAAAACCGGCAATATGGATTATGCTTGGGAATATCTCTCCGTGGCTGTGCAGCATGGGCTGAAATATGTAAAGCTCAACGATCACATCAACCTTGGCAACTATAAATATGATCCTTTCTACAAACAGGCAGAGGTAAAGGTCACCGGTAAAAAACCAGGAACCTGGAAAACCAAAAAAGGACAATCCTGCACCTACGGCATCAGCATGATCAAATCCTGTGCCAACCCCGAAGCCGCAGAGGCCTTTCTTAACTACCTGCTCTCTCCTACAGGCGGGCTCAAGATCCTCAAAGATATGGGTCAACCTCCCTTTATTCCTGCACGGGTAACCACCGATGAGATCAAGACCAGCCTTCCAGGATCATTGCAGGGGCTTGTCGAGGTCAAAAATTAAGTTGTTATTAAAATTGCCTTCCCATACCAGGGGATCAGACTCATTCTGGTTTTTTTCCATCCTTTTAAGCATTCCCTTGGTTCTTTTGATCATCCTGCCATTGGGCAGGATGATTACCACCCCAGAAATCACTGATCTCATCTTCACCATCAAAGAAAAGACCGTTCAGGAGGCCCTGGGCCGAAGCATTTTCACAGCCCTCATGGCCACTCTTGTGGCCATTTTGTTTGGTACCCCCCTTGCTTATCTTCTGGCCCGGAAATCCTTTAAAGGCAAAAACATCATTGAAGGGTTGGTGGATCTGCCTATCATGATTCCCCATCCGGTCATCGGTATTGCCATTTTAAGCCTGTTTGGCAGAAACACCCTGCCGGGAAAGCTCCTGGCAATGTTCAATGTGGAGATCATGGGCTCCATCACCGGCATTGTCATGGTACTTACCTTTGTGGGAGCCCCTTTTTACGTCAACACCTTGAAATCCGGGTTTGAAAATATTCCCGTGCGCCTGGAAAATGCCTCCCGCAGTCTGGGTGCGGGCATGGGGGCCACCTTTTTCAGGGTCACCTTTCCCATGGTGTGGCGTCATATGATATTGGGAGCCGTGATGTGTACGGCCCGGGCCATCAGTGAATTCGGAGCCGTTGTAATTGTGGCCTACCACCCCATGACAGCTCCGGTGCTTATCTACGAACGCTTCACCGCCTATGGTCTGAAATATTCACAATGCGTGGCCTTCTGGCTCATCCTCATCTCCCTGCTGCTTTTTATCACCCTGCGCCTTTTGTCCAGGGAAAGGCGGGACAGATGATCACCCTTTCTGATGTATGTCTGGATCTACCCACCTTCTCCCTGAAGCACATTGATCTTTCCATTCCCACCAATGATTTCTTTGCTGTTCTGGGCCCCACAGGATCTGGGAAATCTTTACTTTTAGAAGCTATCATGGGCTTAATGCACATCACCTCCGGCAGAATTTCCATAGATAATAAAGATATCAACGCCCTTCCCCCGGAACGAAGAAACATGGGCATTGTGTATCAAGACTTTGCGTTGTTTCCCCATATGACGGTGAAACAAAATATTCTCTACGGAATCCGGTACCACGATCTTTCCCCCTCCAGCGTTTCAAAGCGATTTGATCTATTGGTGGATCAAATGAACCTGTCACACCTTTTGACCCGATATCCGGAAACCTTAAGCGGTGGAGAAAAACAACGCACAGCCCTGGCCCGGGCACTGATACTGAATCCGGACATACTGCTCCTGGATGAACCCTTGTCCGCCCTTGATCCCATGCTCCAGGATGATCTGAAACATTTGCTCAAATCCCTTCACCAGGAATTTTCCACCACCTTTGTCATGGTGTCCCACAATTTTTCTGATGTGCTGTTCCTGGCCAGTAACGGGGCCATCATCAGAGATGGCACCATTGAACAGACCGGCACGATCAAGGAGCTGTTTGAACAACCCAACTCACCTTTCACCGCCCAGTTCACCGGCATGAAAAATATTTACACCCTGCCCGCAGCCTCCCCGGCCCTGGCATCCATGATCCAGCACAATGGCAATCGTCCCCGGGCAGACCATGGACACATGGCTCTGAGGCCCGAAGAAATTCTTACGGATAATCGGGGGGCCCGGGATACCTGTTTTGCCATGGAGGGGGTGGTCACCCGACTGATCTCCAGGGGATTTTTCTATGATGTGATTATCCAGATGGATACCGTGGAACTCACGGCCCAATGGACCCGCCATGATGTCCTTGTGAAACAGATCCAACCGGGACGACGCATTCCTTTTTTCGTTCCTTTCACCAGTATTCATACCTTTTAAACCCGCATTGGAATTGCTGAATGAACATTGACAAAAAAGGTATACAGTTATAATATCTCGGATTATGAATGAGAAGCGGTCAAGCCGGACCAGACAGGCAGGCAACACATCTGAATTTATTGCAGACAGTTTGAGAGAGGCCATTTTCCAAGGTGAATATAAGGTGAATCAACCCCTTCGCCAGGATCAGATTGCCAAAAAATTCAATGTCAGTAAAATCCCTCTAAGGGAAGCCCTGGTTCAACTGAAATCTGAAGGTCTGGTTCAATTCATGCCCAATAGAGGGGCTGTGGTGTCCGGGCTATCTCCGGCTGAAATCAAAGAAATTTTTCTCATGCGCATTGCATTGGAAAACCTGGCCATAGAGCATGCCATTCCCCTTATCCCTGTTCGGGATATCATTCGGGCCCAGAGTGTCCTTGAAATTATTGACAATGAAAATGATAAGCATCAATGGAGTGATCTGAACTGGGAATTTCATAAAACCCTGTACCAGTCATCACAAATGCCCCTTGTGGTGACTACCGTCCACACCCTTCACAACAACGTGTCCCGTTTTCTGCTCATCTACTATGACACCCTGTCTGGGTCTGACGTCTCCCAGAAGGATCACTGGGATCT
>CAYSSE010000203.1:0-7156 GCA_964433355.1 uncultured Desulfocicer sp.
GGGGGGGGGGCGGCATGATATCATTTTTAATATTTATTGTGTTCGTCAGGAGATGTCCTTATAACGACCAAATAAAATAAATACAAGGTGCCACCCAAAAATATTGAAAGTGTGATGGAAATAATCAAATACAAAAATGAGTATTTTTTACATTGGGTCACTTAAATATCGAAAATTAATATCATAGTGGGCAGGATAATACCATGAAAATTTAGGCATTCTTACATAACGACCATAGAATTACTTTACAGTCTTTTTGGAAAAAGATCCTGCAAATGGGGAATGCCCTAAAAAAGTGTAAAGTAGTTTTGAAGGATGCTGAAATTTAAGATGATTTTTTTGAAAACGGGTGTGAAAATAAGTTTAAAAAATCATGCCATGGTGCAAAAAGATGAACATGGCATGATTTCTCAGGGTATCTTGCTGCCTGTTTAATACATGAGATGGGGAAGAAATAAAATAATCTGGGGGAAGATCATCAGAATGATAATTCCCACCACTGTGGCAAGTAAAAAGGGCAGGATTCCCCGGAAAATATCCTCCAGGGATATATCTCCCACGACCCCCCTGGAAACACCATATACCACATAGACATTGATGCCCACCGGCGGGGTTATCACGCCCATTTCAGTCACCAGAACAATGATGATACCGAACCAGATGGGATCATAGCCAAGGTTGGTGACAATGGGAAAAAATATGGGGATGGTCAACATGATCAATCCCAATGAGTCCATGAAACAGCCACCGATGAAATAAATGAAAATAATAATCCCCATGATGAGAAAAGAAGGAAGATCCAATCCGCTGACCCATGTGGCCACCTCAAAGGGAATTCGGGTGACGGCAAGAAATTTTCCGAATACAACGGCACCGCCGATGAGAAAAAGAATCATGGTGGAGGTCTGGAGGGTTTCATAAAGCGATTTCACAAACCCCTTCCAGGTGAGTTGGCGTCGAATGATGGAGACGCTCAAAACCCCAAAAACCCCCACTGCAGCGGATTCGGTGGGCGTAAAAAAGCCGTAAAAAAGACCACTCATCACCAGTGCGAAAACCGCCAGGGTATCTGCCAGTCCCAGAAGGGATTTCATCTTTTGTGCCAGGGTGAATTTTTCTCCCCTGGGGCCCTGGGTGGGATCTATTCTACAGGTGATGTAGACGCAGGTGATAAACAAAAAAGTCATGAGAAAGGCGGGGAAAATCCCTGATACAAACAATGCACCAATGGATTGTTCTGTCAAAATTCCGTAAATGATCAGAACGACGCTGGGGGGCATGATCATGCCAAGCCCTCCCCCCGATGCCACGGAACCGGCAGACAGGGAGTCCGCATAACCAAATCGCCTCATTTCCGGCATGCCTACGGTGGCCATAGTCGCTGCCGTTGCAGGACTTGAGCCGCACACTGCGCCAAATGCCGTACAGGTGGACACCGTTGCCATGGCCAGTCCCCCCTTGATATTCCCTAAAAAATTATAGGCGGTATTGTATAATTTTCGACTGATCCCCCCATTGAATGCCAACTGCCCCATGAGTACAAAAAGCGGGATGGTGGTCAGCTCATAGGAGGAAAACGAATCGTAGAAATTTCGGGGTAAAAGGGCAAGGGCTGCCGGAAACGATATGAGAATGCCAAATCCAACAAATCCGACCAGGGTCATCACATAGGCCACGGGCATTTTCGTCATAAAGATGGCAAGCATGATGAGGATACCGATAATACCAATTGCGGTGGGGCTCATATCTTTTCTTTCACTCCTGTAAAAAACTGGATGATATCCTTTAAGATCAGTAATGAGAAAATTAAAAAGCAGAAGGAAAGCACGTGAACAAGATAGTACATGGGCAACTCCAGGTTCATGGAAAGTACCCCGGATTCACTCATGGTGACGGCATAAGTGGACATCCGCCAGGTGATAATTGCCATGAGTAGAAAGGCAAATGTTTGCGTGATAACCCGGATGATGCCCTGTATCTTTTTTGATAAAAGCCGTACCAGTAGTTCAACACCGATGTGCACATCTTTGATGTGGGAGTAGGGAAGTGAAAATGCAATGGTGAGGGTTGCAAATATGGTTGCAATTTCCTCGGATCCATAGATGGGCATATTAAATACCCCCCTGAGAAACACGTCGGCACAGGTCACCGAACACATCCCCATCAGGCAGATGGCACCAAGTATTTTCATTTTGTCCTGCATTTTAACCAGGAACGACCAGAATAGTTTCATAGGGAACCTTTAAACCTTAAGAAAAACCGAACCTGAGTGCGATTCGGTTTTTTCTTACAGGATGATTTTCAGGGTGTTTATTGATTCTTTTCCAATGTGTCGATGATGAAGTTAACCACTTCAGTTCCGTTGATTCCTTTTTCGTTCAGACTATCGGCATACTCGAAAAGTTTGGGCCGAACCGTTGCTTTCCAGCGTGCAGATTCTTCCGGCGTAAGGGTTATGATTTTACCCCCCTTTTCAAGAAAAAATGCTTTTCCCTCTTCGTCGATGTCATCCCAGGCCTTTCCATGTTTTATCGCCCACTCGGTATTGATATCCAGGATAACTTTCTGATTTTCCGGGGAAATCGCCGCCCATTTGTCTTTGTTCATGGTCACGATCATGGCGGTGGTATATGCCACGGATTTTTCCATCGCACAATAGTCCAGCACCTCTGCAAGCTTCCAACCTTTGTTGGCTTCGATGGGGGCTGCACAACCGTCCACAACGCCTTTTTGTAGACTTTGATAGGCATCCCGCATGCTCTGGGCCACAGGAGATGCGCCAAGGGCCTTGACCAAAATGGTACTCATGCCTGTGGATCTGATTTTTTTACCTTTTAAATCTTCCATGGTGTGGACGGGTTCTTTAATGGTAAAGATATATCCGGGACCATGGGCATGAAGGTACATTACCTTGGTGTCATTGAACTCTTCGGGATTAAATTTTTCAAGCACGGCATTGGCTACTTTGGTTGCTGTGACACCATCGGGATATCCCATGGGAAGATCCACTGCCCCCAATACGGGAAATCTACCCCTGGAATAGGCCAGAACCGTCATTCCGATGTCTGCCATTCCCTGTTCCACAGCGTCATAGGTTTGCGGAGCCTTGGCCAGGGTGCTGCCCGGGTAGTAGTCAATCTTGATGGCACCATTGGTACGTTTTTCCACCTCTTTGCACCAAGATTCAGCCAGTTGGGATTGTCCGTGGAACGGTGGAAAAAAATTGGCATAGGTCAATTTCATGGCTTTTGCATGGGCCAAAGGCCCACTTCCCATAATGAGGAGTGGTATAATTGCCAATGACAAAAAGCGAATGAGTTTTCTTACCTGCATGTGTAAACCTCCTGTTGTTCTGTTCGGTGGAATATGGACTATATTTGCGTTTTGTCCATTTTCCAGGGTTAAAGAAAAACAAAGTAACGCATATGAGAATTTCAAAATGAATTACTTTGTTGGAGACAACAATTCAATCTTTTTTTAACCATCGTTACTTAAATACAATATTTCATGTAATTTGAGTTAGTCTTTATTAATTAAATCAGAAATTTTGGAATAAAAGGTTTTTTCCTTTGGGAATCATTTCACTAAAAAAGAGTGGCATCCTTTAAAAATACGTCACACTTTTTTTGATCACTCCATATTTGCAGGCGTTTGTTCCAAAAGACTGTAAATCACTTTTGGGGTCATATGAAGGATGCCAAAAAATTGACGCAAATTTTGGAGTGAGTGAAGTCAGGTCTATCCTCTGCATCATATTCAGAAAATTCTATGATGACAACCGTTTTTAATAATTATTCGCAATATAATTGGATGTCAAGTAAAAAATATCAAAACCCCCCTTAGAGAAAAAAATTAAAGTAGCTTATCACGGAACCGGGGGACAAATCGTTTTTTAAATTTGGAAAAAAAAGTTGACATCAAATTAATTGCATGTAATATTGCATAAAAACAGAGGTGTTGATAAATTATGTCAAGCCTTGGATTAAGTCCTGTTTTCTTTAAAATCGTTAGTTGGGCGCAGGTATTAAGTGGATGCGGTTCGCCATCCATTTTCTTTAATTCGGGCTTGGTTCTTGATCGATCATCGCTTGAACCAAACAGCACACGGTCAATAATGAGGAGGCAATTGTCAATGGAACCCATAAAAACGAAAGATAAAACAGTTTTACGATCCCTTGGACTCGGCGGATATTTTGGCGGCGGTGCTGAGGGGATGGTGGATGTTAAGGATGGTAAAATTGTTCGTGTCCGTCCCATGCAATATGGTTGGAAGTATGATAAGAAGGATGTGCGCCAGTGGAGTATGACACGCAACGGGAAGACCATCTCTCCGTCGTGGAAGTCCCTGCCGGGACCTTTTTCTCTGGCGTATAAAAAAAGGGTTTATTCCCCCAACAGAATTAAATATCCTTTAAAGCGAGTGGATTGGGATCCCAACGGAGATCGCAATACCCAAAATCGTGGAAAAAGTAAATATGTCCGCATCTCCTGGGATGAAGCCTCAAAAATTGTGGGTGACGAAATTAAGCGGGTACACAAGGAATATGGTCACAATGCCGTACTGCTCCAGGGAGATGGTCATGGAGAGTGCAAGACCATCAATACCCCCCATGGTCATGCAGGGGTGCTTCTGGACAATCTTGGGGGGTTTACTCTCCAGGTTCGTAACCCGGACTCCTGGGAAGGATGGTACTGGGGCGCAAAACATGTCTGGGGCCAGGGTGCCCAGGGAATCATGTACCCGGCGGCCAACATCGTAAAGGATACCACTGAACATGCAGACATGGTGCTTTTCTGGGGATGCGATCCGGAAACCACCCCCTGGGGTTTCACCGGTCAGTTTGCCAGTCGTCTTTGCTATTTCTGGACAGAGGCCGAAATTAAGCAGATCTATATCTGCCCGGATCTCAATTATGGTGCTGCCATACATGCGGACAAGTGGATTCCCGTACTTCCTAATACCGATGCCGCACTCCAGCTTGCCATTATTTATATGTGGATCAAGGAAGACGCCTATGACAAAGAGTATGTGGCCACCCATACCGTGGGAATGGATAAAATTGAAGCCTATGTCATGGGCCAAGAAGACGGTGTTCCTAAGACGCCTGCCTGGGCATCTAAAAAATGTGGTGTGCCTGAATGGACTATCAAGGCCCTTGCCCGGGAATTTTCAGATAAAATAACATCCATTGCCCATTATTTTGGCGGTGGGATGATCCGGGGAGCCTTTGCCCATGAACCTGCCCGTCTGGAGTGTGTACTGCTGGGCATGCAGGGACTTGGCGGCCCGGGTGTGCATCAGCATCAGCTCACCTATTTTGGCATGCCCCGGGCCGAAGGGCTGGGCGGCACCTTTTTCTGGAATCCTGAAATTGAAGAGCGGCTTTCCATTCCTGTTTTTTCCTCGGTAACTGCCTGGCAGGATCAGGTAATTCCCAAAACGTTGATTCAACATGCCATTAACCGGGACGGCCCCATCACTTTCAGCGGTACCGGCGCGCAAAATGCATTGGTGGCAGATCAATTCAACGAGTACACCTTTCCCATTGCCAAGGAAAAGGGCGGTTGTGACATTCACATGATCTGGACAGATACCCCCTGTCGCATCACCTGCTGGAATTATGGTCATGAGACGGAACTTGCCATGCAGAGTTCTCAGATTGAATTCATTGTGGCCCAGCATCCCTGGCTGGAAAATGACTGCCTTTATGCGGATGTTATCCTTCCTGCAAACACCTTCATGGAAGTGGATGATATTTTAACCAATATCCGCCAGGGAACCCAGCAGCCCAACATCATGATCGCCGACAAGGCCATTGAGCCCATTGGGGAATCCATGAGCGATTTTGAAATCGTTGTGGAGATCGGCAAACAGTTTGATATGGAAGAGGCGCTCACCGATGGCAAGACCATTGCCGACATGCAGAAAAAAGTTTGGGAGTACATGGGCGGTGAAAAACTGGTTACCTGGGAACAGCTTTTAGAGAAAAAATACTGGATATACAACACCGCAGAGGATTGGGAAGAAGACACACCAGGGTTAAGAAATTTTTATGAGGACCCAGAAAAATTTCCCCTGGGAACCCCCACCGGAAAGTTGGAATTCTATTCTGAAAGTCTGGAAAAGGCCTTTCCAGATGACATGGAACGTCCCCCCATTCCCAAGTGGATTGAAAAAAGTGAAAACCATGATGAGCGTATGTCCAGCCACAGGGCAAAAATGTTTCCCATGCTCTTGATGTCCAATCATGGACGATGGCGGGTTCATGCCCAGTGTGATGATATCACCTGGACAAGGGAAGCCCCCACCTGTAAGATTCTGGGATATGATGGTTATAAGTATGAACCGGTGTGGATGCATCCTTCCGAAGCTGAAAGCCGGGGTATTAAAGACGGGGATATCGTAAAGATTTTCAATGAGCGGGGTATTGTTCTGGCCGGGGCTTATGTGACAGAACGGATTCGTCCCGGTGTTGTTTCCATTGACCATGGTGCCCGGCATGATCCCTTGAAAACAGGCGAAATTGAAAGAGGCGGTGCCATAAACACCATCTCTCCTGGTCCCATCACATCGAAAAACTGTGTGGGTAATGTGGTTCAGGGATATCTTATCGATGTGCAGCGGGTCACGGGACAAGAGATGGATCAGTGGAGAAAGGATAATCCCGAGGCCTTTGCAAGAGAATATCATCCCGATGCAGGATTAATATTTAATGCATGGGTTGTGGGAGGTGAAAAATAATGAAAGCATTTTTTATAGATCTATCAATTTGTAATGGTTGCTACTGCTGTCAGATTGCCTGCAAGGACGAACATGTGGCCAATGACTGGACTCCCTATGCCAAACCCCAGCCCGATACGGGTCAGTTCTGGATCGGCATCACCGAACAGGTCAGAGGACAGGTGCCCAAGGTGAAGGTCTCCTATATTCCCAAGATGTGCCAGCACTGTGATGATGCCCCCTGTATCGAACAATGTGAGTTTGATGCCATTGAAAAAAGAGAGGATGGGTTGGTTATCATCAATCCGGACAAATGCACTGGATGCAAGCTGTGTGCGGATACCTGTCCCCATGATGCCATCTTTTTCAACGAAAATCTCAATATTGCCCAAAAGTGTACTGGCTGTGCCCATCTTCTGGACAATGATGCCGAGT
>CAYSSE010000204.1:0-7110 GCA_964433355.1 uncultured Desulfocicer sp.
ACGGTTCCGGCCGGGCCCATTGCCCGTCGGGGGGGGGGGCGGCATGATATCATTTGTCTCCGCGTCTACGACCCAATATTCGTTGTGTCCAGCAGGACATTCCCGTTTATATGAAAGAGTAGGCGTGTCTAACATTCTTTCACACTTCGTTGTGGGTAGGCAGATGCCAGAATACGGTCTGCCCGTGGCAGTTATATGGAAAGGATGATTGATTTATCCCAAAATGGCTGATGGTGGAATCAAACCAGAAACCATGTGAGTTGAACTTTTAACAGAGAACTCCCCTTTCGAATCTCTGGTTCAGGAGGGGAGCATTCACCAGGTGATGATATATGAGTAAAAATAGTGAAAAAAAAAGGACACCCGGAGTTCGAAAGATCCTTTTGAGGGGGGTATTTTGGAGAATACTTTTTATTGAAGGCATTTTACTGATTTTTTCTCTTTTGTACAGGGCTATGACAGATCAGGTTGATGCCATGAACCTCTTCTGGTACGGGGTACGGATTGTTGGCCTGGTGGCCGTGATTATTGCCTTTATGATGATCAGTCTCAGGCGTTTTCTCTCCCAGAGAATTATCCTTCCCCTAGAACAAATAGACCGGGCCAATAAAGCCTTGAAACAGGAGATAGAAACCTTTAATCCAGTATTGCTTCCGGAAAATACACCCAGGGAAATTCAGAACATTGTGTGGTCCAGGGATCAGATGTTAAAAAAAATATTAAATGCCTCCCATGAGCAATTGAAACTTATTGATTTTATACGTAATGCTTTTGGAAAATACCTCTCTTCCAAAGTGGTGGATGAAATTTTAGAATCCCCGGATGGCCTGAAAATAGGCGGAAGTAGAAAAAACGTTACCATACTCATGTCTGATCTGCGTGGTTTCACCCACCTGTCGGAAGAAAGAGATCCCCATGAAATGGTCCTTTATCTCAATCGATACCTGGAGAAAATGTCTGAAATCATACTAAAATATGACGGTATTATTGATGAAATTATCGGGGATGCCATCCTTGCTGTATTCGGAGCCCCGGAAAGCCATGGCAATGACCCAGAACGTGCCGTGGCCTGTGCCATTGAGATGCAGAACAGTTTAAACACCCTCAACCATGCCCTTGATTTCCAGGGGTTTCCCCCCATGGAAATGGGCATTGGTATCAACACCGGTGATGTGATTGTGGGCAACATTGGCTCCGATTTGCGCATGAAATACGGCATTGTCGGTGCCACGGTGAATGAAGCCTCCCGCATAGAATCAAATACCATCGGGGGAGAAATTTTGATCGGGGAGAGAACCCACACCCATGTGGAAGCGATGCTTACTGCCGGGCCTCCCAAAACGGTGATGATGAAGGGAATGAGAGCACCTTTGGTTCTCTATTCGGTATCAGCCATTGCCGGTTCCTATGATGTTGCCCTTGATGTTGTTGCAGTACCTGGGGACGCCTTGATCATAAGGCTGCCTTTTCATTATTGGCAGATCCATGATAAAAAGATCAGTGATGTCCCCTTAATGGGACATACGCTTTCCATAACAGACACCCGCATGGAGGCCATTCTTCTACCGGAACCGGCTCTTTTTACAGATTTGAAACTCAGATTTCAGTTTTGTAGAGACTTTCATTGTTTTAGTGATATCTATGCCAAGGTGGTGGAAATCAGAGCGTTTAACAATCATCGGGTTGTTCTGCTCGGTATCACCACCATGGCTCCTGAAGACAGGGATGTAATCCGAAAATGGGCATAGAACTCCGAGGATACCATGGGAAGGTTTGATGCTTTAATTATTGATACTTTTGCCTAATTTCTTCTTTAAATTTATAGTATAGGAATTTCCATTTTATGAACTGTTAAATCAGCGGGTTGTAAAAAATCCGCCCAAAGGGCGCTAATTTAAAGCCATTTACTTTTTTTTACTCTTTTGGAACCTTACCGTATTTATTAGGGAGGTCATGACAAAGAACCTACCCATCTTCACTTAAAATATGCTGTAAATACTGAGCATTAAATTTGAAAACGGGTAGTTTTATTATGGTGAAGTCCCTTAAAACTTTTCGAGCTGTGCGGGTAGCAATTATTTGCAGCGCATTAATATACAAATGTAATAATTTAGGGTTGTCTGAGCCTTCAAACTGTATCTATACTTGTAAATAGCACTGAGGTTCCGATCCAAATAGGCTCAGCGATGATCTACCCGCACAGCTCGAAACTTTTATGTGATAGTAGCCTGGTTCAAAAGAGCATATGCCAGGGTAACATTTTTCCCTGGCCTTTCAACGAAGTTGTCGTGATTAACTTACTGATATTTATTAATAAAAATTCAGTAAGGCTGAAAGAAAGATATCAAAAAGTGTTACCCTGATTTGAACCAGACCGTGATAGTTGTTCGGTTAGTCGGAAAAAAGGGGCTTATTTTATTATGGGATATGCGGCTGAGATCGTCAGTATTTTTTAAAACAGGGGGGGGACATGATTCTTCATGGAAAGAAACTATATCCAATACGATTTTTTCTTCAAAAAAATATAGCCCCTAATGGGGGCGTTTTCATGTACTCGGTGGTGGTGCTGCTGTTTTTTATGTTGTTTGAGTCTGGTATGGCCAATGCCCGTGATGTTTCATTTATCAATGAAGTGGGAATGGAATTTATTCTGGTTCAACCAGGGTCTTACATCATGGGAAGCCCCGTGGATGAACCCCACCGAAGCAACAATGAACATCAGCATCGGGTGGAGATAAAAAAAGCCTTTTATATGCAGACAACGGAAGTCACGCTGAAGCAATGGTACAGTATTATGCCCGAAAAGATTTTTTGGTTCCGTAAAGGGGCGGATGATATACCCGTGACCCGGGTCTCCCATTATAATTGCCAGCGGTTCATGGGAAAACTGAGCCGTAAGACCCACCGAACCTATCGCCTGCCCACGGAAGAGGAGTGGGAATATGTTTGCCGGGCAGGGACCACCACAGCCTACAGTTTTGGAGATAAGATTGACTGTACAAAGGCCATGTTTGCAAATAATAGCTTAAAATGTAAGGACTGTGTCCAGGAATCTCAATCCCGGGGATTGCAACTGAATTTGCCAGCTCCGGTGAAGAGTTATCCCCCCAACCCCTGGGGATTTTACGATATGCATGGCAATGTCTGGGAATGGGTGGCAGATGCATACCATGGATATTTGGCCCAGGATGATGGATTTCTTCCCGGTAAAGAAAAGTTCTCGGACACCCGGATCAAACGGGGGGGCAGTTGGTTTATGTATGGATATTCTTGCCGCAGCGCCAACAGGGCCTGGGCCCATCCCGGTGGAAAATTTAAAACCACGGGGTTCCGGGTGGTGCTTGAGGTTGCCAAATGAGTAAGAAATTCCTTAATATGTTTAAGGTTTATGAAGATGAAATTGCCATTTTGCTCTGGACGGTGGTTCTTTTGTTCATCATTCGAAGTGCTGGAACCCTGCTGAACAATTTTGCTGAAACTGCTTTTTTAAAGCGGTATGGTGTGGAGTATCTGCCGGTGGTGAACATGATCAATGCCGTGATTACCTTTTTTCTCACGGGGATTTTAACGGCATTCACCGGTCGTATGGCAGCCACTCGACTCCTCTCCTGGGTATTTATCCTCTGTGGTATCAGCATCACGGTAATGCGCCTGGCCATTCCTCTGGGATATGAAATTATCTATCCCATGCTGTTTATGATGAAAAGCCAGTTTGAGATGCTCCAGGCCCTGATGTTTTGGAATCTGGCCAATGACCTTTTTAATACCCGGCAATCTAAACGGCTTTTCCCCCTGGTCACCGCCGGTGGGGTGGTGGGGATGATTCTGGGAAGTTTTTTAACGCCCTGGGTGGCTTCTGTGTTTCGCATGGACAACCTGCTCTATGTCTATCTGGCCCTGACACTGGCAGGGGCCCTGCTGGTCAATGCCATGACCTCTCGGTTTCCCACCCTGGTGTTCGCCGACCAGAAAACCGGTAAAGCCAAGGGCCGTACCCCCATGATTGAGGAGTTTAAGCGGGTGGTTCCCCTGATAAAAGAATCCACCTTGTTTAAAATCGTGCTGGTGCTGACATTCATGCCCAATGTGGTGATTCCCATTATGAATTATCAGTTCAACTATGCCATTGATAACCAGTTTGCCAGTGAAGCCAGCATGATTCATTTTTTTGGTTATTTCCGGGGTTTTTTGAACATTATCAGCCTTTTTATCCTGCTGTTTGTGGGGAGAATTTATGGGCGATGGGGAATCTCTGTGGCCTTGATGTTTCACCCCTTTAATTATGCCATTGCTCTGCTGGGGTTTTTGTTTCGATTTGATATTTTTTCTGCCATGTATGCCAGGATGTCCACCAATGTCATTCGTACCACCATTAATGTGCCTTCCAATGCCATTTTAATGGGTTTGTTTCCCGATTCCTATCGTGCCATGATTCGTCCCTTTTTACGGGGAACTGTGGTAAGAATTGCCCTTTTCATGGGATCTGGCTTGATTCTTATCTCCACACATTATTTCCATCCCCGTTACCTGAGCCTGGTGGCGTTACCCTTTGTCATTGCCTGGGCTGCCGCTCCCTTTGTGCTGAAATCAACATACACACGGATACTGATGGATTTGATGAAAACCGATATGTTTGAGCTCAAGCAGTTTGATGGCCGCCAGCTTGCCCAGATATTCAAAGGAGGTAAAATCCAGGAGACCCTGGTAAACGCCTTTTTAAAAGCAGATGGTAAAAACGCCGTGTGGTATGCCACCTTGCTGAAATATTTTGGCATAGATGATTTTGACCGATTGATACTGGAAAAATTGCCATCCCAGGATGATTCAGTGACAATATCCCTTGTAAATATACTCTCCCAGGGCTTGGAAAAAGACGACATGCGAAAACTTCTGGCTCTGGCCCATCCGGAGAAACCTGAGATTTCCATTGTTGCATTCAGCCATCTCATCCAATGCCAGAATAATTGCCGGATAGAGGCTCTTAAGAAAGTGTCCATGGAGGTGTATCTGAAAGATGCAGATTCCGGGGTTCGGGGGCATGCCTTGGCCTGTCTGTGGCCAAAAGACCCGGAAAAATGTGCCACCCTTCTCAACTCATGGCTTATATCATCCCGTGATGAGGATCAAAAGGCCGGGGCCATCTGTGCGGGATTTGTGGGGGATGATGGGGTGATACCGGTGCTGCTGAACCTTTTGTATGCGACCCCTTCACCGGATCTCATTGCCAATCTTCTGGTGGCTCTGTCCCAGCTTGGAACAGAAGATATCAATGATCTTCTTTTTCCCTATCTGACCAACGCGGACAAAAAAATTAGAAAGGCTGCCATCACTGCCCTGGATATTGACAGTGAAACGGCCTTTCGCCATGGACTCCAACGGGTGGGGGACAGTGATGAATCCATCCGGGAACTGGCCCGTACACGAATCCGTGAAGCAGGATATCAGAACAACCGTATTGTGGTGGAATCCCTTGCCATACCTGACCGTCGACTGCGCAAAGGGCTTTTTGAACTGCTGGAACATCTGGATATAAAGGATGGGGACGTTTATCATTTTGCCAGGAAAGGTCTTGAAAGTTGTTATCTTTATCTTGCCATGGGGCTTAATGTGGCGTCCTTAGCATCCACCCCTGTGAGAGAGCTGGTCAAGACCCATCTGTTCCAGAAAAAAGAATTGATCCTGGAAAATGTCATCCGGGTGTTGGTTATCCATGATGAAACAGGTCGTATGAAAACTGCTTGGAAGGGAATCTTTTCTTTGGACAAGAAACACAATGCCAATGCCATTGAATTGTTGGGAGATCTTCTGGATCGACGGTTATTTGATATCATGCGGCCTCTTTTGGAGAGCCCCACACCTGCCGTTGCCGTGATGGAGGGACGTTTTTTTGTAACTATTCCTAAGTTTGATACAAAGGGGATGGATGTATACAATCGCCTGGTATTATCCGAGGACTGGGTGGATGTGGTCATGGGGCTTGATTTAAGCCTGGATGATCCCGGGCTTCTGGAGCCGGAGGAGTTCTGGGAGACCCATGATGCCTTTACATCACACCACATCATAAAGGAAATTGAAATGATTAAACACAAGAAAGCCACTGATATTAAGGGCGAAGAAGAGAGCTCTAAACAAGAAATTTCCCTTGGTGAAAAAATTATGCTTTTGCGGGAAATAGATATTTTTTCAGATCTTAAAGTGGCTGAACTTGCCGCCATTGCCGCAGTAACAGAGGAGGTATCCTACCCGCCAGCCCAGCAAATTTTTAAGCAGGAGGATGTGGGTGAGACGGTATTCATGGTCATTTCTGGCCTTGTGGAGGTGGTACGGGAATTGTCCCCGGAAGATCGTGTTGTCCTGGATACCATCAGCCGGGGAGGGGCCTTTGGAGAGATGGCCCTTTTGGACGATTCTCCCCGGTCGGCAACCATCCAGACCGTGGAGACGTCCCGGTTTCTCACTCTTCATAAACAGGCTTTCAACGAAACCGTGATGGAGTATCCCCGGATTGCATTGCAGATTTGCTCCATACTCAGCCAGCGCATCCGGCATCTGCACGGTAAAATTGATCAGTAAAAAAGGTCAGCAAACCCATTCAGATCCAGAAGGTTATTGTTGAATAACTGTCATGGATAGAAGGTTGATTATGAACCATCTATTTCACATTTGTCATTGAGATGAACCCGGATAAAGTAAATTCCAAGGGATTTTTGAGAGCTTAAACATTTCCTTTTTGCAGCAGTTTTTCAATGGTGTTCACCAGATCCATCCGCCCTTGTTTTCTTAATAAGGGTAGCACTGCCTGATAATAGGGGGGCCGTTTCCGGATGGTGATGTCATATTTGGCGATCATATCCGGGGTGACATCATTTTCCACAAAGGCAGCTGTTTTGTCAAGGGCTCCGATGGCCAGAAGTTCAATCATGGTGCGCACACACTTTTCACACACCCCGCAGTTCAGCCGATCCGGCACATTGGCAAGGCACACCCTGAAATTATTTAGCGCCACTTCCCAGCCTGCCACAATTTTTATTTTATCCAGCCGGGATTGATCATGATCCCGGTGGCGGATGCGCATGTCATGGCTGGAATACTCCGGATCCCTTAATGGGT
>CAYSSE010000205.1:0-7110 GCA_964433355.1 uncultured Desulfocicer sp.
CTGGTTTTAAAAAAGATCAGGTGGCCGCCGTGGCACAGCTCATGGAACAGGGCGGAACTATTCCCTTTATTGCCAGATATAGAAAGGAACAGACCGGCTCCCTTGACGAGGTGGCCATCACAGCCATCAGAGATGGGCTGGCCCGGCTGCGAGCGTTAGAAGATAGGAAACAGACCATCCTGAAATCTCTTGAAACCCGGCAATTGCTGACACCGGCCCTTAAAGGGGGCATAAGCGAGGCCTCCACATCGGCACAACTGGAAGATATTTACCAACAATACCGCCCCAAAAAGAGAACCCGAGCCCTCATGGCAAAGGAGAAGGGTCTCATGCCCCTGGCCCAGTTTCTTTTATCCCAGCACAAAGGAGATCCGCTTTCCAAGGCAAAGGAGCATGTTAATCCTGAAAAAGGGGTTAATTCTCCAGAAGAGGCCCTGGCCGGGGCCCGGGATATTGTGGCGGAAACCATCAATGAAGCCGTTAATGTCCGAACCGCCATGCGCCACCTTTTCCTAACGGATGGCATGATCACATCCAGCGTTAAAAAAGGCAAAGACACCGAAGGCATTAAATACAAGGATTACTTTGAGTGGTCCGAAGCAGGATCAAAAGCCCCGTCCCACCGCATTTTGGCCATGCTCCGGGGAGAAAAGGAAGGCATCTTAACGCTTCATGCCCTGCCCCGGGAAGACAACGCCTTGAAAATTCTGGAGAAACATTTTCTTAATCCCACCATTTCCTCTGCCGGACAAATGAAACTTGCCATGGAGGACAGTTATAAGCGGCTGCTGGGAAAGGCCATGGAAAATGAAACCCTGAAGGTGTTAAAACAACGGGCCGATGACATTGCCATTAAGGTGTTTGCGGAAAATTTTAAACATCTGCTGCTGTCTTCCCCCCTGGGTCAAAAGGCGGTGCTGGCCATTGATCCCGGATTCAGAACCGGGTGTAAAATGGTGTGCCTGGATCGCCAGGGGAACCTGCTTGACCATACGGTGATTTTTCCATTAGGATCAGGGGCCACAAAGGCGGGCCAGACCATCCAGGAGTGGATTAAAACCCATGGCGTTGAAGCCATTGCCATTGGCAATGGAACCGCTGGCCGGGAAACAGAAGGCTTTGTCTCCAGCCTGGATCTTCCCCGAACCATCCCCGTGGTTCTGGTGGATGAAAGCGGGGCCTCCATTTACTCGGCATCCCCCATTGCCAGAGAGGAGTTTCCCGACCATGATCTTACGGTGCGGGGGTCGGTGTCCATTGGCCGGCGACTCATGGACCCCCTGGCAGAATTGGTAAAGTTGGACCCCCGATCCATTGGTGTGGGACAGTATCAGCATGATGTGGATCAAAAACTATTGAACCAATGCCTGGACGATGTGGTGATCAACACCGTGAACCAGGTGGGGGTGGATCTAAACACTGCCAGTGCAGAACTTTTAAGCCGGGTGGCAGGGCTGAACAAAACCATCGCCGCCAATATTGTTCAATACCGCAAAGAAAATGGCCCATTTAAAACCCGGAAACAGCTATTAAAGGTCCCCCGACTAGGTCCCCGGGCCTTTGAACAATCTGCCGGTTTTTTAAGGATTCCCCGGGGGAAAAATCCCCTGGATGCCAGTGGCATTCATCCGGAATCCTATAAAATCGTAGAAAAAATGGCTGCTGATCTGGGGGTAACGGTGCATGAATTTGTGGGTAACGACGATCTTGTGGCATCCATGGATTTGAAAAAATATGTGACCGATAATATGGGTATGCCCACTCTTAAGGATATTGCCAAAGAGCTGGTGCGACCGGGCCGGGATCCCAGAAAACAATTTATTCCCTTTGCCTTTTCCGAGGATATCCATGAAATCAAAGACCTTGTCCCAGGTATGAAAGTCCCGGGCATCATCACCAATGTCACTGCCTTCGGGGCTTTTGTGGACATTGGGGTTCACCAGGATGGTCTTATCCATGTATCCCAGATGGCGGATCGATTTGTGAAAAATCCAGCAGATATTGTAAGTGTCCACCAGAAGGTTAGGGTCACCATCATGGAGGTTGATATCCCCCGTAAACGTATATCCCTGTCCCTTAAATCCTGAATCCTGAATCCTGAATCCCTCCATGCCATACATCAGGGGTTTTTTCGCCGGTTTTTTATGAATATTTATCCACTATGAATTAAACAAAAATGAATTAATTTTTCTCTCATGCCGAGAAAAATGATGACCCGGAACCCAATAGGCGGTACAATGACACATGAAGAAATTTTGGCAAGGATACGAACATCAGCAGCCCAAAGAATACTTTTTTTGCCCCACGCAACAAGGCAAATGATGAGGCCGGACAGAATGATTTCAACCAGTGACGTACGTATGGTTATTGATAACGGAGAAATCATTGAAAATTACCCGAATGATGCCCGTGGGCATAGTTGCCTTGTCCTTGGATTCGGAGATCACCGGCGCTTCATCCATGTTGTTTGCGCTCCTAATGATGAATATTTAGCCATTATTTCGACATATCTGCCAATTCCCGAAAAATGGTCAACTGATTTCAAAAAGAGGATTACATAATGGAATGTCTACATTGCAAAGGAACGCTGAAGAAAGGGGAGGCTCCTATTCGAATTGATAGAGACGGATGGCACATCACCATCGACAGTGCTCCAGCATGGGTTTGTGATCAGTGCGGGGAATATCTTTTTGATGAGAATGAGGTTGCAGCCATTCAGGATTTGATTAAAACAGTTGAACATGGAAATGCCCTTGTAAAATGTTCCGCCTAAAAACCACACCTGTTAATTTCTGCCGCCCTCTTTGGAAGCAGGAAGGGTACAGGCCAACCCATACCCCCCAACTCAAGTCAATAACTTCTGAGCTAAAACTCAGAGGGTTTCCGGCCAATTTTTTATGATGGTAAATAACACCATAGATACCTATATGGAACATCTGAACCTGGAGAGGGGGCTTGCTTCCAACACTCTGGAATCCTATGGTGCGGACCTGTCCCGATTTGCTGTTTTCCTGGCAAAGAATACCATCATAAAGATCCAGGATATTGATACCACCGTACTCCTGGCCTGGATCGTGGATCTTAAAAAAACAGGATTATCCGCCCCGTCCCGGGCCCGGCACCTCATATCCGTGCGGGGTCTTTTCAAATTTCTCATCCGGGAAAACAGCATCACCGTCAATCCCACAGATAAATTGAATCTCCCAAAAACCGGCAGGCAACTCCCCCATATTCTGGGCTTTGACCAGGTAAAAACACTGCTGGAACTGCCAGATATTGCAAAGCCCAGAGAGCTTCGCAATGCCGCCATGCTGGAGATTCTCTATGGTGCAGGGCTTAGGGTTTCAGAACTCATTAATATGAAGGTACAGGACATTAATTTTAATGCCTGCTTTGTCAAGGTGTTTGGGAAAGGCTCCCGGGAACGGGTGGTTCCCATTGGCTCCCATGCCAGGGAAAGATCCCTGGACTGGCTGGAACGGGGGCGGCCCCTACTTTTAAAAAACCTGACCAGCCGATATCTTTTTGTGGCAAGGGCAGGAAAACCCATGACCCGCCAAGGGTTCTGGAAAATCATTAAAAAATATGCCCGCCTTGCAGAGATTCCCACCAATGTTTACCCCCATACCTTCCGCCATGCCTTTGCCACCCATCTGCTTGAAGGCGGAGCCGATCTTAGATCCGTGCAGACCATGCTGGGCCACTCGGATATCTCCACCACCCAAATCTATACCCACGTATCAAGTACCTACCTCACTGAAATGCACAAGAAATTCCATCCCCGGGGGTAGACAACAAAATTTGACCTTATCCCGTGACCACAGCCGACACAACTTGAAAACGTTCTCCCTTCCCATTCATTCTTTTTGTAAGCCACTCATACTATTGAACCGCATCATGCCAGTTTTCCCACACAACAGGATGGTTATCAATTGTGTTCGATCTTTACTTAATCATGGATTTGGAACTTGCTTCCGTTTTGATTTGATCTATTGATCTTTTATATTTCATCTCAAGAGTCCTAAGTTCTCATAACTCATTGGAATAATTAAGACCTATCAAATCAAGCTTTAACGTACAGGCTCTATAATTTCAAGGGGTTAGCAAATATCCGTACACAACATGCAGAGAACTTAGGACTGACGAGATTTCATATAAAAAACCTTAAATGATGAAAGCTAAATATTTAACTCACCAGCTTGTCTGTGTGCCCGGGTAAGTGGGGTGGAGAATTCACCTTACTAGCCGCTGAAGCGTTGCTTTTTTCTATGCCTACATAACGCAGTTATGAAGCTGAAAAAAGCAACGCTTCAGCGGTAGCATAAAATCAGATAATTATCCAGCCCGCTCCCGGATGTCGCATTCAACGCCTATATCACTGGCAGAAAAAGCTTGGCTGGTCTTTTTCAGCCAAGCTTTTTTTGTCCATGTGCATATTTTTGTTATGTGGTTGTTTGCGCTGAAAAACTCCTGTTTGTATAATTGCATTACACAGTTTATCAATTACTGGAACTGATACACTATTACCGATTAATTTCATCCATCTGCCTCTTGAATCTGGCAAAATAAAATTTTCAGGAAATCCTTGTATTAAACATGCTTCATTTTTTGTAATTTTACGGTATTGATTTTTTTTATAAATTTTTTCAAGAAATTTTCTTTTGTAAGAATCTTTGTCTTTTGGTTGTATATTTTCCAGTGCAATGTAATCATTTGTATCACTTGCAACTAAAGTAGGAAAGATATCTGATCTTGGTAAAAATATTCTATTTACTCCAAACAACCCCGTGCTAATTTTGGTATTTTTAAAATCATATCTAACTTCTACGCATTTAATAATTTCTTTATCTTTTAAGCTATCAATTACTTTTAGGATAGATATTTTTTTTAATTTAATTTCTCTACATGTTTTTAAGCCATCAACAACAAATTGATCATTGTGGAAAACATTAATACATGTTTTTTCATTTTCTGATAAGTCATTTTTATCGTATTTATTTACAACAAATAAATACTCCTCTTCTTTAAGAATCTTTAGTTTTATTAGTTCATTTAATTCTTTATGAGTAATTGTGGGATCAAGTGCCTGGAAATGTTTAAGTGAAAGAGGATTTCCATCTAATTTACCATATGTACTTTTTCTTCTATTTTTTAAGAGAGTATAACAAATAGATTTTTGTCTTTCAGTTGTATCAATAATATCCCAGGTATGAATGGTTGTATGACCGTTACGAAGGTCATTAAAAAGAAAGTAATCATTAAATCCATTTTTACTTGACAAGCTCATTGTTTTAATTGGGATAATATCGCCAAATAAATCTTTCTGTATTATTTCTTCTGGAACCTCAGAATCAGATGTATCAAAACTTAAAATATCAGCCAATTTTGTTTTATTTGTTACAATAGGTGGAAGTTTAAATCTATTAAAATATTCTTTATTATTAAACCCTATTATATAAATACGGACTCTACTTTGAGGTGCCCCATAATCATGAGAATTTATAACAAAGTAATCAGCATAGTAACCAGCATCATTGATCCTATTTAGAATATAAGATAATGCCTCTTTGTTTCTTGGATCCACTAATCCTTTTACATTCTCAAAAATAAATGCTTTAGGTTTTGATTTTTGCAAAAGATAAATTGTATCATTCCAAAGTTGACCTCTATCATCATCAAAACCTAAATTTTTTCCTGCAATAGACCAGCTCTGACAAGGAACACCTGCTGTTAACAAATCATGTTTTGGCAATGTGTCTGTTTTAGTAATATCACCAAAATTACTTGATGTATTTTCATTAAAATTTTCACAATAGGTTTCTATTGCGTCATTATTTATCTCACTATAGCCTAAACAATGCCCTCCATTCCTTTCAAGAGCAATTTTAAATCCACCTATACCCGAAAAAAGATCGACAAAAGAAAATAGCTCTTTCATTATTTAAGAACTCCTTCGTTAGAGTTTTCTGGTGGTTCAATTCCTAAAAATTCTCTATAGATTTGTTCTTTATAATCTTTTCCTAATGCATTTACTTCGGTAATAAATTTATTGTAGGTATTCTCTCCACCAATCAGTTCCCAAAACTCATCACCAATTAATACTGATGAATCATTTTTCATATCAAACCATCTTAAAGGAAAACTCCATGCATAATTTTCTTTTTTACCATATGGATTGTATGGCAATGCATAATAAGCGTAATCTATTTTTTGGGGCTGCATAGCAAGCAACTTAAATATTTTTTCTTTGCTTACTTTTGTTTGGTCACTATTTGGCAAAGGTCCTTTTAATTCAAAAGCATAATTCTTTCCTGTTCTATTGCTTTCAATATAAATATCACATACAACAGAAGTTGATATTAACTCTCCTCTACCTTCTTTGATGTACTTTATTTCCTTTTTCCAGTCAGGTTTAACCCGTTCTTTCCCTTTTGCCTTGTGTTCTAATTTATTTAATACTTCTTGAATTCGCCTTAAGCTTTCATCACCAACTGTACCGGTTACAGTATGCCCCATAATACAGTTACCATGAGCTTCAATTGCTACAACTTTAGCTAATTTCTCCCAAACGCCACCAAAAGGCGTAACAAATCTACGTTCAAAGTGGGAACCTTTAAAAATTTCATCTGGAACTAATGCCGCATATAGTGGTTTAGCGGAATGATGCTTTTCTTTGATAAATGGATCTTGCACTAAAACCTTATTCATTACTCGATCCATAAGTTCAGATACGACTTCTTTAATTGCTTTAGATATGCGATCTTCTTTATTTTCTATCATATTATCCTTAGCTTCAAGTTAAAAAAATCGGCATCCTTTATATGGCCCCAAAAGTATTTTACAGTCTTTTGGGAAAAAGCCCCTACAAATGGGTAATGATCAAAAAAAGTGTAAAGCACTTTTGAAGGATGCCAAAAAATCACATTATAAGTACCCGAGTATATATTTCTCAAAACAAAATCCATAAATATCAACGGCATATCTCTGTGGAATACCGAAAAACATATCCATGGGTACTTAACATAAACGCATGATTAGCTATTACACATAACAAGTTGTTGGAAGGACTCGCTGCGCTCGCCTTCCAACCAAAAGTTGCAACAGACATGC
>CAYSSE010000206.1:0-2906 GCA_964433355.1 uncultured Desulfocicer sp.
TTGAATATTCCCCCATGTTCTGGAAAGGAATGTTCACCATGGGCGTCCGGGAGATTGGAAATACTTGCCTGTCTGAGGTGATGTCACCCTCTCCTGCTCCCATTGATGGGCAGGCAAACTTGATGGAGGCAGCTTATCTCATGCTTGAGGCAAAGCAGCGACGCCTCATTGTGACGGTGTCCGGTAAAGCCAGTGGAATTATCCGGGAACAGGAGCTGTTTTTTGAGATGGAACGGCTTATTAACTGATGTCCTGACGCCATAGGAAATTAGGGATTTCATAAGAATAAAACCACCCACTTTCAAACCTGATGACCAGTATTTGCAGCATACCTTAAGTAACAATGGGTATATTATTTATTATGAACTCCCTTAGAGACAATATCGCCAGGAATCATAACGTGTAAGTTCTCAATAAATCCAGGTGTTCAGGGAATTTTTTTGAATAGCATCCCGCGTTTAAGGGTTTATCATTTCTGGATTATTGAGAGCTTGCAAATCAAATATAAATGAGATAACCGCCATGGGCGGATCATATTTTGACCTCGGTCTGCACAGGTCGAAACATTTTGTCGGTGATTGTGAATTTTTGCATTATTTTTATTCCTATACTCCGGAATTATTTCCCCCAAAAGTGTAAAGTACTTTGGGGGTGATATGAAGGATGCCGATATTTTCAGAGATTGTTTTATAGTAAAAACAAACGATCAAAAAATGCATTTAAAAAGCCATCCAGCCCCATTTTTAGGTTTTTATTATCCCAGGACACCCCTATTCCTGCAAGAATCAGCAGGGATAGGGGGTTGGTTACAAATTTACATGTTATTTTTTTGCAGCAGCCCAACTCTTGACCAGTTCATCATAGTCAATGGTTTCGCCCTTAGGTTTCTCGTTGGCCAGCTTCGGCTTGGGAGCTCCCGGCAAGTTAAACCAGTAGGAGGGATCCTGTTTTTTGTTGAGTTTAGGACCGCATTCGCCCTGCATACCGGATCGTTCAATGCGTTCCATGACTTTATCCTGCTGTTCTGCCAAAGAGTCCAAAGCCTCCTGGGGAGTTTTGTCGCCGGTTACTGCATCGGCAACGTTCTGCCACCAGAGTTGGGCAAGTTTTGGGTAGTCAGGTACGTTGGTACCGGTCGGGGTCCACTGAACCCGGGCAGGACTGCGGTAGAATTCAACAAGACCGCCAAGTTTTGGAGCCCGCTCAGTGAAGGACTGATCCCAGACATCGCTCTCACGGATCGGGGTGAGACCAACGTGGGTTTTCTTCAGGCTGACTGTCTTTGAAATGACGAACTGGGCATATAACCAGGCTGCTTTGCGTCGTTCAAGCGGAGTGGATTTAATCAGAGTCCAGGAACCGCAATCCTGATAGCCAAGTTTCATCCCTTCTTCCCAGTATGGGCCATGGGGAGATGGCGCCATTCTCCATTTCGGGTTACCGTTTTCATCAACTACTGGAGTTCCAGGTTTGGCCATATCAGCTGTAAAAGCGGTGTACCAAAAAATCTGTTGGGCAATAGCACCCTGGGCAGGAACCGGCCCCGCCTCAGAAAAAGTCATACCGGCTGCTTCAGGGGGGGCATATTTCTTCAGCCAATCAATATATTTGGTGAGGGCATACACAGCAGCAGGCGCGTTAGTGGCACCACCACGGGAAACAGAGGATCCAACAGGCCGACACCCATCAACCCGGATACCCCATTCATCCACCGGCAACCCGTTTGGAATTCCTTTGTCACCCCCACCGGCCATGGAGAACCATGCATCGGTGAAACGCCAGCCAAGGGAAGGATCCTTTTTGCCGTAGTCCATATGGCCGTACACCCGTTTACCGTCAATTTCTTTCACCTTGTCGGTGAAAAATTCAGCGATATCTTCATAAGCTGACCAATTAACCGGTACACCCAGTTCATAGCCATACAGTTCTTTAAACTTAGATTTCAGGTCTGGGCGTTTGAACCAGTCATAACGGAACCAATAGAGGTTGGCAAACTGTTGGTCGGGGATTTGATAGAGTTTGCCATCCGGACCGGTGGTAAAAGATTTACCAATAAAATCATCGACATCAAGCATTGGATTGGTGACGTCTTTTCCTTCATCTTTCATCCAGTCGGTAAGAGGCACAGCCTGCTGATAACGGAAATGAGTACCGATTAGATCGGAGTCGTTAATATACGCATCGTAAATGCTCTTGTTGGATTGCATCTGGGTTTGCAGTTTTTCGATAACATCCCCCTCGCCGATCAGGTCGTGGGTGAGGTTGATGCCGGTGATTTCTGTGAAGGCCTTGGCAAGTGTCTTGGATTCATACTCGTGGGTGGTAATTGTCTCTGAAACTACGTTGATGTTCATTCCTTTGAATGGTGCGGCAGCCTTGATGAACCACTCCATTTCTTTCATCTGGTCGGCTTGAGACAGAGTGGAGGGTTGAAATTCATTTTCCACCCAGTTTTTTGCCTCATCCATTCCAGCCTGTACGCCGGAAGCTCCCACCAGAAAGGCGACAATGGCTGTTGCTGTTACAAATCTTTTAATCATCGATTTTCTCCTCTATTGTTTTGCGATTTTCCTGCCACTTCGATGCGTTTTAGTGACAGAACGAAACAACGGTACAAACAACTCACTATCCCGCGTCAACGGAAAGCACGGGGATAAGTAGCTTCACAAAATTCATTAAGAAATGAGGCACCCTTCATATCACCCCCAAAGTCACTTACACTTTTGGGGGTGAGAGTTCCGGAAACATGGGCTTATTGCCCCAACAAGTGTAAACGGCTAAATGAAGGATGCCAGAAATAAGTTCGAAATAATTTTTCCATATGTACTAAACCCACCTGAATACGCTGAGTGCGTAAACACATGCAATGACAAGTGCCCACCATAGAGCCAGACCGGGGAACAATG
>CAYSSE010000206.1:3006-7096 GCA_964433355.1 uncultured Desulfocicer sp.
GCGTAAACACATGCAATGACAAGTGCCCACCATAGAGCCAGACCGGGGAACAATGCCATCCAGAGGATATGAATGTACGCCGTTCCCAATAAAGAAACAAAAAGCCGATCACCTCTGGTGGTCTCAAAACGAAGTATACCGAGACGCGGAGCACCGCCGGGGACTTTCATTTCCCATATGCTCATGATGACAAGCAGACAAAAAATTATAATAAAAAACGCAGCAGTTGGTTTGGTCCACGCCATCCAGTTGAGATTCATATTTTTTATCTCCCTTATACACGCCCAAGGGCAAAGCCCTTGGCAATATGGTTTCGGACAAACCAGATAACCAGGGCTCCAGGTAAAATGGTCAGCACGCCAGCCGCGGCAAGCACTCCCCAGTCAAGCCCGGAAGCCGAGACCGTACGGGTCATGATCGCCGAAATGGGTTTGGCATTAACCGCTGTGAGCGTTCTTGCCAAAAGCAGCTCCACCCAGGAGAACATGAAACAGAAAAAGGCGGTAACGCCAATCCCTGAGGCGATGTTGGGGATGAATATTTTAACAAAGAATCTGATCCACGAATAGCCATCGACAAAAGCGGTTTCATCAATTTCTTTGGGGATACCGGACATGAAACCTTCGAGTATCCAGACGGCCAGCGGCAGGTTAAAGAGGCAATGAGCCAAAGCCACCGCAATATGGGTGTCAAAAAGACCGATGGACGAATAGAGTTGAAAAAACGGCAGGGCAAAGACCGCCGGCGGTGCCATGCGGTTGGTCAAGAGCCAGAAAAACAGGTGCTTGTCACCCATAAAGGAATAGCGTGAGAAGGCATAGGCGGCAGGCAAGGCGAAGGTTAGGCAAATGACCATATTGATAGACACGTATATCATTGAATTAATATAACCTGAATACCAGGAGGCGTCGGTAAAAATTACCATGTAGTTGTCGAATGTCAGGTTTTGCGGCCAGAGACTGAAGAGCGACAGGATTTCATCGTTGGTCTTCAGGCTCATATTGATAAGCCAGTATATCGGCAGCAGCAGGAAAAAGATATAGATAGTCGGAACCAGCCATTTCCACCGCATATCAGGCACCTCCCTTTGTGCTTTCTTCGCCTATATTGCTCATCACCGTATAGAACACATAACTGAGCAGAAGAATAACCAGAAAATAGATTAAGGACATTGCCGCAGCAGGCCCCAGATCAAACTGACCGATGGCCATCTTGACCAGGTCAATGGACATGAAGGTCGTCGAGTTGCCAGGACCGCCACCGGTGATAACAAAGGGCTCGGTATAGATCATAAAGCTATCCATAAAACGCAGCAGGACGGCAATGAGCAGAACCCGCTGCATTTTGGGCAGCTGAATATATCTGAACACTGACACACGGGAGGCCCCATCAATTTTTGCCGCCTGATAATAGGCATCGGGGATGGAACAGAGCCCTGCGTAGGAGAGCAGCACAACCAGGCTCGTCCAGTGCCAGACATCCATAACGATGATGGTAACCCAGGCAGCAATTGGATCTTGAGTATAGTTGTAATCAAACCCAAGAGAGGCAAGCGTGTGACCAAGCAGACCGATATCCACCCTGCCAAAAATCTGCCAGATAGTTCCGACGACGTTCCAGGGGATGAGAAGTGGCAGTGCCATGGAAATAAGACAGACGGGTACCCCCCATCCTTTTTTTGGCATAGCCAGAGCAATGGCGATGCCCAGGGGAATCTCGATGGCAAGGATGATGCTCGAAAACAGCAACTGACGGAGAAACGCATCATGGAAGCGTTCTGAATGAATAAGATCCCTGAACCAGCCCAAGCCCACCCAGAAAAACTGGTTACTGCCGAAGGTGTCCTGGAACGAGTAATTCACCACGGTCATAAGCGGAATAATGGCACTAAAAGCCACCAGAAGAAAAACCGGCAGAACCATGAACCACGCTTTCTGGTTAATTTGTTTTTTTATCATGGCTTTTCTCCTGCTATGAGATGATCGTTGACGTAGATATTCGTATGGGCGGTATCAAACACAAGGGACGCTTCATCCCCCGTCATTGCGGCAATATCCGACATAACCACATGGAAGAGATGGTCTTTTAGAGCCACCCGGACGATCTTATGGCGGCCGACATCGTCGATTTTGATGATTTTTACCGGCAATCCCTTTTTGTCGGGTGGAGCCAGACTGAGATATTCCGGGCGGACACCGACTTCGATTTTTGCCGAATCAGCCTGTTCCGGGTAGTGACAATCCAGGGTGATTTCATGGCCTTCGATCAGGACTTTGTTACCTTGCAGTACACAGGGGACTATATTCATACCCGGTGAGCCGATAAAATAGCCAACAAAGGTGTGTTCCGGTCGTTGAAACAATGCCTCGGGGGTGCCGACCTGGACAACTTGTCCCTCGTACATTACAATTACCTCGTCGGCAAAGGTTAACGCCTCGGTTTGATCATGAGTGACATAAATCATGGTGAAGCCGAACTGTTTATGCAGATATTTGATCTGGGAACGCAGTTCCCACTTGAGTTGCGGGTCTATGACGGTGAGTGGTTCGTCAAATAAAATGGCGTTGACGCTTTGTCTGATCAGCCCGCGGCCAAGAGAAATTTTTTGTTTAGCGTCGGACGTCAGGTGCTGGGCCTTGGTGTACAGATCATTTTCCAGGCCAAGCATTTTGGCCAGCTCAATAACCCTCGGTTCAATTTCCGTCTGGGTGTGTCCACTATTTTTTAAAGGAAAGGCCAGGTTTTGGAAAACCGTCATGGTGTCATAGATCACCGGAAACTGGAAAATTTGGGCAATGTTACGCTGTTCGGTGGGTAATCTGGTTATATCATTATCGTTGAACAGAACCTGCCCCTTGGTCGGAATCAGTAAGCCGGAGATGATATTTAAAAGGGTCGTTTTGCCGCAGCCTGAAGGGCCGAGCAGGGCATATGCCCCCCCGTCACGCCAGGTAAGGTTGAGCTTTTGCAGGGCGTAATCGTCTGGATTATCTGAAGCCCCAGTATAGGAATGAGCGATATCTTTTAAGGTAATGTTGGCCACTGAATTCTCCTTCTATACGTCGGCAACAGTGTCCGGCGTCACGACCAGGGAGTCGTTTTTGTCGAACACGTAAAATTTACTGGGATCCATGAATATGTCTATGGTTTCGTGGACATCGAAGTTGTGTATGCCTGGTGCCAGAAGTACCCAGCGGATACCAGCTATATCGATATGCACATAGCTTTCTGAGCCGGTTATCTCTGTTACCACAACCTTAGCTTTAACGGCGATTGCCTTGTCCGATGTGGGAGACAGGTAAAGATGGTGTGGCCTGAAGGCGATGGTATAGTCGTCATCGGGTAAGTGTGGTAAGCGTCCGAGAATTGGTATTTTAACCTGGCTCTTGAACATCATTTGATTGTTGAGCTTGGTCACCGGCAGAATGTTTAACGGCGGATCGGAAAGGGTCTTGGCGGTGATCAGGTTTTGTGGCCGGGAGAACACCCCAATAGTCGGGCCAAACTGGGTCACTCTTCCCTGGTGTAACGAGGCGGTGTTGCCGCCAAGAAGCAACGCTTCGGATGGTTCAGTGGTGGCATAAACAAAAATTGAACCGGTTTCGGAAAAAATACGGGGCAATTCTTCCCGAAGTTCTTCGCGCAGTTTATAGTCGAGGTTGGCCAGGGGTTCGTCAAGGAGGACTAAATCGGCCTCTTTCACGAGGGCACGGGCCAGAGCGGTACGCTGTTGTTGTCCGCCGGAAAGCTCTTGCGGTGAACGTTTGAGCATGTTGTTTAGTTTCAGGAGTTCGGCAACTTTTGCAACTCTTTTTTTTATTTCCGGAGCGGCAACCCTTGCGATGTGCAGAGGTGAGGCAATATTTTCAAATACCGTCAGGTTCGGGTAGTTGATGAACTGCTGGTAAACCATTGCTGCATTGCGTTTCTGGACGGGTACTCCGGTGACATCCTGTCCACTGAAATGAACGGTACCTGAACTGGGTTTATCCAGGCCCGCCATGAGCCGCATCAGTGATGTTTTGCCGGAAAGGGTCGGCCCGAGGAGGATGTTTAACGTCCCTGATTCAAAGGTGAGTGATACGTCGGA
>CAYSSE010000207.1:0-7096 GCA_964433355.1 uncultured Desulfocicer sp.
TAATCTAAATAAAATTTTATTTAAATTTATAGTATAGGAATTTCCATTTTATGAAGTGTTAAATCAACGGGTTGTAAAAAGCCCGCCCAAAGGGCGCTAATTTAATAGTATAGGAATTTCCATTTTATGAACTGTTAAATCAACGGGTTGTAAAAAGTCCGCCCAAAGGGCGCTAATTTATTTTTTGCTGTTTTTTATGTGAATAAATTCAATCTGTTATAAAAAAATGGTCGAACCGATGGTATTAAATCACCCAACATCAAGATGTTGGGTACTCATTTTGCAAAAAGCAACTTAATCAACAGACTCATAGATACATATTAGGGGAAGGGGCTATTGACTGGAAGGTATTTTGAAAAAAAGGGATCATCGCGCATTAGAAAATATGGATCTATTTTAAGAAATAGTAAGAGCGGTTGAGATTGGCTCCCTCTGACCGTTTCATCGTTTTGAATGGGATATTCGTACAACGGGCAGAGGGATATGTGCGATTGATGCTGATAATTGTAAAAAAATCAGTGATAATGATCTGTGCGCCCAAAAAACATTCTCACTTGGGGCCTGCCATGAGTTTTTCCGTTTCTTTCTGAAGACAATGATAAATATCGTCATCACTGCCAAAAATATCAATAACATCCTTGTGATTAATGAGTTTTTCAAGGATAAATGCGGTGAGATATATGCTGACTACATTGGGATTTTGCACCAGGGTTCGAAAAGGGGCAATTTGAAAATCAATGTCAAAATCTTCGGCTTTGCACAGGGTGTTAAGGCATTTTGCAATCTGCTCCTGGATGGCGTTCTTGCTCAAGGTTTCCACAATGCCATTTTCCACAAGAGACATTGATACCTTGTTGCTGAACATGTCAATATTTTCCCGCACCGCATGAATGGCCCGGCTTCTGTCCCGTTCTTTGGATGATTCTATTTTTGAAAGCAATTTAGCCTCTCGATGTCCCAGATTAAATGTTTTACCCATATCCTGTCCCTCTTAGCGTCTGTTTAAATATGATTCCCGATGGAACCTGTGTTTCAGGCTTCCTGGAAAAGCATTATTTATCATTAATTGCAATTATTTAAAGCTCCTAAGAGCCCGTTTAAATCTTTAACCTTTTTCCATGTGGAAGTATAATCGGAAATGAACATGGGTGACAAGATAAAAATCATATGGCCTCAATAATAATTTGGGGAAAGCTTTTGTGGTTGAATCGATTTATTCGAACCCTGAAAGCAATTTTCTCAAAGTACATGGGAAGGGGGTGCTGGTTGGCATCAATATTGAATTGAAAGGCTTCAATGGTTGCACAACTGCCCTGGGGAGATGATTTTTCAAGGGTCATTTTTCGGTGTTTGTCTGCAATGAGGAAAGACGAGGCCACTTTAAGGTCTTTACAGTAAAAAAGAGGTTCTGGGTTATCCGTACCAAAGGGGCGGAGCTGATCCACCTCTTTGATGAAATCTTCTGTTATTTCATGGGGCTCCAGGGAACAATCCATGGTTAATTGTTTTTCCAGGGGGTGTTCCTGGACGGCCAGGGCCACTCGTTCTGCAAACAGATGGGAAAAGTCTTCAATGTTTTTTTCCAGAATGGAGATACCGGCCGCCATGACATGACCGCCGAATGTTTCCAGCAGGGGGGCGCACTGGGTAAGAATGGCGTGGATATCCACTGAGGCCACGCTTCGGCAGGAGCCAGTGGCCGGTGTGGCCGCAGTGGAGATCAGCACCACAGGTTTGAAATATTTCCGGGCGGTTTTTGATGCGGCAATGCCAAGCACGCCAGGATTCCATTTTTCATGGGCAAGCACAATGGCTTGGTGGTTCAGGATGTCTGGGTGTCGGTGTATTTGATTTTCAATGTCTTCCACAATGCTTCTTTCCGTCTGCTGGCGTTTCAGGTTTAGCTGATCCAGAAGGGAGGCGGTCTGTTCGGCACTGCTTTTTTCCCGGGTGGTGAGCATGCCCACACAGATGCGGGCGTGGGCCATGCGTCCTGCGGCATTGATTCTCGGGGCGATGCGAAAGGAGATATCATCGGAGTCAAACACGGTATGATCCACCCGGCTCACATCGGCAAGGGCCTTGATACCTGGTCTTTTTCCCTGTTGAATAACCCGGATGCCAGCGGTGGTGAGAATGCGATTTTCGTTTTTCAGGGGCACCATGTCCGCCATGGTGCCAATGGCCACAAGGTCGCAATAGGCCAGGAGATTGGGTTCGGTGATGTCATTCCAGAAATTTTGCTCCCGCATGTATTTTCGTAGAGCTATCACCAGATAAAAGGCCACCCCCACACCGGCCAGATGATCAAGCTCTGCCATGCAGTCCTTTCGTTTGGGATTAATAATGGCAACGGCCCTGGGAAAAGGAGGCGAAATTTGATGATGGTCGGTAATGATAACATCAATGTCTTCTTTGGCTGCCGCATCTACGGCATCGTGGTTGTCTGAACCACAATCCACGGTGATGATAAGATCAATGTGCTGTTCCACGGCCATTGAAATGTGGGCAGGCTTCATACTGTACCCCTCCTTTGTCCGGTGGGGAATGTACCAGGAGACCTCGGCATTGACATGGGTTAAAAAGTCATGGAGGATGGCTGTGGCGGTGACACCGTCGGCATCAAAATCTCCAAAAATCATAATTTTTTCCCGGTGGCAGATGGCCGCATAAATTCGCTCCACGGCAGGCGTCATGTCTTTCATGGAAAAGGGGGGGGCAAGATTGTCAAAGCTGGGGTACATAAAAGAAAAAGCCGCTTCGGGTGTGGTGATGCCCCGATTCACCAGAAGTTCGGCAACGGCTCGGTGACATCCGATGATGCGGGATATTTTGGTCACCGTGTCAGGGTCAGCTATTTTATATATCCATTCCATATCCATAAATTTTTCCTGAAATTTTTCTTTATATCCAATTGACCACATAAAGTCAAAATATACGATAATTCTAATAATTGCCTGAAATAATTATTGGTCAAGCTTATAAATAGTGTTATATTATAGATTTTGGACTTTTCAGGTCAAACATGGGGGCAGGTATGAACACCATCATAAAAAAATTCCAGGTGGATAAGACCCGAATTGGTTTTTTAAAATTTATTTTTGAGGCCCATGACGGGCTTGCGGTTATCACCACCCTGGAGCCCGCTTCGGGACAGGTTCAATTTGCCATTGCGCCGGGGTGTGTCACTGAGGTGGAAGCCATTTTAGAAGATTTAAAAAAGGACGTGAGCATCAATGAAGTGTAAGGGCTACGCATATATTTATACCATTGGCTGTCAGATGAATATATATGATTCTGAAAAATTATTTGTCATCCTGGAAAAGATAGGATACGAGAAAACAGAAGATCTGAACCAGGCAGACATTGTGATCTGTAATACCTGCTCCATTCGAGAAAAGGCCCAGGAAAAGGCGTTTAGTTTTCTGGGACGACTTGCCGATAAAAAAAAGAAAAAACCCCATTTGATATCCATCATGGCAGGATGCGTGGCCCAGCAGGAGAAGGAACAAGTCTTCAAACGAGTCCCCCATCTGGATGTGGTGCTGGGAACCCATGCCGTGGCGAGGCTTCCCGAAATTATTAGGGCCGTTCAATCCGGAAAAACCCATATCAGCGAGACCCGGGAGAACCACACTATTTTTGAAACGCCCCCCCGCATTGAAAGCAACCGTGTCCATAAGGTGTCTCGGTTTGTCACCATCATGCAAGGGTGTGATAATTATTGCACCTATTGTGTAGTTCCCTATGTCCGGGGTCGGGAGCGCAGCCGAACCCCGGAGAGTATTGTGGAGGAGATCACCATCCTGGCTGAATCCGGGGTAAAAGAGGTGACCCTGTTGGGACAAAATGTCAATTCCTATGGACAAAAAGAAGGGATTTGTTCTTTCTCCCAGCTACTGGCCAAAATCAACGAGATCCCCGGCCTTGAGCGTATTCGGTTTGCCACTTCCCATCCCAAAGACCTTTCCGATGAATTGATCTTTGCCATCCGGGATTTTGACAAGGTGTGTAACCAGCTCCATCTGCCGGTGCAATCGGGTTCCAATGAGATATTAAAAAAAATGCACCGGGGCTACACCCGGGAAATATTTCTGGAGCGAATTGAAATGCTGCGAACCCATTGCCCGGATGTGGGGCTTTCATCGGATATGATCGTGGGTTTTCCTTCGGAGACTCGCCAGGATTTTGAACAGACCTTGTCCCTTGTTTCCACCGTTGGATTTGATGGATTATTTGCCTTTGCCTATTCCGATAGGCCCAATGCCCCGGCGGCCAAATTTTCTGGAGCTGTGGATGAGGTGGAAAAAATGGCCCGGCTTAACGCGCTTTTAGCCCTCCAGGAATCTTTTACTGAACAGAAAAATAATGCCCTTGTGGGAAGTGTTCAGTCGGTGCTGGTGGAGGGGGAAAGCCTTAAAAAACGTCATGCGGAACCCGGGGAAAATATCACCGCACCCCAGATGACCGGACGGACTGATACAGGTAAGATTGTCCATTTCTCTGCCACGGGTGTGGTTCCAGGGGATATGGTGAATATAAAAATAGCACATGCCTATTCCCATTCTCTGTGGGGAACATGTGCAGGGGAGTTACCGTGAGAACGAGAATCAAGAGACAAAAGGTGGGCAGGAACAGTCCCTGTCCCTGTGGAAGTGGAAAAAAATTCAAAAATTGTTGTATGAACCCGACACCCAAACAAATGACCCTTAAGGAAGAGTATAAACAAAAATTTGATATCACCCTTAAGGAACCCCATGAAATTGAGGGTATCCGGGCTTCGGGGGTGCTTCTTCTGGATATCATGAACAAGGTGGAGCAGATGATTGCACCGGGAATAAAAACCGATGACATCAACACCCTGGTTCATGAAGAGACCCTGAAAGCCGGGGCTGTGCCTGCCCCCCTGGGGTATCGCGGGTTTCCCAAGAGCGTCTGTGTCTCCGTTAATGAGGTGATCTGCCATGGTATTCCCGGGGATCGCATCTTAAAAGAGGGGGATATTGTTAATGTGGATATCACCCCCATATTAAAGGGCTATTATGCCGATGCCAACAAAACTTTTTTTGTGGGAACCCCCACAAGAGAAGGTAAAAGAGTAGTGGCTGTGGCCGCTGAATCTCTGAAACGGGGCAGGGAGATGATCCGGCCCGGGGCCCATCTGGGGGATATTGGTTGGGCCATACAGACCTATGCCGAGGCCCAGGGGTGTTCCGTTGTCCGGGAATTTGTGGGCCATGGAGTGGGACTGGATTTTCACGAGCAACCCCAGGTACTTCACTTTGGTAAAAAGGGCAGGGGGGTCAAGCTGGTGCCCGGCATGATTTTCACCATTGAACCTATGATTAATCTGGGGAGGCGGGATCTTCATATCCTGGATGATCAATGGACTGCCGTCACCAACGATAGCTCTTTATCTGCCCAGTTTGAGCAGACCCTTCTGGTGACGGAAACCGGTTGGGAGTGCCTGACACCTTACCCCTTATGAGAACCGCAAATTTTATAAGTTGAATGAAATAGCTTGCCTTCTGGCGCATCTACTGGATATGGAGACAGATTTGAAAATCTGTCTCCTAAGTGCACTCTGACGCATTAATTTTTCATGCTGTGGATGGGGGCGGGAATCCTGCCCCCCTGTTTCACAAAGGTATCCCGTAGATGGGCATGGGGGACATCCATGATCTGGGCTTCTCCCAAAAGCCCCCCAAAATAGACCTTTTCCCCGGCTTTTTTTCCGGGGACAGGAATTATACGTGTGGCCGTTGTCTTGTTGTTAATCATGCCAATGGCCATTTCATCGGCAATGATGCCAGCCAGGGTTTCCTCAGTAATGGCACCGGGAACAGGCACCATGTCCAGCCCCACGGAACAGACACAGGTCATGGCTTCCAGCTTTTCAATGGTAAGATATCCGTTGGCTGCGGCCTCGGCAATGTTTAGATCTTCCGTCACAGGAATAAAGGCCCCACTTAAACCGCCCACATGGGAACTGGCAAAGGCTCCCCCTTTTTTAACAGCATCGTTGAGCATGGCAAGGGCAGCGGTGGAGCCGGGCACGCCAATGCTGGTGAGCCCCAGTGCCTGGAAAATTTCACCAATGCTGTCCCCCACCGTGGGGGTGGGAGCCAGGGACAAATCCACCACGCCAAACCGAATATTTAAGGTGTCTGCCACCTCACGACCGATGAGTTCCCCCACCCGGGTGACCTTGCAGGCCGTGGTTTTGATAATCTCTGCAATTTGCCCCAACCGCAGCCCGGGAGATTTTTCCAGGGCCCGCTCAATGGCTTTTTTAACCACACCGGGGCCGCTGACCCCCACGTTGATCACGGCATCCCCCACCCCCACCCCGAGATAGGCTCCTGCCATAAAGGGCATATCCTGGGGGATGTTGCAAAAAACGCACAGCTTGGCGCAGCCAAGGCCGTCATCAGCCGCTGTCAGGGCTGCGGCTTTTTTAATCACCCGTGCCATCTCATACACGGCATCCATGTTGATACCAGAGCGGGTGGTGGCCACATTCACCGAGGCACAAAGGCGCTGGGTTTGTGCCAGGGCCTGGGGAAGGGCATCCATGAGGGCTCGGTCTCCCGGGGCAATACCCTTTTCCACCAGGGCGGAAAATCCCCCCATGAAATCAATGTTAACAGCTTTGGCAATGTCGTTGAGTTCGTGGGCAATTTCCACCATCTGGGGGGCGGAAAAAGGAGCAGCCACCAGGCCAATGGGGCTCAGCGAAATGCGTTTGTTCACCACGGCAATGCCATATTTCTCCCCCACAAAGTCACACACCCGGACAAGATCCGCAGCATTTCTGAGGATTTTGGCACGAATGTTCTTCTTAAATACAGTGAGGTCATGGCTGACACAGTCAAAAAGACTGATCCCCAAGGTCACGGCACGTACATCAAGGTGTTCATTTTTAACCATTTCTATGGTTGATAGTATTTCCTGTTCATTATACATGGTATTTCCTTCAATTTTTATGATCAGCCATCACCCAGGGGGATGGCATTAAATTAAATGTGGGGCATTGGCCATTTTTTTTATAACACCCATGCCCTGATGGACACAACGAATATAGGGTCGTAGACGC
>CAYSSE010000208.1:0-7089 GCA_964433355.1 uncultured Desulfocicer sp.
TCTGACCCCGATAAGTTGTTGTTTTTATGTGTAATGTTGTCAAAAATATGGGCAAGAAAGGGCTTAGAACGTACTTTTTGATGCCAAAAAGGGGCTTTTAAGCAAGGGCATAGTGGGGTCTCAGGCCTGCGTTGTTGTCGTCCCTGGGGGGTAAAGTATCGGCGCATTTCTGGAAGTGACGGCATTTGATTTTGGAGAAACATACACGTGGTCTCTGGCCAGATCAAAGAAGGGGCGTAAATTTGTCAGGAAAAGTGCGCTCAATGCACTGACCTCTCTGGCGGAGCAATATAGGCACAAACTTTATAGTACACCAAATCTTAAATCTATCGGGGGATAACCGAAACTGAAACCACCTGATATTCAAAGGGTTTTTTCATGAATAATCCCGAGGAATTTATGATTCAGTGTAATAGTCAACCCGAAGTGTCGTTACCTCTATGGCCCTGGTTGGATACATCGCCCGACGGTTTCCAATGATCTGGACAGCTTCTTTGAATGTGTTCAGAAAGGCGATGTGACGGGCGCCTGAAAGATCTGTAATGCGCTTTTTAGGACAAAATTGCAATTTCAGGTTACCTCAAACGCCTTAATTAGTTTGTAATACCTTGATAGTATAGGAATTTCCATTTTATGAACTGTTAAATCAGCGGGTTGTAAAAAGTCCGCCCAAAGGGCGCTAATTTAAAAACAAAGCAGATTGAGAAAATTAGCAGATACTTGATAAACAGCTTTTCGCCGACTATCGTACCCAGAAACAGCCTCTACGCAGCTACCGATATACGCATTTCGACATGTAAGCCAGCTGCCGCTACCATATTAACCAGTGCATCTATTCCGAACAAGTTTATTTTGCCACGCATGAGGTCAGAAACTCGCGGTTGAGTAATACCGAATAATTTTGCAGCTTGTGCCTGGCTCAAGTCAGCACGGGTGATATGCTCTTTTAAAGCTATCAGTAGTTGAGAGCGAATCTTCATGTTCTCGGCCTCCTCGGGTGTGTCTTCGATAGCATCCCATACGCTGTTAAATTGTTCGTTTTTCATTGGTTCAACTCCTTCGTTAAATCGTGATAACGTTTTTCGGCTTTATTTAAGTCTACCTTGCTGGTTTTTTGAGTCTTTTTCTGAAAGCAATGCAATACATAAATAGCGTCAGCAAACTTCGCAACATAGATGATCCGAAATGCACCAGCAGCATCTCGTATCCGAATTTCTCGAACCCCTTGTCCAATTATTGTCATCGGTTTCCAATCATCAGGTTCAAGGCCGCGTTGTACCTGATCGAGTTGATAACCAGCTTCTCGTCGTGATAGAACAGGAAAGGCACGGAGGTCATCAAGGGCACTACCCAAAAACTCGATAGGTTTTGTATTCTTCATATGTTATATATACAAAATTTTGTATATGTTGTCAAGTAACTACTAAAGATTAGCGGAGTCAGACCCCTAATTAGCCTAATTAGCGGGGTCTGACCCCGATAACTTTTTGTTTTTATAAGAAATATCGGCCTAGTTCAAAAGAGCACATATCCGGGTAACACTTTTGCCCGCTCTTTCAATCAAATTGTGGTGTTAGACCCGGCAAAAGCGACTGAAAGGCATTAGAAACTGTTACCCTGATTTGAACCAGGCCGAAATATCATCATAATTATGGGCAAATAAGGGCTTAGAGTGTACTTTTTGGTGCCAAAAAGGGGCTTTTAAGCAAGGGCATAGTGGGGTCAGGCCTGCGTTGTTGTCGTCCCTGGGGGTAAAGTATCTCCTTTTTGTACGTGCGCCACCGTGAATCGCGGTACTGACTGCATCAGCACCTTGTCCCGGCGCTCCGCGCCAGAACAGGGTGCTGGGCTGGACACCGCCACGCAGATCAGCATCGGGATTATTCACTTGTTAAAAACCTTGCCCTCCGGGCCAGGTTTTTAACTTCATCATTCTGCCTCAATAAAAAGGGCTGCATAGTGGATGTGAAATCCATGCTGGATGCCCAGGAAGTCCAGAAAACCGGCATCAACTTCTGGCGACTTTGATTGGGTGTCACTTACCTTGAAAAAAATCTCTTTTTCTCTCTGCTATTCGTGATCATCGTTTTATCAGTTATCCCCCACACCTCCCGTTTTGTTTCACCATACAAATCCCCATGGATGGCATCCGGCTATATTCAGCATGCGCTGGGCTATCTCCTGTTAAGTGCCGTCGCCTGCCATGCGTTTCCCAAAAGGCGAACCTGGGCCTGCCTTTCCGGGATTCTCTGTTTGGGGATCGGCCTTGAATTGATTCAATATAAGTACCCATGCATATGTTTTTTGGTATTCCACAGAGATATGCCGTTGATATTTATGGATTTTATTTTGAGGAATATATACTCGGGTACTTACAATCCCCACCCGCACCTTTAACCTTTACGACATCCTGGCAAATACCTTGGGCATTTTTCCGGTAATGATTATAAAAATATTTAAACAAAGAAGGTGAAGACATGGAAACCACGGCATCCTTCATATGAGTCCAAAAGTACTTTACAGTATTTTGGGAAAAAGTCCTTGCAATGAGGAATGCTCTAAAAAAGTGTAAAGCACTTTTGAAGGATGCCCAAAATTGTTTGATTTTATTGATCAGCACATTGACATAGATGACATGCGCTGCATGGAAACATCTGTTGAGCGGTGCTGTGATCCCATTGATGTCGATGCCGACAGATCCCTTGTAAGGCTGTATCTGAATCTGTGCAAGGTTAACGACATCCGACGGCTCAATCTTCATTTTCTTCAGATGTATCACCTGCTTTTGCCCGGAGGCTATTTTATCGGGTATGGACATACCATTAAAACCCATCACCAGTGGGTATATAGTAAATACCCCAAATACCTGGCCCATGGGGTCTATGAAATCAATGGGTTATATGATGGGCCGGGAAAATGGGAATGCGCCCCCACTGTACAGAGACTCATCTTATGATTAACCCCCAAAAGTGTAAAGTCTTTTTGGATTGGCCTGAAGGATAGCAACTTATTTTGTGAAAAGAACCCGGATGTGTTGCGCTCGTTTTCTGTTAACGCCAAAGTCGGAATATCCCATCCGGGATGCCGATCGAAGATGGATCACCTTTTGATCTTCGGGAAACCAGAATTCCATGTCATCCACAAACCCAATGAATTTGGATCTGAATTCCGCATGGAAGTAATCTGTGGTTTCCGTCACAATGGTTGCATTCCCCTGATTTGACACTATTTGTTTGATTTTTGCATATGCGGTTGCTTTGTCTGTGGAATAGGTTAATGGGCGGACGGCCTGTTTGACAGTCTTTGTTTGGCTGCTCACGCAGTTGGGGCTGTCTGGACAGGGGAGTAATCCTGCCGGTGTGAGTCCGATTTCCGGGGCCTTGCATCCCATGCAAAAGATTAGGATTCCCATAACGCCTATGATCCATGGTGAAATTTTCATTTATGATATTCCTTTTGTAAGTTTCCGGTATGAATTTGATTTTATTTTTTTTATATGAAAGAGTAGACGCATCTCATATTCTTTCATGCTTCGTTGTGGGCAGACCGAGGTCAGAATAAGGTCTGCTCGTGGCAGTTATTTAAGATTGAGTCTTAAGGCTTTTGAAATCAAATGGCCAGATAATCCTCCGGCATCAGATCCGCATGCTCCAGATCTTCCACGGAACTCTGGATGTGGCTTGCAATGGCTGCTGCGGAAATTGCTGGATTGTGCAGGGCCAGGGCATCGACAATCTCCTGGTGGGAGATCAGGGAGGGGCTCATGGCCAGTTTGGCAAAGGGATCAAAAAGAATCAAAAAAATGCTGGTTCTGTCGATGAGTTCCCGGACATAGGAGGTGAGTACCTTATTGCCCGAGAATTCTGCAATTTTAAGATGAAAAGTTTCATTTACCTCGTAGTAGGTTCCCAGGTCGCCGTTGTTAAACACGTTTTTTTCCAGTTCAATGAGCTGGTTCAACTCGTCTATCTGTTCCGGGGTAATTACCTGGGCCGTTAGTTTTGCCGCCATCTCTTCCAACTGTGTGCGTACCTGGAATGTCTCTTGAATTTCCTGGAGGGTGGGGGTGATTACAAAGGCCCCCCGGTTGGGGATGGTGTTAACCAGTCCTTCGGATTCCAGCCGTTTGATGGCAATGCGCACAGGGGTTCTGCTCACCCCGAGGTTTTGGGCAAGACTTCCCTCCACCAATTGGCTTCCTTGCTTTATGTAGCGTTTTTTAATGGCATTTTTGATTTTTTCATAAACGGCCTCTTCGGAGGTTCCCCTTAGTGGTTCCATTATATTGGTTTTATTCATTTTTTTCATGATTTTACGGTTATCCATTATTCCCAGTAAGACATATCAGCAATTTGACAGCCAAAATTAGAATTGCTGGGTTGGGGTAAAAAGGCTTGACAGAATATTAAGCGACAAATACAATCATTTTATTCCAAAATAGCATACAATGTATATTGCCTAAAACAGGTAATAAAGCAATAAAAATTTCGGGCTTGAATTGAATTTTGACCACGGTATGGCTGACGTCGGGCTTGCTTTGTTGGCGTTATCATTGGGTATTTTAGGATTGTATGGGGTTTTATTGATGGGGTAATAATATAAAATATAACCAGTGGTACCACCAATTAACTGGGGACGAAATTAGAGCCAAGTCCAAATCTAATAACGATTAAGGGGGGAAAATGTTTTCAATACTAAGAATCAACACGGCAACTGGTGAAATTAAACGGGAACAACAAAACACAAAAGAGTACCTGCTGGGGGGACGAACCTTGTCGTCCCGCCTGATCAGTCGGGAAATTCCTGCGGATTGTGATGCCCTTGGTAAAAAAAATAAATTGTTTTTGTGCAATGGTGCGTTAAGTGGTACCACCGTTTCCAGCTGCAACCGCTTGAGTATTGGGTCTAAAAGCCCCCTCACCGGAGGTGCCAAAGAGAGCAATGCCGGTGGCATTGTGGGCACTCGCATGGCAACCCAGGGATTGCGGGCCATTATCATTGAAGATGCCCCGGCTGCGGATGCTCCCTGGCAGATCATTGTAATTGGAAAAGACAAATGCGAATTGGTGGATGGCGCTTTTCTGGTGGGAAAAGGGGTGTATGAAAAATCAGATATCCTGTGTGAAAAATTTGGTAAAAAAGCAGGGTGCATGACCATTGGCCCGGCAGGGGAAAAAATGCTTCTGGCCACGGGCATTGCCTGTTCCGATCCCCACGGCGTCTGTTCCCGGTATGCGGGGCGGGGAGGGCTGGGGGCGGTGATGGCTTCCAAACGGATCATTGCACTGGTAATTTTAAATGATGGCGATGTCAAGCCTGATTTTGTGGACAAGGAGATGTTTAAAGCCGGATCTAAAAAAATCGTTCAGCTTTTAAAAGAAAATCCGGTCTCTTCCCAGTTCACCAAATATGGCACCGCTGCCATGGTGGACATCTGCCAGGCATTGAATGTCCTTCCAACGAAAAATTTTACCCAGGGCACCATGGAGGGGGCGGAAAAAATTAATGCCCAGGCCATGTACGATACCATCAAAGAAAGGGGAGGGGAGGGCTTGACCCAGCATGCCTGCATGCAGCCCTGTGCCATCCAGTGCTCCAACGCCTATCCCAACAAAGATGGAAGCTTGCTGTGTTCCCCCATTGAGTACGAAACCATGGCACTCATGGGATCCAATCTGTGTGTGGACAACCTTGACGTCATTGCCACCATGAACAGAATTGCCAATGATGCCGGGGTGGATACCTTGGATTGCGGGGCTGCCATTGGGGTGGCCATGGAGGCCGGGCTTGCCGAGTTTGGGGATGGAGAGGCGGCCATTAAAATGATGAAAGAGATCCGAAATCTTACTCCTCTTGGCCGTATTTTGGCTTCGGGATGCAAAATTGCGGCCAAGGTCTTGGGGGTTCGCCACGCCCCCCATGTTTTGGGACAGGCCCTTCCGGCCTATGAACCACGGGGTTCCAAAGGCATGGCCATGACCTATCTGTCTTCCCCCATGGGGGCAGACCATACCTTTGGGTTTACCCTTCGGGACGAGGATGTGCCCACAGACAAGGCCGGAAAGGTGGCATTGTCCAAAAAATTCCAGGTGATTGGTTCACGCATGGATGCCATGGGTATGTGTAACTTTGTGCGGTACTCGGTGCGGGATGATATGACGCCCCTGTTGGATCTGATGCAGGCATTGCATGGGGTTACCATCACGGCAACAGAATTTGATGATTTTGTGAAAGAAACCCTTAAACTTGAGCATCAGTTCAATTTGGATGCCGGGATCACGGCTAAAGATCACCGCTTTCCTGAAACATTTTATGGGGAAAAGCAGCTGGAAACCGGTGAAGTCATAGACATCACCGATGACGAGGTGGCCCAGGCCATGGCATGGTAGTTGCTAAATAAGATTTTCATTCCTGGGGATTAATCGCAGGCCACGATTAATCCCTATTCTTTTCTAAAAACGGAATCATGATCTGTTGAATAAAATTTGCATACTGATCCACTGTTATTTTTCGGCGGGCATGTTTCTTATGTTTTAGATACCAATCTTGGAGCAGGGCTTTAATCATGCCAGCACTCATGTCCGCATCGTGATTTTTAAAGATCTCTTTTTCCTGCCCCCGACGAATGATGTCCGCAATGATTTTTTCCGTGGCAAGGCTTCCTTCAACCAGTTTTTCCCGCTGTCCCCGGGACATGTTTTTGCTTTCCATGTAAGAAAAATAAAACCAGGGCTGCATGGCTTCACTTAAATAAAGATGAACCTTTATCATGGTGTTTAACTGCTCAAGTGCGTCTGGTTCGGGATTGATATAGGTTTCCATTATCTGCATCACGGTGTTACGGCGATGGGATTGCATCTTGTTTAGGAGATCATTTTTGCTGGAAAAATAGGCATACAGCGCCCCGGTGCTTAAGCCTGTTTCCTTGGCCAGGTCTCGCATAGTCATGGCCTGAAACCCCTTGGTATTGCTTATCTTTAACGCGGCATTAAAAATTTTTTCCAAATTTCGGACAACGGTTTCCTCTTTTTTAATGCGTATGGCATCCTGGTGATGATGAAAATAATCACGGCAGATGCTTTTTCGGGT
>CAYSSE010000209.1:0-7035 GCA_964433355.1 uncultured Desulfocicer sp.
TGTCAGGTAGGAGCTTTTTCAAGCCCCTATCCCTTTAGGGTAGGGGTTGTTGACAAAGGTGTGAATGCGCTGCCACCCCGCTTGGGGGATATGAGCCCCCACCACCTGGCACACTTCAAACCCCAGCAAGGAGGCCAGATGGCCACTGTCTTCCAGGGAAAAACCATGGGCAAGGCCAAACAAAAAACCTGCGGCCCAGAGATCACCGGCTCCGGTGGTGTCCACTACAGGATTGCCGGTCTCAGGGAGAATTTCAAAAATTTTACCATCATGGGCCAGACAACTTCCCCGGGCCCCCTTTTTGAGTACCGCCAAGGGGGCCTGGGCTGCCAGGGCACCCAGGGCCATCCCTTCATGGGAATGACCGGTGTAGGCCCGGGCTTCATCCTCATTGGCAATGAGAATATCCACATGGCTCCGAACAATTTTTTCCAACAGGGGTTTTGTGGCTTCCACCACTTCAAAACTTGCCAGATCCAAGGCAATGAGAGCCCCGGCTTCACTGGCACTTTCCAGGCAGGCGGTCATGAGATCTGGATTAAACAAAAGATAGCCTTCAATGACGGCAATGGCCGTGTTCTTAAACAGCGCCGGGGTGATCTCTTCCGGGTTCAGCTCTGTGGAGGCTCCAAGGCAGGTAAACATGGAGCGCTGGGCATCTGGGGTGATCACAGACAATACTCGGCCCGTGGGAGTGGCAGAGGTATAAAAAACAGGTTCCACATGACATTTTTCCAGGGCAGCCTGGTAAAAATCCCCCGGGGCATCATCCCCCCGCTGACCGATGAACCGGGCACTTCCCCCCAATTGTCCCACCCCCACAATGGTGTTGCAGGCAGCCCCGCCTGGCACCACCATGGGGGGTTGCTGTGTTTTTTCCAGAATGGTGTCAATGTCCTGGCTTTCCACCAGGGTCATGCCGCCTTTTTCCTTGCCAAGCTTCGTTAAAAAGGAATCAGTCTCATGGATCAACAGATCCACCAAGGCCGATCCGATGCCGGTGATTCGATTTCCCTTCAGGGGTTTGTCCTTATTAATTTTAACCATATAGATACATGCCTTTATTTGTTTTGGGTTTTGGATACTGAGTAATGAGTAATGAGTAATGGGTTCTGGGTATTACAAAAATCGGGGTTGGTTCTAACGTCGGCCAGTGGATATGCACCAAACAGTCGTCAATCAAATAATTTTTGCTACCCACCTAAGCCGGGACACTTTGTAAAATCAGGGACTTGCAAAGAGCATGATTTCGGACACCTCAAGACTGCAAATTGTTCCGCTTTAGACAGGTAGCCTGAATTTCAACCTTTTGACTATTGCTATATGATGCGTACTGTCAAAAGTAACCAAGCTTAGAACCAAGCCCCAAAAATTAAACCCGGGCCTACAGTATCATGATGAACCACCCTGGACAACCAAAATTAGACTTGCTGGATATTACGCTGGATATTTGCTATAAGCCATTTTTACGCCTGAATCGTCTGTATGCTGTGGCTAAGATGTGCAAGGGCATACGGTATGTGCTATTCGATTTCTTATGGCAAATATCCAGATATTACGCCAAGTTGTTGACAAATAATCTGCCATGACATACCTTGTGCTGTTAATAAATATTCATACCTATACGTTACTTTGCATTGAATGTATAATCAAATCAAATAATTATACATACAATGCCATAAAGGAGATACCATGACGGAAAAAAAATCCACTCTGTTCACATCAGAATCTGTCACCGAAGGACATCCAGATAAAGTGGCCGATGCCATTTCCGACAGTATTCTTGATGCCATCATGGCAGAGGACACAAAATGCCGGGTGGCCTGTGAAACCCTTGTCACCACAGGTCTTGCCATGATTGCCGGAGAGATCACCACCGACTGTTATGTGGACATGCCCGAAATTGTCAGGCAGACCATCAGAGACATCGGGTACCACTCGTCGGACATGGGATTTGACTGGCGCACCTGCTCTGTAATCACCAGCATTGACCACCAGTCTCCAGACATTGCCCAGGGCGTGGACGAAGGAGAAGGCCTTTTCAAGGAGCAGGGTGCAGGCGACCAGGGCATCATGTTCGGTTTTGCCACCAACGAAACCCCGGAGCTGATGCCCATGCCCATCAGCTATGCCCATAAACTGACCCAACGTCTGGCCCAGGTTCGGAAAAACGGCGCTTTGGATTTTTTAAGACCTGATGGTAAATCCCAGGTAACCATTGAGTATGTGGATGGTAAACCCGCACGGGTGGACACCATTGTGGTCTCTTCCCAGCACAAACCCGACGTGGCCCACGAAGATTTAAAAGAGGCCATTATTAAAGAGGTGATCCGCAAGGTGATCCCGGCAGAAATGATAGACGGGGATACCCGTTTTTTCATCAACCCCACGGGAAAATTTGTTATTGGCGGTCCCATGGGTGACTGTGGTCTCACCGGCCGAAAAATCATTGTGGACACCTATGGGGGCCAGGGAAGCCATGGCGGTGGCTGCTTTTCAGGCAAAGATCCCTCCAAGGTGGATCGAAGTGCCTCTTACATGGGCCGATACATTGCCAAAAACCTGGTGGCCTCGGGGGTGGCAGACAAGTGTGAAATCCAGGTGGCCTATGCCATTGGCGTGGCACAACCTGTCTCTTTGCTGGTGGATTTCATGGGTACTGGTAAAATTTCAGAAAAAAAGGCTGTGGAGATTGTAAAAGAGGTGTTTGACCTTAGACCCGCTGCCATCATCCAGACCCTGGATCTACTGCGCCCCATCTACCGTAAAACCTCGGCCTATGGCCATTTTGGACGTCATGATCCTGACTTTACCTGGGAGCATACAGACAAAGCTGCTGAGATCAAGGTAAAAGCCGGGCTCTGATCTACCAAGGAATTAGTCCGAATAACCGCCACGGGCGAACATTGTTCTGACCTTGTTTTGCCCACAACGAAGCTTGAAAGTCCACCATTGTGTAGCGGGACTTTCTTTATATAAAAATCTCTTTTGGGAAATATAAACAAAAACGGCCATGGCAGGAGAACCTGCCATGGCCTTTATTTAAGATAAGGAATAAAATTATGTTACAGACAGCAGAAAAAATCATAGCGGCTCTGGATCCGGGCCTGAAATATAAAGTTAAAGATATTTCCCTTGCGGATCATGGGCACAAAGACATGCAACTCTCAGAAAAAGAGATGCCCGGACTCATGGCCCTGCGGAAAAAATATGGTTCAGAAAAGCCCCTCAAAGGATTTAAAATCATGGGCAGCCTGCACATGACCATCCAGACCGCCATGCTCATTGACACCCTGTACGAGCTGGGTGCCGATCTTCGCTGGGCCACCTGTAATATTTTTTCCACCCAGGATCACGCGGCTGCAGCCATTGCCGAAAAAGGAACCGCTGCCGTGTTTGCCTGGAAGGGGGAAAATCTGGACGAGTTCTGGTGGTGCACAGAGCAGGCCCTTACCTGGCCTGACGGTTCTGGCCCAGACCTCATTGTGGATGATGGTGGAGATGCCACATTATTTGTCCATCAAGGCGCCCTGGTTGAAAAAAACCCCTCTCTACTGGAAAACATCAGTGGCAGTGCCGATGAGATATGTCTCATGCAACGGTTAAAAGAAAGCGTTGCAAAAAACCCTGACAAATGGACAAAAATAGCTCAAAACATCCGGGGCGTGTCTGAAGAGACCACCACCGGCGTGCATCGTCTTTATCATCTGGCTGCCAAAAAGGAACTGTTGTTTCCGGCCATCAATGTCAACGACTCCGTGACCAAATCCAAGTTTGACAACCTCTATGGCTGCCGGGAATCCCTGGCAGATGGCATCAAGCGGGCCACGGACATCATGCTGGCCGGTAAAGTGGTTGTGGTGGCAGGATATGGAGATGTGGGCAAAGGATGTGCCGACTCCATGAAGGGGTATGGTGCCCGGGTGATCATCACAGAAATTGATCCCATTTGCGCCCTCCAGGCAGCCATGGAAGGCTTTCAGGTGATGACCATGGAAGAAGCCGCATCCCAGGGAGATCTCTTTGTCACGGCCACGGGGAATTACCATGTAATCCGGGCAGAGCACATTGATCAAATGAAAAATGAGGCCATTATCTGCAACATCGGCCATTTTGACAATGAAATCGAAATGGCATACCTGGAAGACAATAAAGACAACGTAAAAATCACCATCAAGCCCCAGGTGGACAAGTGGACCCTGACATCGGGTAAATCAGTGATAATGCTGGCCGAAGGTCGACTCGTAAATCTGGGGTGTGCCACGGGCCACCCAAGTTTTGTCATGAGTAACAGCTTCACCAACCAGACCCTGGCCCAGATGAAGCTTGCCAAGGAAGACCTTGAGAAACAAGTATACACCCTCCCCAAGGAACTGGATGAAGAGGTGGCTCGGCTGCACTTGGAAACACTGGGGGTAAAACTGACAAAACTCACCCAGCAGCAGGCGGATTACATCGGGGTTTCCGTGGAAGGGCCTTACAAACCGGGTCATTATCGGTATTAGAAGACATCGAATGCTAAGGGATTCCGCAATTTTTGGTCTACCGTTTAATCAAAATAAAACCTGGAAAATTGGGGCGTATGGATTAAAAAAACGATAAATCAATAAACTCTGACTCCCTTAAAGCTGAGAAAATAGTCTTTCGTGTCCAGTTCTCACCTTTTGGCACGCGGTTAAAACGCTCGATCAAGGGTAAGTATTTGTTCGGCAATTTGGTAAGCTTTACGGGTGCGACATTCAACCCGATCAATTCAGCAACCGCATTATAGCGTGAGTAGTTGGGCGTGATGGACTTTGGCATCTTTAACTTTGGTTCACATATGATTAATGATCTTTATGTGAACCTTAGCTGATGTATTTCAATAAGTTTGTCAAAAAAATTGATTCATATATCCCTGATTGAGCAGGTACACTTAGGGAGTCAGCCTATCTTGATATACCAGTTATGAACGTATTCATGTCACCAATCCTAGGACGATTGGGATATAAGCGGTATTTTGAAATCGGCCAACGCCCTTAGCACTATAGCGACACTTAGCGATTTGCATAAAAATCACGGACCATTTTACCGATGATTAATACCGATTCAACTCATGAAAATCAATTGTCATACCTTTTTAAGTCAAAGAGTCACTGTAATATTAGGGACTTCATATTTTGCATGCAAAATTCTGGATAGTCGGTATGGAGCTAATTAATGTTGGTATATTATTTTCTGGCCTTGATCATCGTTTGGTCCAAAAAAATCTGCATTTGAATTTTATAGATAAAAAGTTTAATATAATAAAATACTTGTCGCTCTCCAATTTATATGAACAAGCAAGGTGGCCGAAACGATGACCAAGGCCTATTTTCTTCTATGAACTCCCTAAGCTGGACAAGCCAGAACCAAAAAGGAGTTCTTATTCTCTTGCCAAAATAACATGAAAATAAGATATAACATACATGGCTGTAACCACCAGCCACAACGAAAAAAAAAAGTCCTTTAATTATAGTAAGTTGCTGAGACTTTTATATAAAAAATCTAAGGTAACGGTAGTGTTTTAGACTCATATTGTATGCTTGAATGGTACGTACCCAGCGCCAAATTTTATTAATAAGGAATGAGTTTTAAATAACTTGCCCTTTTTTAATAACCCATTGGAACAGCACAATAATTCCACCTTGGCAAAGTTTCATCGAAGACAAGACGCATTGTTGATTTAAAGGTGTCGCTAACTTTTCTGCCGGTTTGATAAATTTTGTTAATGACATGAACAAAGACCTTCAAACCTTATTTTAGTACGTGTTTTGGATATCAGATCGGTCACCAGCTCCAAGCTTGAGAACACGACTCCTTGGCAGGCACGTGTTACATGGGGAAACAGTCGATGTTCAATTGGATTATATTTTGAACAATAAGGAGGATAATGAGCTATTCTTATTTCAATCCCTATTTCATCTGCTAAAATTTGAAGATCCTGTTTGAAAAGATAATGCCGAGAACTGTTACTACCTCCGCCATCGCATAAAACCAAAATAGACGTTGCATTCGAGTAGTTTTTGCAGCCATACTGATTCCACCAATGACGGAAGCTATCGCATGCAAATTCACTGGTATCACGACTCGTTCCCACTTGAATATATCCAATATTGAGCTGTAAGTCATACAAACTATGGGGAATGACTACACCCTCTGCAAAGCTTGGGAAATCATGATCATATACCTGCAATTCTTCAAGCGTATAGAGACGACCTTCCCTATAAAAGTTTCCAAGATGCTCCTTTTTCTTAGTATCCATACTGATAACCGGATTACCGGCCTTCAGGTACTTCGATCTGAGCCTTACAATATTATCGAATTGTTCATTGCGATCCGGTACACTTTTTTTCAGAGATTGCCGCTTTTGTGCTTTACGGAGGCGATAATCATGTTTTTTGAGCAATTGACGGACAACATTCCGACTTGCTTTGACGTCATAATCATTTTTCAGGGCTTCGACGATCTCCCATTCACGCAGGTTCGTCCATCGGATCTTTTCATCCATAGGATCTCCTGCTGTATGATCACGCAGCACACTCAGAAATTGTTCGTCTATCTCAGGGTTGGAAAACCAATACGGTTTGCGTCCACCACCAGACTTACGTATTTTGGGAAATTCAGCTGGCACTTTTCCAATATGTTCTTGTACTGTACGCATAGGCAAACCAGTGACTTCGCCGGCACCTTTACGCACAGTTCTTCTGCTGCACCCTAAAATTTTGGCAATATAGTTTTGACCGCCATGCCCTAATTTAAAGGCTTCTATACCAGCATACCTCCGGCGGTCTCGTTCGTTCAAACTTTCATAGAATGCGGCTATAACAGTTTCAGCTTTTGGGGAGTAGGTTTGCATGATGATGAGCCCATTTAAAATTATTTTAAAGCCAAACTTACAATATATTCCTGACTTTGAAAACCCTAAAAATCAAAAAGGGCATGTTATTTCGGACTCATTCCTTAGTATTCACTGAATTTCTATTTTAAAGAAGTTATTGGCAGACCCCAATGGAT
>CAYSSE010000210.1:0-7028 GCA_964433355.1 uncultured Desulfocicer sp.
CCGATTTTAGACCAGCCTTTGTCATCTTATTAAAATCTATTTTGACCTGGGGCATGCTTTACTCCTTTGCCTGATTAGCTTCTCTTTAATCTAAGATTATTCAAAATAAACGTGATGGTTTTAAAGCCATCGCAATGTTTCATATACCCAAGAAACGACATCACAAATGGCTCGACCCCAGCCAATCCAACCCTGCCCTGAGAATAGAGTCCAGATAGTTTTTTGAGTTTTAATTTAGCTCTTTTTACATTTCGCTTTCTGGGCAAAAGATGTGTGGGCCAGGTTCTGTATCCGCAAAAATCACACCCATGCGTTGCGGGGAATATGCTAGTTTTTGGATTCAACCTCAAACCAAGATCGGAATTTAAGAAATCCGTAGCTTTGTCCAAGAGACTCCAAAGAGAACCCTTTTCAGGAGACAGGACAATCCAGTCATCCATATAACGAACATAAGACTTAACGCCATGACCATCTTTTAGGAAATGATCCAACTGGTCCAAATAAACATTTGCAAACAGTTGAGAAGTCAAAGCACCAACCGGTATCCCCTGGTCATCTTCGCCACAATGCTTGATGATGGATTCGCATAGCCATAAAACATTTTTATCCCTGATCGTTCTTTTTATAATCCGCAACAAGATGTCATGCTTGATAGAGGGGAAATATTTGCTGATATCCGCTTTCAGCACATAAGTTTTATCCCATTTGCCGTCGGCTTTTCTTAAATAATCCTGGAGTTGCAAAACCGCAGCGTGGTTGCCTTTTCCGGCACGGCAAGCATAGGAGTGATGAATGAACTTCTTTTCGAACAAGGGCTCAATCACTCGCACTAAGGCATGGTGCACAACTCTATCCTGGAACGGCGGGGCCTGGATAAACCGTTGTTTTGGCTCGTAAACCATAAAGCTCCTAAACCGACCAGGAACCCATGATCTCCATATAAGATGGTTTTGGATATTGATTAGGTTTTCTTCCAGGTTTGATTGGAAGTCAAGAACATCTTTTTGGAACCGCTTGCCCTTGCTTGCGCCCAGGTATGCTTGATGGAGATTTTCCCAGTCGACAACCTTGTCCCACAATTTATTATACGTCTTTGGCATAATTTCCTTATTTAAAATCCCGACCACTTTGGCACGAGGCTACTCGCCGCCGGGATAAATATATGTTTTCCCTTTCGAGAAGGAGTGGAGCCCCCTTTTATCCAGGTTCTGACCACCCGGCCTTGACCGAATGATATCTGACGTTGGATGAGAGCGGGGAAAAAACCGATGTTCGTGTTCGAGTTCGACCGGACGTTGTTCAAGTTCAAGTTGGCCAGCCCGGCATTGGACGTGTTGTTCCAATTGCCGCCACGGATCGGGACTGCGAGACTTCACCCCTATGTTCTGGAATATTTTATCCATCCACCCAGCATCCTTCCAAGCTCCACGAGAAGGCCGGAAAGTTGCTGGTATTTTTTGGACGGCATGATTGCCATATTGTACGCCACCCGCGCAAGGGCGAGCAGCGTTTTGATTTCCACATCCAAGTCGTAAAGCATAGTCAGCTTACGCCTACTTGCATTTGCCTTGATAATCAACCTGAGACCTGACCACAATGCAGTACGGATCTCCGCTCCAAGAGTGAAGCGTTCACTTTTGGGAATGTGACGGAGAGCAACATATGCGTAACCGACCATGTCCTCCCATTTTTGTTGAATTTTAAGCGTTCCGTATTCAGCCATTGTGCATAAATCCTTTTCAGATATTCAGGGTTTCAGATGTCAGATATTCAGGGAACGAAAGCGGGGAAAAAACCGATGTCCGCGCTCGAGAACGACCGGCCGTAGCTCAAGTCCAAGTTGGCCAGCCCGGCATGGGACGTGTTGGCCCAATTGCCGCCACGGCGCGGGACTCTCTCTCCATCAGTTTCAAAGTAAAGTGTGCCGACCGGATCTGAAGTATTAAAAGGGTCGATCATGGCTTGCTGCATCCGCTGTTTTGTTACCGCTGCTAAAGCGTCGAAATTGGTAGTCGTGGTCAGGCCTTTCCACGCACCAAATGTTGTTGCGCCTGTTGTTTCAAGAGTGTCTGCAATTGTTCCAAGCTTGGTTGTACCCGCGTCATCAGCAATGATGACTCCCTGATCAACCCAATCGGCTTCATCGGCATCAAAATCATTGTCATTGGGCATGAAAAACTTTCCATCCACGAGCTTCATACCGTCAACCCATTTGTACACGTTGCCGACCATATCGGATATACCGGCAAGGGATTTGTCGTGCCGCCATGAGGCAGGACCTGATCCGGTCAATGTTCTGGCGGCGCCGGATGCCAAGCCGGGCGCAAGGCCATCCTGACGGCGGGCCTGTTCATGCACCTGATCATGGTGCCTGCCGTAATCAGTGTTGCCCCTGGGCTGAAATCCATTCTTGATACACCATAACGAAATAGCTGCCCATTCCCAGTTAGTCATCAAGTGCCAGCCCGCTCCCTTGGCCGTGCAATATCCCTTTGCTGCATCAAAATCAATGCTGGCCGTAGGATCAACACCAGGTAAAGACAATGCCCTGCCGTCTTTGACTATGGCCGGGTATTGTCCGATAAAAAGCTCGGACTTTTCCGCCCCTCCTTTCAAAAAGGCCGGATAAACACCTGTCCCCATGGCTTCGGTTGCGTCAATGTCCTCAATGTTAAACTTGGGGATCACTGCCATATAGGACGGATAGCCCCTGTCATCATAAAGCACGGTTGTTTTTCCGCCGGTGGCGGCTTCCACGGAGGCCCTCAGAGAATCTTTTACAAAAATTATCATCTTTTATATCTCCTCATTATCATTTTTTTGTTCCGGTATTGTCCACAAATTGCCAATCACCTGCCCCATATCCAGGGGGATAGCAACCTGTTCAAGTTGCTCTGATCCGTCCTCGTTCAAGACGGAGCTGCCACTGCCATCAACCGCTGCTTGGGTCTTGTGTTGTCTGGCAGGGATAATAACGTTGGCGACGTAGGCTTCTGCATTGCCGTCCGCGCCAAATTTCAACTCCCCGGAAGGGTCCATGCAAATATCAATGGCAACCTGGGAATCTCCCTGCTGTGCCGCACAATCAAGCACATCGTCTCCATATGACAGCACTGTTCCGTTCTCATAAAACTCCAGATACGGTCCAGGGCCAAAATAATTAAATTTCATATCTCACCTTCCTTTTATACTTTTAAGCGGGTTGTGGCATAGCGAACAACCACAGCGTCTGCGGCACCCGCTAAATAAAATTTAAAACCATTTTTCAACCGATCTTCAACCAATAATTCCCCGGCTTGCTGCCGTCCACCTTCCAGGGAAATAATCTCTGTGCTTACGGCATAATCACTGTCGGGCAAAACATTTGCCAGGGGTGCATACACAAACGCAGGGTTTTCGAACATATTCGGCCAGTTCGGTTCCAGGCGACGGGTATCTGTCAAAGTAACGCTTGCAAGATACGGGTCTGTGGTTTCATTATTGCCGGCAGGTACGCTTATGCTGTAAATTTCAATTCCATTGTCCGGGACTGCTTCGCCCAGACTTGTGCAATCGCATTGAATATCATCGTTTCCATCGGTCCATAGATATGCGTAACAGGCTGCAACCTCCGCACCGTTGTTGGCCGGAACGGCAGATGTGTTTAGCAATTCATTAACAGAATATATCCGACCGTGCGCGAATGGTTTCCCGGCCGCAAGGTTCAGGTTGCGGGTGGCATCGCCCGATTTTGTAACCGAGCAGCCACTAACAACTCCCCGATTTAGGATTGTCACTTCGCCTTCCTGGATCAGCACGGTTTTAAGCCGATCCAGCTCACGGTTGGCAAGGCCAGCAGAATCAATGGCCGCCAACACGGTTGCTACCAAAGAGTTTTGCATGTCTGGGTCAAGGCCTTCGACGTTACTTTCGATTTCATCCAGGCGTAAATCAAAAGATGTCTCGCCTCCACGGGCTGCGGCTATCTCATCTTCCGTTGATTCCAACCGGCTGTCTAAGCTTTCAAAGTTTTCATCAATTTCGCTATACCGCGTGTTCCAAAGGCTCGGAACGGCATCCGGCTCAGTAGCCGGTATCGGTGTGATTGGACTGGTTGGCAGTGTCATTCTAAACACCTCCTTTAAAATTTAAGTTTTATTTGAATCTCATATTCTTCGTCGGATTCTTTTATCTTCGGCGCAAAATTTTTGAACCCTATTAGGTTGCCGTCTTCATCAAGCAACCCAGCCTCAGAGAGACTCACACCGTTTAACTCAGTCTTTTCGACTGTCCCAATGCCAGTGGCTGAATAATCATCTTCCTTAATTAATCGAGTCAAGTCTTTACGTAACAGTTCATTAATCAGGGCGGTCTGGCTTTCAACTGGGGTCTTGGCGGAATTGTCTGCATTGTGACCGCCATCACCAAGGGCTATCATTGCCGGGGGTTTCACGACTGCACCATCTATCATTTGTGTGGCAAGCCGTTCTCTATAATTTAATGTAGTGGTAGCTCCTGCCATTTTCTTGTCTCCTATGCTGTTCTTCTAGTTATTAATTCCATTTCACAACGGATACCGGGTTCCCTCTTAATCGCCCATGCTCCGTCTAATCGCCGTGGAAAAACCATAGATCCCACCCGCCATGATGCGTCAAGGCGTTTTCCAGGGAAAAGCTTGTGCCGGGTACCTATCATAGCGGGGTTGGTCGGATATCTAATTTCAGACTTAACACTGTGAAATACAGACAAATCGGGTTGTACGGGAATATCTATTTCTTTTTTTACCTCTGTCTTGGCTAAGGGAAAAATATGATTGCTCCCCACGTTCCACCCACCATCCAGCCGGAGCATGCTTTCGCCTATCCGGGCATTGATATAATTAGTTGGACGATCAATGGTTTTTAAAAGTGCTACGCTTGTAATAATATTACACTGCTTTATAGTATTGGCCGCATATCCGGGGGATATTGCCCCAAGCGTCCAAGAACCATCAATCGTATGCGTCCCATCCAATGCAAAAAACTGATCATCAAACCCTATCTGCCAGGAGCCATCTATGCGAGAGTTACACCACGGGTATACCTGCTCAATAGATTTGATCATAGACAAAGAAAACCTTATAAAGGTATAAGAATTAAGATCAATCCACAGCTGTAACCAGGAACTCTCTAAAACGATATGAAGAGGCTTCATTTCTTGAGCCCTGCATTTTATTATGTTATCCAGAGAGGCATCCGAAAATGATGCCCAATTGACCCGTAGCTTTCCTCTGGATGTCAAATAAATACCGTCAAGGAGTTCTTCCGGATCTGACTCTTTAACCTGCCAAGAACCGTCCAGGCGCAAAACGGTGTTAGAAATCCAGGAAGGGTCTACTTCGTGAGCCATATAAAAAGCGGTACCGTAAATTTCACCTCTTCGAGCGTACAGCGGCATCCACTCAGAATCCACCCCAACTCGCTTCAATGATTCCACCAAAGGGATTCTTGTGTCTTTTTGGAGAAGCTCAAGCTTTCTAAGATTTATGGATATGGGGATATTTTTATCGGGGAGATCATACTCGTAATACCCTCCCAATTCAGAAACAATCTCTTTTTGACCTTCGATGTCTGCAGCATATATAGACCGAAGGTTAATAATTTTTTCTAGTTCAGAGTCAAAATGATCTTCCCAAAGTTCTTGGATAGCTTCGGCAAGTTCTACATACCTATCACTCTCTTTTTGTGAGCCTGATAGCCTTTTTTTTAACCAATCAATCATCTATTCGGTATATGTGAGATTAAAGGTTGAACTATCAATATCTATTGAAACCATTTCATAAAGAAAAGACGGTTCGTATTGTCCTGCAATTGTTGCCGTAAACTTTGCCCCAGAAGAGGCGACAAAATAACCTGTCTTCTGGATAGAGTCATATATTTCCGACAAAAAAACTTCTGATTTTCTGGATGTTGAGTTCTGTCCGTAATATAAGGTCAAAATATCTTTGATTGCCGTCTCAACATCCGATAGCACCACACTTTTAAGCACTTTACCTGTAACGACAATAGTGAATTCGACATGAACGGGATCTTGCCATGTGAACTTACGATTCAACAATGGCACATCGCTCAAAGCCTCGATACAATCACTTTCCAGGTCGCCATAACCTTCGGCATACGCACAAATGAATATTCTATTAATGAAATCAAATCGTGGCGATCCGGCCATTGCCTCGGCCTCCTCTTCTCCCCACGCCTTGGCAAAGATGATTTGGGGGAATCGGCGTTTTAAAAAATATATATAATCATCACTCCATACTAACTTTTCGTTGTATGTAGGCCAGTAATGAAGATTCTTTCTTATTTCTTCTGTTCCTTCTGGGGGAGATCCACCTGAAACGGCTGTACTTACATGGATTTCAATCTGCGCGATCTCTCTATTTGAATCAAAGATATCATGTGTAGGAAAAAGCTCCTGCCCGTTCGAAAGAAAAATATCACCTTTTGTTTTGAATACATCAAGCCGGATATTAGTGTCTATAGTAGGGATACGACCAAACATCCCATTGCCGAATCTTATACCGATCTGCTCAGTATGGGTGTAAAATTCATCATATACCCTTGAGTCGCTTCCGGCATTTTGGAATAACCTTGCACATTGATACTGCTCGAAGCCATAGCCCTCATCGACGAATACATCGAAACCAGCAACCATGGTGGTGATGTCCCGAGACAAAAGAATTTCATAAAAATCTTTTTCTTCTGATACCGTATGTGTAATTTGAGTTTTTATCTTTTGCTCAACCGAAATGATAGAAGATCCGTCAGGGGAAATAACGGAAGACTCAAGCGTTCGGCAAACAATATCACCATCAGAGTAGAGCTCTACATATGCTGGCAACGTAACAGAATTTACCCCTTTATTCCGTATTTCTACAGCTCCAGTAGCAGCAATAGACTTACGTGGCAAATAATCCCTATCTTCTGCGTGTGCGGCAATACTTGATTTGTTCAAAGCCGATGCAATAAAAAATTCTTGTTTAGTCCGCTCTGCTTTGAATTGAGCATCCC
>CAYSSE010000211.1:0-6919 GCA_964433355.1 uncultured Desulfocicer sp.
AATCAAAATCTTCCATACGCCGCAACAAGCTTTTTCCCATTTCCAATTTTTTTCAATTCTCTACTCGTTTTATCCCGTTTTCTTTCCATCTGCGCAACCAGTTCATCAACTTCGTTTTTTATTTCATTTATCATTCCCAACATGTCAACATCATCGCTTAAGCCTGCCTGTTTTAGCTCATTCATTATATTCTCATGTTCTTCGCCCAACCGTACAAGCATTTCAAAATCATTTTCACCAAGGGCTTTTCCGGTCCTGATAGTTATATCATGAAGACTCTTATACAGTGTTTTATGATTAAACCGCAATATGGAGCCCCCCTTGCATTTGTGCCTTCTCAATGACCGGCTGACAGGCGGATACTTTTTTAGCCGCTTCAGCAAAGCCATCCTTTAGCTCGCTAAGAAGTCTTTCCACTTCATCAAGGACGCCGGTATCGTTCTTCACATTGGCAATTGTCAAAAGATCCATCATATAGTGGTATAGATTAGACAGATTTTCTACCAGACCTTCCTCCATTTCCCTGTCCAATGCACAATCAAGCTCCGTCAGAATTGCCATAGCCTTTGAGATGTTCTCTCCCCTGATCTTTGCGTTTTTCTTTTCAATGCCCAAACGCGCACCCCTCACAAATCTCACCGCTCCATCATAAAGCATCAAGAGAATCTGTTCTTTGTTATTCGTTGTGTGAACTACTGCATTGCTGTAAGACGCATACCCTGTGGGTGTCATAATTTTATCTCCTTTCTTTAAATTCATTGATCCAATCAATTTCCAATCCCTAATTTCCAATCCCTAACCCCTTATCACCTATTCGATACAAAGTTATTCAGATTCTGCATGCCTGTAATCTGCTGAGTCAAAAAATTCCCAGTGGTCTGATATCCGGAAAGAAGTAATTCCAATGTATTGAACTGGGCCCTGGTGCGTACTTCCCATGCCTGATTACGCATTTCTATCCGTTCAACCTGGTCCTGAATATTGTCTATACTGTTTTGGATCCCATCCGTCCTCGCATTAAGGGTTCCGCCTGTGGAATCAAGCATCGCATCCAGTGTATCCGCCATGCGCACGGCAAAACCCTCAGAGCCCTCTGTGGTCTGGGTGAAAAACGTGACCACATCGTCAGAATCATCATCAATCGCCCCATTAAGAGCTGCAGAATCGACCTCCAGATGCCCTTCGTCGTTCAGCGTAATGCCGAGATCGGTTAACCGGCTGAATGATTCAACACCTGGAACCGTGCCTGTAACCAGGCGGTCAAGGCGGGTGCGTATACTGTTTGTGGTGGCATCGCCCAGCAAAACCCCAGCAGTTTCTGTATCTTGATTATAGCTTTGAGTGGTGCTGAAAAAATCAAGCACTATGTTGTATGCGCTGACAAAAGAGTTGATTTTGGAAACGATCGCTGATGTATTCCTGCTTACGGTTAAAACAGCCTCGTTGTCGATGGCAGGGGCGGATTCAAGCGTAATGGTTACGCCGCTGACAACATCATCAATCGTGTTGGTATCCCTGTGAATATCGGCGACACCATCAACCGTAATGATTGCGTCTGCGGCAGGCTGAGCCTGGGTCAGATTTTCAGTGACCCCTTTGTCGTATACCAGGCGGGAGAGACCGTTCATATCACTGTTATCACCGTCGCCCGTGTCAGTCACGGTCAGGTTGATCACATTTTCTTCTCCGGTCTCTTCTGTAGTCAACGTAAGAAAATAATTATTTCCATCAAAGATGACTGTTGCCCGGACCCCGGCATTCGCATCATTTACAGCCTGTGCCACATCGTCGATGGTGTCGGTGGCAGACACACCAATATCCATAGTACTACCGCTTCCTACCTTGAGGTGAATTGTTCCCTCGCCTACTAATTCTTCCACGGAAAAAGCGCCGGCTGCTGTGCTTGCAAGTTTGTGCACCCCGGCTAATTGCTGCACCGTAATACTGTATGAACCGGGCACTGCGTTACCAGCGGCAGATACGGTAAAAAGATCTGTGTCGCCCGAAGAAGCTGAAAAACTCGTCAGATCGCTTGTTGAATCAAATCCATCCATGGCGGATTTAAGACTGCTCATAGCACCCTGCAAGCTGCCATAAGCCGACAATTCCACCTGATGAGCGGCCTCCCGCTGTTGAAGCGTAATAATAGGCTTCTGCTGCAACTCTAACAGCTGGTCAATTATACTGTTGGTGTCAAGACCTGACATCAGCCCACCGACGGATATGGACATAATTATTTCCTCCTTGTCCTAAAATACTATTGTCCTAAATACTATTGCTATTATCGACATTTCATCAAGAAACTTTAGTGCAAGATTTTTTTTTGGCAAGAGAGCCCTCGTTCCTAAAGTAACCTATCGATAAAACTGGGAAGTTCTTCCACCCTATATAATGGAAGGGAGAGCCGTTTATAATTTACAGGTTTAAACTTTTTCACAAAATTTATTTAAGTTTTTGACGATGCATTCCGATATAAAAATTAACAGAAACACTCAAACGAAAACACGGGCAAAAATCGGGTAAGAAAAGGAGGTGGAAAAGGAGGACGTCCAATTGTTAATGCATTTAATTAAACGACCTGCCGGCAGGGAAGCTGGCAACAACCAACCAACATTCAAGGAGGAATAAACCATGAGTTTGACAATTAACACCAATATCGCATCAATTAACGCCCAGAGGAACCTGGGGAAAACACAGGGCACGTTAAACAAATCCCTACAGCGGCTTTCATCTGGTTTGCGGATCAACAGCGCCAAGGATGACGCGGCTGGCCTGGCTATCGGAACCCGCATGGGGTCTCAGGTTCGTGGCCTGAACCAGGCGGCAAGAAATGCCAATGACGGTATTTCCTTGGCCCAGACGGCTGAAGGCGCCCTGCAGGTGAGTACCGACATCCTGCAGCGCATCCGTGAACTGGCCGTGCAGTCGGCCAATGACACCAACAGCGCTTCCGACCGTGCTTCGTTGCAGGCGGAGGTCAATCAGCTCCAGTCGGAGTTGTCCCGCATCGCTGAAACCACTACATTTAATGGCAGGAATTTGCTCGAAGGCTCCCTGTCCAATGCCCAGTTCCAGGTAGGCGCCGAAGCCAACCAGAGCATTTCTTTCAGTATCGCCTCAGCAAAGGCAGGAGATTTGGGAAGCAATACACTTAATACGACCAATGCCACTGGTATTGAATCTGCGACCAGTCAGAGTTTTATAATCTCTGCTGGTGCCCAAACCGGTTCTAGTGGGGCTTTGGTGGCAAACGAGGCTGCTGCTGCTGGTACTAATGGACTTACCGGTGAAATCTTGACGATCACAAATGCAGCTGATGATACGACACAAACTGTCACCATTGCCGCCAATGAGGATCTTGGCGATACATCGAAAGCTATTGCCAACTTAGATGCACTTACTGGTGTCACTGCTACAGGGTACAATAAGATTGTACTGTCAGGTGGTGCTACGACTTCAGCGTTTACGATTAGTGGAGATGCTATTGCCGCTACTGACTTGAGCGATGCATCTGCTGTTGCTACTGCTATTAATGCGGATGCTGGACAACAAGCTTTAGGGAATTTTGCCAAAGTTGTTGGAAGTACTGTAGAGGTTTACAACCAGACCGGTCTGGATATTACCGTTTCGATTGTTGGAGAAACTGCAGCAGGAAATGAGCTCACTGTGACAGGCCTTGATGGCGTATCTAGAACGCTCAACACTGCTAGTGATGTTGGTGCTGATGATGCTGCTTGTTTCGCCGGTGCCATGAATATTGTATTAGAGCAGGGTTATAGTTTGGCATCATCGGGCAATAATCTACTCTTTGCCGGTACTGCGAATACAACTGAAACGGCGGATGCAGTTTCTGGATATACTGATGGCAACGATGGCAACGCTGTTGGGCTTCAGGAGCTGACTGTTGTGGGTCCGGAAGGAGCAAACGTAGATACAATTAACATCGCTGCTAACACTACAGCGGCCGGTATTGCGACAGCTATCAATGCGGAAACGGCCAACACGGGTGTAAGCGCTGAGGCTACAACCACCGCAACACTCTCCGATCTTAGTGCTGCCGGGCTGGTTTCCTTCGATCTGTTCGGCACCAATACTAATGCCGTTAATATTTCAGCAACAGTGACCACATCGAACTTGAGTTCTCTTGCCTCGGCTATTAATAACGTATCCGGTCAGACCGGGATTACTGCCGCGCTCTCAGGCAGTAATGATGAAATTGTCCTGACACAATCCAGTGGTGAAAACATCAAAATTGAAAGCTTTACGCATAGTGCTGCTGTTGACAAACAGACTCAGGATGACACTCCGCTTGTCACTGGTACTGGCGCTGCTGTCGATTATGATGGTACCCAGCAGTATATGAAAGTCACCGGTAACGAAGGGGCTGCTGTTTCTCTGTTTGATGGTGGTTCTAAGACTGATCTGAACTCCACCGTTGTCGGCGGTCAGGTAACATCCTCCGCCTCTGATGATTTCACCATAGGCAGTAGCATTGCAAAAACTACTGCTGGTGGCTCTATTTTTTCAGGGGTTGCAGATTCTGCCAATACCAGCACTTTGATTTCAGTCGACAGTATTGATATCTCCACAGTGGCCGGGGCTACCAGTGCGATCAACGCTACTGACGGCGCTTTGTCCCAGATTAGTACCATACGTGGCGGACTGGGCGCGATCCAGAACCGCTTCGAATCCACCATCGCAACCCTTCAGAGTGCTTCTGAAAACATTTCCGCAGCCAAAGCCCAGATCATGGATGCGGACTTTGCAGCGGAAACAGCGGCCTTGACCAAATCCCAGGTCATGCAGCAGGCTGGTATCGCCATGCTGGCCCAGGCCAATCAGCTGCCGCAGGCCGTTCTCACCCTGCTTCAATAAGGTTGAATGAAGGCTGAAGGTAGAAGGTGAAAACATAAACCACTAAAAACAAGGCCCCGGGAGATTTTCCGGGGCCTTGTTTTTTAAAAAAACCGTTTGTTCACCGCAGAGGGCACAGAGAAACGCAGAGAAGGGCTTTTTTTGCGATCAGCAGTGTTCTCCCAATCGTTCCTAAAATACGTTTGTCCTGCATTCTTTGTACCATGTTCCCGGTCAACCGTTCGGATGACAGGGGGCAGCCGAGCTCTTTGAATTTTTCCTGATCGGTCTTTCCTTCTAATCTTAAGGCCCAGGCGAGTGCCAGGTCCATGTGGTCATGGGCGGCAATATATTCCATGTCATGGCCCTGGGCGAGCAAAGTATCGATATTACCAATATTGGTATTTCCGATAATTTCTGATATACGGTTACGGCTCAGCCCCACCTTTTCTGAAATCTTTTCATGAGTCCATCCAAGGCGGCTCAAGCGGATGATATTGCTGTTTCTGTTTGTCCGCTGCCGGATGCGGATATCTGAAATCCAGATATTGACTGTCTGTTGGGTCACCCCTAATTTTTCTGCAAGGGCTTCTTCAGTGTAATTACATTCCGGATCCTTTGAAGCAATATCCCGGGCAACCCGCTTTTTATCGTTTGAGGTCAATCTATCGCCATGGCTGGTATTGCACTGAGCTGATTCAAGGAGAAGGGATATTTTATTTTTCTGGTAATCAAGGGGGTTGTCCTTCCATTCAATGGCTGGGATCTCTTTGATGCCTTTTTCTTTGAAGGCTTCGCAGCGGTGGGTGCCGTCCAGGACGAGGGTGGCGATTTGGCCGTCTGCGTAGTTGAAGACCCTTTGTCTCTTGATGGGGGGGGGGAAACTGGGCGTTTATTTCCAGAGCCTGTGCATATGCGGTTATGGTTTTCTGGCTTTTGGTGCTTCTGGGGTAGATAGATGGGTCCCAGGATAGATCTTTGATGTTGATTTTTATGGGGGGGGGGATTTCATTTTTTATGGGATGCCAATTTACTCAGATTTTAATTTCAAAACTCTCTAAAGGTAAAACAGCCTAAAGGTATATGTTAATGGGCGCTTTACACAGCTCCGCCCTTTTGATTACATAGTGAAACGGAACATCGCTTATTATAATTATTGTTTTTTTGTTTAAAGCATCAATTTAAATCATCATACTATTCACTATCCGCTATTATAAACTGAGAAAAAACAGAGCAATTTATGTGCCAAAAAAATATATGCATAAATATATATTAAAATCAGGCTTTTATGCTAAAAAATAAATGAATAAGATTTTAAGGTGAGCAAGAATAGTCAGAATCTTGACACAGAGATCCGGGGTCAGGCTTTCCTTATTGTGGTTATTTTGCAAATAACCACAATAAAAAAAGCCAGACCCCTCAAGGACCTACTGTTACGGTTCAGCCCCACCTGTGAGCAGAAGTTTATTATTCAAGCTCCTTTAACATGGACTTAAGCTGAGTTCTCCAGTGAACCGGGGTCAGCTCTGTGGCCTGCCACATGGTATGCTTGTCAAGAATACTGAGGGTATTTAATACTGCGAAAGCAGCATAAAACAACCCACTCTCAACCCATTAAAATTATTTTCAACCCAAGACAACCTATTTTTTCCCTTTAACACAACCATAACTTCCTCTGTAATTTGTACACAAATTTCATAATTTTATCCTGTTTAAAAATTTTTTTATTTTTTTACATTTAGGGCTGACGTCTCCTGTCACCTTTTTAGGAGTAATGCGTTTGTTGATGGTTTTCAAAATTTCAGGCGAGGCTGATTCGACGTCAAGACTAATCCTCTGGCAGCCGGCTTTACGCATTGCAAACAGTACTTCTTCGTCCAACACATCGACCCGGGTATCGCAACTCCAGAGAAAGTGAAGATTCCTTTTCACAATCCCATCACAAATCTGTAAAACGCGTTTGCGATTAAATGTGAAGGTATCGTCTTTGATGGCTATGATTTTTTTCCCGAGGACAGGGGGCATTCTATGCGAAAGATTGTTTTCCATCCCGTTTCTGATAAAA
>CAYSSE010000212.1:0-6808 GCA_964433355.1 uncultured Desulfocicer sp.
CGGAAAAGGACAAAGGAAAGCTCAACAATGGTCTGGATGTGGCCAAGGCTAAATATCTGGCCGGAGAAATAGCCACCAAAGCTTCCAACTTTGCCATGAGAATATTGGGTGCCTATGGATATTCCACAGAGTATCCTGTGGCTCGATTTTACAGGGACGCCCCCACTTACAGTATGGTGGAAGGCTCTGCCAATATCTGCAAGATGATCATTGCGCTGGATGCCCTTGGTATTAAAAAGGCCAATCGCTAATCAGTAAGGATCGCAGATGAAATTAAGTTGGACAGAAATGGCACAGACCAATCTATAAAATCTGGTGTTTCATCTACAAGGCGCTTAGCACTAAGTACCCGGGCATATGTTCCTCAAAATAAAATCTATAAATATCAATGATATATGGCTGTAGAATACCGAAAAACATATGTGTGGGTACTTACAACGACACTTTCATGAGCCACCCTGTTTGGAAAGAATTTTAAAATGGGAGTCCTCACCTTGTCACAGTCAATTTTGAGTGAGATGAGCGAAGTGTCGCTGAAGTGTGAGTTGTTGCGCTTTTGACAATGCAGGTCTGCCCCCCGCATATACCCAATCTGAAAAATGCAAAAAAGATGGAGAACAGAACCATGAACAATGCCATGACCGTTTTTATCTCAGGACTCACAGGCGTTTTTGGGGGAATGACCCTGCTCTATTTTTCCCTGAAAATAACCTCCTTTATTACGGATAAAATGGTGGCCTCTGCCGCCAGGAAAAAATAGCGACTTTATAAATTTAAAAGATAAGTACCCACACATATGTTTTTTGGCATTCTGCAGAGATATGCCATTGATATTGATGAATTTTATTTTGAGGAATAGTAAATATTCGGCCAGCACCCCATATTCACTCATTTGGGTCTGCTCACATTGCAATAGTATGCTACGCAGTCCCAACTAAGGAATGAATCCGCAAGAACATCCTCATTTAAAAATTGGGGAACACCATCCTTCAACGATGGTACGTTCTGAAAAGGGCAAGTTATTTAAGACTGATTCCTAAGCGAATATGGGACACCGGCCAAGCATTTACATTAACAAGCCGAATATTTACGACGAATATATGTTCGGGTAGTTACTCCCTGTTTTTAAAGGATTATTGATATGTTTGATGCATTGAAGTTTTTAACGACCACCACCGGTTTCTGGCACCTGACCCCTGGAATGGTGTTCATGTGGGCCATTGGTCTGGGCCTGGTTTATCTGGCCATTTCCAAACAATATGAACCGTTGCTTCTGCTCCCCATCGGTTTTGGTATTATCCTTGCAAACCTTCCCCTGGCAGGACTCATGACCCCGGAAGAGGGGCTGTTATGGAAATTTTATGAATACGGCATTCACTGGGAGATTATTCCGCCCCTGATTTTCTTAGGCTTGGGTGCCCTCACCGATTTTGGTCCTCTGCTTTCCATGCCCTCCCTTATTTTTCTTGGAGCTGCGGCCCAGGGCGGGGTTTATTTGACCTTTTTTATTGCCAACAGTGTCCTTGGCTTTGATCTCATGGAGTCGGCCACCATTGGTATTATTGGGGGTGCTGATGGTCCCACCACCATCTTTCTGGCCTCCAAGCTGGCCCCCCATATGTTGGGGATCTGTGCGGTGGCGGCATACTCCTACATGGCCCTGGTGCCCATTATCCAGCCACCGGTGATGAAAGCGTTGACCACGGACAAAGAACGAAAGATCCGTATGAAAAAAGGTCGTAAGGTCAATAAGCTTGAAAAGCTGCTCTTTCCCATCATTGCCACCTTTGTTATTATCCTCATTGTACCGGCATCGGCCCCTTTGATTTCCATGTTCATGGTGGGCAATCTTTTCCGGGAGTCCAAGGTGGTGGAACGACTCACCAAGGCGTCCCAGGAGGAGCTGCTCAATATAGCCACTATTTTCCTGGGCCTGCCCGTGGGTGCCACCATGAATGCCGAGAATTTTCTTCAATGGAATGTTATTTTTATATTTCTACTGGGACTTTGCGCCTTTATCATGAGTACGGCGGTGGGGGTGTGCATTGCCAAGGTGATGAACCTGTTTCGTAAAGATAAAATCAATCCGTTGCTGGGAGCTGCCGGTGTGTCTGCCGTTCCCATGGCAGCCCGGGTGGTTCACAAGGTGGGCCAGGAGGCGGATAAAAAGAACTATCTGCTCATGTACGCCATGGGACCCAATGTGGCTGGCGTCATCGGTACCGTTATTGCCGCTGGTATCTTCTTAACGCTGTTGCAATAAACCCAGTACCCAAAACCTGTTTTTTAATATAAAACATATATGGCAGATTTGTCTGCCACAACAAATAATGAAAAAGTAAGGTCCGCCAAATCCAGTACCCAGTACCCAAAACCCAGCACCTGCTTTTTCACATACAAAAATAAGGAGAATCCCATGAGCGAAGAATTATTGGCCCCTTTGGCCGGAAAAATTATTCAGATTGACGTTAAGGTTGGAGACAAGGTGGAAGAAGATGATGATGCCCTGGTCATCGAAGCCATGAAGATGGAAACACCCATTTACATTCCCTGTGACGGTACCGTTGTCAAAATCAATGTAAAAGAGGGGGGTGAAGTTGAGGAGGATGATGTCCTTCTGGTCATAGAATAATTGAGTTGAGGTCAGGCTTGGATTATTGGGATGGGCGCATTCCCATTTTCTCGGTTGGAGATTCAACTCTTTAATTTATCAAGATATTTTATTTTATATCAATGGATGCTGGCTTAATAAAATCAGTGGGTTATATGGTGGGCCGGGAAAATTGGAATGCGCCCATTGGGATTATCGTTTAAAAAAAATGTGGAGAAAAAATGAGACCGTATTTTGAAAAAATGCCTGGGTTCGGTACCGCGCTGAAAAAAGGGCAGATCAAAAGGGGAGAAGACAACACCCTTCGCCTGAAAGAGGTGGAAGGTGAAATAGCCGCAGCAGTGGATGTTATCAAAAATGCGGGGCTGCCCGAAGCAAAAATAAATGCCAGGGGCGTGATGACCGTGTGGCAGAGACTGGAGTACCTGGTGGATCCCGGAACTTGGTCTCCTCTTCACATGCTTTATAACCCTGCTGATAATTCCGAAGGCACTACCAATGTCATTGATGGTCTGGGAAAAATTTCCGGCAAATGGGCGGTTATCATCGGGTTTGACAACAAGGTGATGGCAGGCGCATGGTTGGCAGGTCAGTCTGAAAATATTTTAAGGGTCACCGATCTTGCCAAACGCCTGAATGTACCCCTGGTATGGCTGGTGAACTGTTCTGGTGCAAAACTCACCGAACAAGAGCAGTTTTATGCCAACAGAAGGGGAGCAGGCGCTCCTTTTTACAGGCACGCAGAGCTTAATCAGATGGGCATCCCCGTGCTTGCTGGTATTTACGGTACCAACCCCGCAGGTGGTGGATACCAGAGCATTAGTCCCACCATTTTGTTTGCCCACAAAGACTGTAATATTGCCGTGGGCGGGGCTGGCATTGTAAGTGGCATGGCCCCCAAAGGCGGCTTTGATGCAGAATCTGCCGAACAGCTCATTGAAAGTACCCGTCATTTCAAGAGCAACCCCCCCGGAACCCCCAAGGTACACTATGATGAGACTGGATTTTTCCGATATGTGTACGAGGAAGAAAAGGGGGTACTGGACGGTCTTAAAGACTACATGAAGGATATCCCTGCCTATAATCCCAAGTTTTTTCGGGTGGCGGAACCGGCAGAACCCAAGTTTGACATCCAAGATCTCTATAAACTGCTGCCCATTGACCAGAAAAAAGTGTACGATTTTGACGAAATTCTGGCACGACTGGTGGACAACAGTGAAAGCATGGAGTTCCGTCCTGACTATGGCCCGGAGGTGTATACAGGGCTTTGCAAGGTGGATGGATATCTGGTGGGAATTATCGGAAACCGCCAGGGGTATCTTGGCAAAGGCTATCCCGAGTATGCGGATTACCCCGGCATCGGTGGCAAACTCTATCGCCAGGGCATGATCAAGATGAACGAATTTGTTACCCTGGCCGGTCGGGATCGGATTCCCCTTATCTGGTTCCAGGACACGTCTGGCATTGATGTGGGAGATATCGCAGAAAAGGCAGAATTGCTGGGTATCGGGCAAAGTCTTGTGTACTCCATTCAGCAGTCGGGTATTCCCCAGATGATGGTGCTTTTACGTAAAGGATCTGCGGCAGCTCATTATCTTCTGGGCGGTCCCCAGGGCAATGACACCAACGCCTTTTCCATTGGGACGGCTGCCAGTGAAGTGTATGTCATGCACGGCGAAACCGCTGCGGTTGCCATGTACTCCCGTCGTCTGGTAAAAGAAAAGGATGCGGGCAATCCTCTGGAGCCGGTCATCGAAAAGATGAACAAGGTGGTGGAGGATTATAAGACTTTCTCCCGTCCCAAGTATTGTGCCAAGGTGGGATATGTGGATGAGATCGTCAATATGGATGATATTCGCCAGTATATGAAGGCCTTTACTGGCTCTGCCTATCAGAATCCCAAATCCATTTGTCCCCAGCATCAGATGATTTTACCTCGCATTATTAAGGGGTAGTCTCATTTCTGACTGGACACTAAATCCAGCATAAAATCGAAGCTGCTTTAACAAAAATTCCTGATGTGTGCCCTGTGCATACATCAGGTTTTTTTTGTCCTAAGATAAGCATTTGATGTATTCACCGTCCGGTTGTTAACGTGACAGTGACGGTAAACCCATGGGGCTCGCCATTGCAGGCACACACCGTTCCCTGGCAGGTTTCAATGCAGGTTTTGACAATGGCAAGTCCCAGGCCCACCCCGCCGGAATCCCGATTTCTTGACGCTTCAGGTCTAAAAAACGGTTCAAACAACTGATCCAACATGGTTTCAGGAACGCCGGGACCGGCATCTCTGAAAATCAGGGCAATTTTATCTTTTTGATTTTCAGCCAAAATATAAACAGGTCCCGCGTTCCCTGCATACTTGGTGGCATTTCGAATCAGATTGGCAACGGCCCGGGTCAAAAGATCTGGAGCTGCCTTGACCCGGATGTCCGGGGCGATTTCGTTGAAAATTGGGCATCCTTCATATCAGCCCAGAGTCATTTACACCTTTGGGTTAATACTTCCTGAGAAATGGGGTTATTGCTCCAAGAAGTAAGTACCCATACATATGTTTTTCGGTATTCCACAGAGATATACCGTTGATATTTATGGATTTTATTTTGAGGAATATATACTCGGGTACTTATAAACTGGCAAATGAAGGATGCCGAGTTATGGATTATGTTTTTCAGAAATCATTAGGAGAAATATTATGAACAATTCAGTCAGTTTTAAAATGACCATTGCAATCGCAGTGTCTATTTTGCTCTTGATATGAATTGAGTTATCCTGTTGTCGATACCGGCCAAAGTGCCTGCTATGATGCCGATGGTGCAGGGATTACCTGCCCGGGAACAGATGATGCCTTTGCAGTCCAGGATGCGCAATATGCTGGATCACAACCCAGTTATACCGACAATGGTGATGGCACGATAACGGACAATATGTGATGCAGGCACTTCTGGAATGTGCACAAAAACACGCCCAAGTGATGGCGCATCCCGCAGAGAGATCACCATAAATCGTGGGATAAAGATAAAAGACATCCACCGGTTTATCCGTCGTTGGTGCCTGAAATACCCAGGAATATGAATTATTATAATCGGGGCTCTGGGGTGTTGCAGCCTGGGCAATCACTCCACAACTCCAGTACATCGCAGGGCATTGCCCGTCGGGAAGGGCGGTATGATATCATTTGGCTCCGCGTCTACGACCCAATATTCGTTGTGTTCGGCAGGACATGTGGGTTTATTAAAAGGGAATGTCATTATCATCTTCACCTTCATAATCATCTTCATAATCATATGCTGATCTGTCGTTCATAAAACCAAAGAAGACATCAAGTGATTCACATAGATTTTTGATGATTTTACTTTGCTTTAATTTTTCGTCTGTTGTGTTAGCATTGCCCATATCCATTAGGGATGTCATTATCTGCTTTGAAATCCCATCCATTATTTTGTCAAGATTCATAAGTATTCCTAAGTAATTAAAGCGATTATCGGAAAAGAATATACTGAGATGCACTGTTTTTTCATTAGTATTAAGTGGGATTTTTTGTGCCGTAGCTGTTTTTATGCACGAAAAAACCCAACGTAGACGACGAATACAAAACAAGCAGGCTGATATATTCTTTCGCAGAAATGGCCTGAAGACATGGTATATTCCCAAACTAGTGCAGCATAAAAGTTTAATTTTAGGATTGCCAATTTCCAAAAATGCCGTGGTGCAACACTCTTCGGACTTTATCATCCCAAATCTTAGCCTTGACCATGCACTACCCTATCATTTTGAATGGTTCGAGTGCAAGAAAAACTGATTCATTTTCTGGAGTTTATTTTGCGAGAACGGTCTCTGGCCTGCATTATAAGGCTTTCTCTGTAACTCGGGAAAAATTTCCAGCTTTTTGCCCCCATGACAAAAACGTCCGCTTTTTCTTCCTCAATTGCAGCCAGAACCTCCTGGAACGGCTTTGGATATAACATACATGGCTGTAAAACCAGCCACAACAAAAAACGAAAGTCCTTTAATTATAGTACCTTGCTGAGACTTTCTTATAAAAAAATAAATTAGTCTCCATGGGTAAATAAAAGTCCTCAGAAATCCCGCCCGCGGATAATGGTAAAAATTAACCAAAGTGCCAAAACCCCTGAAATCAGATAACCGATGATGCCAAACGCTGGATATCCGAAAAGCAGTGGTTTGACTCCTGTG
>CAYSSE010000213.1:0-6684 GCA_964433355.1 uncultured Desulfocicer sp.
GGCCTCCACCGCCACCTCGGTGGTGGAAAAGGCGGAGATCATGATCACCACGGTGTCTGAATCTTTCTGTTTAGCCGCCCGCAGGATGTCAAGCCCGGTGAGATCCCCCAGACGGATATCACACAGAATCATATCAAAGGATTTCTTTTCAATAAATTTAAGGGCCTGTTTTCCGTTGTTGGCAAGGGAAACCCCATAACCCTCCTGGGTGAGCATCACATCCAGAAGCTCTCGCATGCTCAGTTCATCATCCACCACCAGTATATTTGCGGAACAAGTATTCATCTAAATACGGCTGTAACCCCCTTCTGAATCTTTGGTTCAGTGGAGGAGGAATGCCGTCTCCTTTTTGTTAGGTCAATACCTCAAGGTTCAATGGCCCATTGAAGTCTGTGTGTTATTTATTCTGACCATTTTTAAAGTTTTTCATAGGGCCGGATACATATTTTCCACACCTTTTATCAGCTCTGATGATCATGATCAGGTCTGGAAATCAGGAAAACATTATCCTTTGAACCATCACTCAGCATCGCCTTAACGCCAAACCGTTTACTTAAGTACCCACACATATGTTTTTCAGTATTCAATGAATATTATATGTTTTATCTTGAAGAATATATGCGCGGGTACTTATAACGAATTTTTGGCACCCTTCATATTACCCCAAAAATAGTTGACACTTTTTTAAAGAGATTCCCGAAAAATAAGGGAATGCCTTGGGCAAGTGTCAACCAGTGAATGAAGGATGCCGAATTTTTTTCATTAAACCTCTTTTTCAAAAACCACCCTGCCCTGCACCAGTGTCATCCAGGCCTCACCCTTGACATTAAATCCCACAAAAGGCGTATTCACCCCCTTGGAAAAAAAAGTATCCGGGTCAATGGTGTGATAGGCTTCCAGATCGATAAGGGTTATGTCCGCCGGATTATTCGGTTTCAGATCATTGTCAATGCCCAAAATGGCAGCCGGATTTTTGGACATTTTTTCAATTAACTGGGAAAGGGAAAGTTTCCCCTCCTGCACCAACCCAAGGGATAACGCAAGGGATGTTTCAAGCCCCACAATACCAAAGGCGGCCCGGTCAAACTCCACCTCTTTTTCCAGGGGAGAATGGGGGGCATGATCCGTGGCAATGATATCCAGGGTACCGTCCACCAACCCCTCAATAATGGCCTGGCGATCTTTTTCTGTACGAAGGGGTGGGTTCATCTTGGCATGGGTGTCGTACTGTGCCACTGCTTCCTCGGTGAGGGTGAAATAATGGGGCGCGGTTTCCGCCGTCACCTTCACCCCCCGGGCCTTGCCATGGCGGATGGCATCCACAGACTCTTCACAGCTCACATGGGCAATGTGAACCCGGGCCCCGGTAAGCTCGGCAAGGGCAATATCCCGCATGACCATAACACTTTCTGCGGCATTGGGAATGCCTTTAATACCCAAAACTGTGGCGGTGATACCTTCGTTCATGGCACCATTCCGGGCAAGAGATAAATCTTCGGCATGGGAAATCACAGGCAGGTTCAGCCCATTGGCGTACTCCATGGCCCGACGCATCACCCTTGCATCGGCCACAGGTCGGCCGTCATCGGAAATGGCCACCATGCCCTTTTGTTGCATATCCCCATACTCGGCAAGGGTATTTCCCTCAAGCCCATGGGTAATGGCGCCCACGGGCAGAATATGGCATAACCCCAGTTCCTTGGCCCGGTTCACAATATAGGCAGTAACCTGGCTGTTATCATTCACAGGGGAGGTGTTGGGCATGGGACAGATGGTGGTAAACCCTCCTCGAACAGCTGCCTTGGCTCCGGTTTCAATGGTTTCCTTGTATTCGTGGCCCGGTTCCCGTAAGTGCACATGGAGATCAATGAGGCCGGGCACAGCAACCATGCCCGTGGCATCAATTTCTTTAATTTCTGTGACATCTCCCGGGTCAAACGCTTCCTCTGGCTCAATTAATGCATTAATAAGGCCATCCCGGATGATGATATCTTTATACACACCGTCCATGTTGCCGGGATCCACAATTTTTGCACCCTTAATCCTTGTCAGCATATTTTTTTCCTCCTGCAACCAGATAAAATACAGCCATGCGAAGTGCTACCCCATTGGTTACCTGCTCCAGAATCACAGATCTTTTACCATCGGCCACCCCATTGGCAATTTCCACGCCTCTATTCATGGGACCCGGATGCATGACAATGGCATCCATGCGGGCCAGGGCCAGGCGCTCCCGGGTCAGGCCGAAACGAGAGGCATATTCCCTTTCCGATGGAAATAAAATTTTTTCCTGACGCTCTTTCTGGATGCGCAGCATCATCACCACATCCGCCCCTTCCACACAGGACTCAATGTCCGGGGCCACATGGCACCCCAGTGTTTCAATGCCCTTGGGAATCATAGTACCTGGGGCTGTGACATTCACGGTGGCCCCCATCTTGGTAAACCCGTTGATGTTGGATCGGGCCACCCGACTGTGGGCAATATCCCCGATGATGGCAATTTTAAGCCCCTCAATTCTCCCCTTTTTCTCCCGCACGGTCATCATGTCCAGCAATGACTGGGTGGGATGGGCATGAAGCCCATCTCCAGCATTAACCACGGAGGGGGATAATTTTCTGGCAATGAGCTGGGCCGCCCCGGAGGAGGAGTGACGCATGACAATGATATCCGGGCTCATTGCCTCCAGGTTTTTCACCGTGTCAATGAGGGTTTCACCCTTTACAATGCTACTGGAGCCAGTGGATATAGAGATAACATCAGCACTCAGACGTTTGGCCGCAATATCAAAGGAGAGCTTGGTGCGGGTGCTGGGTTCCTGGAAAAAAAGAACAATGGTCTTACCCCGCAGGGTGGGCACCTTTTTAACCGGACGCTTGTTAATCTCCTTCATACCCTCAGCCGTGTCCAGAATCATGGTGATGTCCTGGGGGGAAAGGGAGTTGATGTCCAGAAGATCTTTATGTTCAAATCGCATGGTGTGATTGCCCCTTTTATCTCAAAAAATGTCCCAAACGATTCCACCGGACACCAAATTCTTCGCTGTTCCAAGACCAGTAAATAATAAAGGCCTTGCCCTTCACCGCCTTGAGATCCACAAATCCCCAGAACCGGCTGTCATGGCTGTTGTCCCGGTTATCCCCCATAACAAAAAGTGAATGCACTGGCACCGTTTCTTTGGGAAGGGTGTCCCGTCTACTGAATTTGGCGGGAATCACATGGGTATCCTTATATATGGCAAAGGCCTTATGATCCTGGAGTTGATCATTGACATAGAGTCTTTTGTTTTTAATCTCAATGGTATCCCCGGCAACCCCCACCACCCGTTTGATAAAATCCTTGTCCGGATCTTCAGGATATTTAAACACCACAATATCCCCCCGTTTGGGGTCTTTCACCGGAATCAAGGTGTACCCGTCGGTGAAGGGTACCTTCACGCCATAGATAAATTTACTCACCAGAATATGATCCCCAATTAGCAGGGTGTTTTTCATGGAACCCGAAGGAATTTTAAAGGCCTGCACCACAAAAGTTCGAATAAAAAGAGCCAAAACAATGGCAATAAGTATGGCTTCTACGTTTTCCCGCAGAGCGCCTTTGGTTTTCTTTTCCGCCCCAACAGCCGGGGCACTACTTTGATTTTTCAATGGGTTACACCCCTTTTTCTGTTAAAAAATATGCTGGGGTTCTCCCAGGAGAAAGGTACCGTTTTTAATGGATTCCTTGAGTAACATGGCAATTTTCCGGGCCTTGATCATGCTGGACAACGGCACCGTGGGAATTTCCTTACCCTGGATCATGATGGTGCCGCTTTTTAACTCCGCATAACTGACCTGACCATAACTCTTTGAAATGGCGTTGGGATAATCATGACCATAATCCACCACCTGGGTAAAAAGTTCTTCGTCACTCACGGCTGTAAATTTTGCCATCTCCTCATTTAAAATGGGAATGGGAATGCCAAGGCCCATGGATAGAGACACCCCATATCCCCGGATGCTCTGTCCCACCAACCACTCCGGAGACATCTCTTTAAGATTGCCCATAACAAAAAGAGTACCGGCAGGGGTCAGTGGCGTGCCGTTAAGTCCCCGCTGCACATCTGATTTATGCTGGGTGCCGCTCCAGGACACATACCCTTGTGCCCCTCCAAGGAAAATCCGCGTACCAATGCCAATGGTCTTAAGATAGGGGTCATTGAACAGCGGACTCAGTTGTCCGGCCGAACAATAATTGGCATTGGCCATACCCGCCTTTAAAGTACCCATGTAGGTGTATTTTGTTTTATCGGTGCGGTTGATGGCGCAATTATAATTTTGATAACCGTTTCTGGGATTGCACATAATGGCCTGGGGCATGTCTGCCAGGGTCATGATCTTTTCAATTTTTCGGTTGGGGTAACAGTCCGTGCCATAACTTTCCGCACGCACTTCAATTTTTTTACCCGCCACCAGATCCTGGAGTACATGGGCACCGCCATAGTTAAATTCACCGGGATGAATTTTATTCAAGGGATCATCAATGCTCACCTCGGTGGCTCCCAAAAAACAGTCCACAGCCGCCACGCCAGAATAGGCAGGCACATCATTGAACCAGGTTTTAGTGGTTCTCACCGAGGGGGAGGATTGACCGATGTTCAAAAATGCACCAGAGGAGCACATGGGGGCAAAGGTGCCGGTGGTGACTACATCCACCTGGGCCGCAGCTTCCACCGGCCCGTTCTCTTTGACAATGCCAATGATCTCTTCTGCAGTCACCACAACGGCTTTGCCCGATTTTATTTTTTCATTAATTTCAGCATAGGTCTTATTGACCTTGAATTTGCCCATTTATACACCTGATCCTTATTATGCCTGATTTTACACCCCGGTTAGTTGGTACACGGGTTCAGAATATGCCCAATTTGATCACAGTCCAATGACCGAATTTAAAATCAAGCTATCATTATTAACTATAATTGAGATTTCACATCGTCTAATTTATCAAGAATATTATTTTTCAACCATGACATATCCCACCACTCCACAGGGTTAACAAAAACATTGTGTATGGCCACACCAAAGTGAAGATGATCGCCCCCGGCAAGGCCGGTGGATCCGGTACGTCCGATGACATCCCCTTTATTAACAGGGTCTCCTTTTTTCACACTGATGGAAGAAAGATGGGAATAGAGGGTGGCCACACCCAGTCCATGGTCAATCATGACCATATTGCCAAAGATACCCACATTGTCCGTGGTCATCACAATACCGGCATTGGCTGCGGGCACCGGTGCCCGGGACACCGAGGCCAGATCTATGCCCATGTGATATTGTTTGTCAATGGTTTTTCCATTGTGTTTATAAGTTCTATTATCTGCAAAGCTTGCTCTATTGGCGGATCCGGAAAGTCTTAAAAATTTCCCCTTCCACAGCAGTTCGTGCTCAGAGTCTGTCAAGGGTGCCAGCACCGTTTCAATATTTTCTTTTCTCAGTGTCTGATTAATATAAATGAATTTTTCAAGATCGGGATTGGCAGCCTTCATAAAGTCTGCCTCTTTTTCCCTGAGATCAAATTCGGGCATTTTCCGGGCGAGAAAGCCATCGGAAATATTCAGGGTATCCTTTTTAAACCGTTTATCCCTGATGTAGTGATAGAATCCTCTTTTGGCCAAATTCCCGGCCGCATCAACGGCTTGGACAAAAATTTCTGTTCCCGGCCCCTGGAGGTGTCCCAGTGCAAAAAAAACCGTGTACACATCCGGGTCTTTAAATACACCGGAATAGCCGGGGAAATAATTTTTTCCCACCCGAACCCCACTTTCAATGCCGGGTTCAAAAAGACGATACACGGCAAGCCCTGCCCCTCCTTTGGAAATATTGTGAACCTTGGTCAACACCTCAATGCGGGGGGGCTTAGTATCAATAACAACCTTTCGTTCTTCAAAGGCTCTGTTCCCACGCTTCCAGCCATTCCAGGAATGATCCCAGGCTTCCACTGTTATGACGGCATCTCCATCCACCATGCCGTATTTCCAGGACTCCACCGGCACGGAAAATGTTTCTGTGTGCTCAGCGCCCCCCATCAAAAGGGATTGATATCCCATAAAGGGATATTTTTTATCCAGCAACACCTTTTTTTTATTCCCCTGGGCAATGATGATTTTCACCTGTTTGAGTCCGGTACCCCGGTCGGTGAGGGAGGCAGATATCTCATAAGATCGTTTTAAATAGGGAGAAGGCAATGCCATGGATATGTCGGGATCTTTTTGCTCAAATTCATTGAAAAGCAACCAGCCACAGGGAAGAATCACAAACAGAATAAATATAAAAAAAAGGAATTTCCTCATTAATAGGTCCTATCTTTTCAGTAAGTTAGCATTAAAACCAAAAATCTTGAATAAAATAGCAGCTCTGGCACAAGTTATCAAGGTCTTTTCCATTGTTGACTTTTACCCCCTGGAAATATAGGTTTTAAAGAACCTAACAACTAAAAGATTACGGTGACAAAATCAATGAATCATTTTCTACAAAACATAGATCCCAAGGGAAAAGCCCCTTTTTTTCTCATTGCTGGCCCCTGCGTCATTGAAAATTATGACACCACATACCAGGTGGCCCAGGTCCTGGCTGAACTCACCCACAAACTGGACATCCCCTTTATTTTTAAAGCCTCCTTTGACAAGGCCAATAGAACCGCCTTTGA
>CAYSSE010000214.1:0-6673 GCA_964433355.1 uncultured Desulfocicer sp.
CCCGGATGGGAAAAGCTGTGATATTACCCAGAAGCAATGCCAGCACCGTCTGTTTAGTGGTCAACACCCCGGCATCCAGCAAGGCACCGGCAGCGGCAAACCCCGAGGTGAACTCAGCAGCAAAACTCAATATCACCACGGACAGGGACTCCACCGGCAAAAACTGAAGAGTCAAATACTGTGACAGGGCGGTGTTCAAAAAAAGAAATAATCCATTCACATTGAGAAGAAACACCAACGTATAAATGGGGACTACATACACGGCAATATTGATCACCCTGCCCGGCAGTCGGGATCGAATCCGAGCCAACACGGTCTCTTTTTTTTTCTTTTTTTTCTCAATCCCTTTCAGTTCTCCATGGGAATCTGAAGGGGAGGCTTTTTCTTTGGAAAGATAAAAATGACCCAACACCAAAAAACAAATGGTTCTCAGCAGTGTGGCACAAAAGGTCAGAGTAAAATAGACAACCCCGGCAATACCAGTCAACGGAATCACAATAAAAAAGGTAGTGGGCAGATGCAGAAAAAAAGCGGGCAACTGATTCACATAATTGGTCAAAAAAAGCTGGGCCTTGGAGATCTTTTTTTCCCGGAAAAAATCCAGCAACATGGCATTGGAGGTCACGCCGGAAAAAAAAGCGGCGGTAAAGGCGGCACTGCAACGATTTCCCAGATTGGAAAAACTGAAAAAAGGTCTTGCCACCACAGAAAGATGACGTGTCCACCCAGTGGCTTCAATGACCTGACCCAGAGCCAGGCCCAGCACGATAAATCCCATGAGCCGTAAAAGCGGAATAGCAAGCCGCTTCAGGGCATATCCCGGGGAAATGGGTTCCCCCCAGATCATGCCCCCGGCAAACAACACCAATGTCAGGCCAAAGGAGAACAAAAGAAGGCCATATCGTGGGGAGCGATCCTTCATTTGCCAGCCAGGATCAATGTCCAGTAGTCTGGGTCACGGGTTTCCAGACTTCGAATATCCTGGATGATCTCTTCCCCCTGACGGCCGCATTTGGTGACAGCAACACTGTTTTTAAGCATGCCGGTTGCCTCAAGGGCCTCATTGTTCTTTTTAATATTTTTATAAGCCTTCATCATCACAATATTTTCAACAGTGCTTCCCGCCCGCTGGAGTTGATTACCCCCATAGGCTCCGGAAGTAACAAGAAGAGATTCCTCTCCCTCCACCAGGGTTCGGTTCAATCGTGCTGCTGCCGCATGAAAGGAGGTAATCCCGGGGATGGTCTCCACCTCAGCCTGGGGCATGATTTTTTTCAGGCTCTTTAAAATATACCCAAAGGTGGAGTAGGTCATGGGATCTCCCAGGGTCAAAAAGGCGGCATTTTTGCCCTCTTTCATAACTGCGGCAATTTTTTCGGCATTGGCATCCCAGGCAGCTTCTGTGGCACCCTTATCTTCGGTCATGGTAAAAGATAAAGATTCAAGGGTCACAGAGTCTGAAAGATGGGGGCGGGCAATCTCCATGGCCAGGCTGTAGTTTCTTTTGGCAGATGCTGCAGTAAATACGACATCTGCCTCGTTAATTACTCTTACGGCTTTCAGGGTAAGCAGTTCCGGATCTCCTGGACCCACGCCAATGCCATATAGCTTTCCTTGTTTGTTCATTATATCGCTTTCCTTTACATGAAACTGATTTAACCTCTGCAATCAGAAGAGTTTCAATTTTAGTTGTGACAGTCAAACCTGCCAAGTATGTTTTTTTTATATGAAAATGAAATGTCCAACCACCCTCAGCAGAGCCCCCTCCGATGGGTAATAGGAACCGGCCAATTGGGCTGTCTAACAGTCCCGGGCCGGGCACATTGCCCGTCGGAGGGGGCGGCATGATATCATTTTCAATATTCGTTGTGTTCGGCAGGACATGCCCGTTATATGAAAGAGTAGGCACGTCTAACATTCTTTCGTGCTTTGTTGTGGGCATGCCGGGGCCAGAATACGGTCTGCCCGTGGCAGTTATATAACTTTGTTCTTATCTAAATTCTCCCCAAAAATTTCCGGATAAAGTATTTTACCAATAGTTTCAATGCCAATGAGAAGTCTGAAAACAGGCCGTGACACCAGCACTTCATCAATTAAATAGATTTGATTCTCCTTAACAGCACGGATGATCCTAAACCCCGGCTCATTTTTAATCATCTCTAAAGAAGTGTGATTCATGACACCGGTCTGGGCCAGAAATACATCAATCTCATTGGCATGGGATAAAATGCGTTCTTTGCCGTATATGCCGATGTTGGTTCCCCGGGAAGAGACCGCATCCGTGGCCACATTCACCCCCCCGGCACTTTCCAGGACAAACATGGCCATGGAACCTGAAACAAATGTCTTCATCCGGGAATGGATGGCTTCAAAATAGACCCGTTTCTTTTTTTTCACATCCTGGGTTAATTGTGAAAAGTGGGCCACCCGGGTCTTAAATTCCAGGATCATTTTTTCCGCCTTGCCCTCTTTACCTGTCAGAACCCCCAATGCCATCCAGTATTGGTAAAGTCCATCCACCGTGGAGGGTTGAAGGGAAACCACGGTGATTCCGGATCGTCGTAATCTGTTGATTAAACCGGGGTATCCCCGCTCAACCATGGGCCTCACCAAAACAAGATCCGGTGCAGCCACCAGGAACTTCTCCGGATCATCATGGTATGAAAACCATTCTTTTTTCTTGGCAGCCTCGGGGTATGAGTCGTTTTTGGAAACCCCAATGATCTCTTGATCAAGTCCCAGAAAAAAAAGATTTTCCGTGTGGGCACCATACAGAGAGATAATCCGCTTAAAGGGGTGATCGACCACCAGTTTTTCTCCCTGGGCATCGCGTATTTCAGCCGCCTTAACAACATTCACCCCATGGGTAAATTGGCAACACATGATAATCAAAAAAACAAGTGGGGCGCATCTACCCCTTCCCCCTCCGAAAAAACTGATTTTCCATGACCTGGGCCGGTGAATCGGGAAACGCCTGAACAGGCCGGGGGGAACAACAGATACCATACAACGTGTTTTACCGTCCCCCCTGGGGGAAACCAATATTTTTTTTAACATGCCCATATCAATCCACCTTAAAACAGACCTGTCTGGCCTGGGAATATTCATTGTAAGCCACATGGGTTTTCACCTGGAAAACATCTTCAATAATGGCTGCATCCATCACCTCTGCGGTGGTCCCGGCTGCCGCCACCCTGCCCTGCTTCATGAAAATCAACTGGTCTGACCAGATGGAGGCAAGATTAATGTCATGGAATACGGAAATCACCGTCCGGTTTTCTTTTATCACTTCTTCCTTAACAAAATTCAAAAGACGCAAGGTATGGCTGATATCCATATTGGAGCATGCCTCATCCAGGAAAAGAATGGGCGTGTCCTGGCACAGAGCCCTGGCAAAAACACACCGTTGGCGTTCACCACCGCTCAGGGCCGTAATTTTCCTATCCTTAAAAATATCCGTGCCCGTGCGTGCCATTATAGTTTTGACCTTGTCCATATCCCTTTCATCTGGCTGTGAAAAGCGAGAAATCCAGGGATGTCGGCCCATCATAATCACCTCTTCCACGGTAAAGGGGAAATTAATATTATAATTTTGTGACACCAGGGCAATGGTGCGGGCAATATCTTTTCTGGACCATGCACCCAGCTCCCTTCCCTTTAAAAAAACGCTGCCGCTGTCTGGTTTCAGATGGCCGATGAGAAGATCCAGCAGCGTGGTTTTACCACACCCGTTGGGTCCCAAAACGGAATAGAACTGGCCGGGTTCAAAGGCAAGGGTTATCTCTTTGAGTATCACTTCCTGCTCATAGGCAAAGGAGACATTATCAAGAAAAATTTCCGGATTGCTGGATGTTATCTCTTTTTTCATGGTCATCTATCTAATGGCTCCCCGCTTGAATATCCAGCAGAACACCGGCCCGCCAATAAGGGCCGTTAAAATGCCAATGGGAATTTCATGGGGTAAAATGGCCCGGGTGATGGTGTCAGCCCCCAACAACAGCAAGGCTCCTGCCAACAGGGAAACGGGAATCAAACGTCGGTTGTCCGGCCCGGTGAAAAGCCGCACCATGTGGGGTACTAAAAGGCCCACAAATCCAATAATGCCCGACACAGACACGGACACCGCCGCCAGCATGGAGCCTGTCACCAGAAGTACCAACGTCACCTTGCGGGTATCCACCCCAAGACTTGCAGCAGATCGTTCCCCCAATGAGATAAGATTTAAATCCCTGGCAAACACCATGGAGATCACCAGCCCCAGGACAAGGCACAGAAAGGTAACCCCCACATCCAGCCAGGTCTTGGATGCAAAACTGCCCATGAGCCAGAAAATAATAATGGAGACCTGTTCATCTGCCGTGTATTTTAAGAAACTGATGCCCGCCGATAAAATGGCAGCCACAATAATACCAGAGAGGATAAGGCTGTTGGACGAGAGAACCGCAGCGGAATTTTTACCGGAGTAGGAAAGAAAAATCACAAAGAACAAGGTAAGACAGGCCCCGGCAAAGGCAAAAAGGGGAACAGAAACAAAGGCAGCCCCCAGATTCAACAAAATGGCAAAGCATGCCCCAAAGGCAGCGCCAGCAGAAACCCCCAATGTATAGGGATCTGCCAGGGGATTTAACAAAATGCCCTGGAAAATAACCCCGGACAGGGCAAGCCCCCCTCCCACGGCGACACAGGTCAATATCCGTGGAAGGCGTACATCCATTACAATCACCTGGGAGGCTTCAGAAATAGAGCCTGCCATGTGCCCTTGTCCAGGCAATTGGGAAAGAATAATTTTTAAGACTTCGGAAAATTCAATCTTCATATAGCCAAGGGAGGCGGACAGCACCACAAGGCCGAAAAGAAGTATGGAAAAAAGAGCTATAAATATCTCGGTTCTCCGTACTGTCAGGCATGGCTGAATCCCATTCACAACAAAAAAACTCCCTTTAAGCAACTGGCAAAAAAAAACCCACACCGATATTTAAATCGATATGGGGACGCCGTATTGTATCCTCAAAGAGTGTAGTGACCTTGTCCAACCGCGTGCACATTTCCAGGTCACTTGTTTCAGGCAGGTTTTCTGACTTCTGGTATAATTTTAATCTTTTCGCTTACCCGCCCTTAAAATACCAATTGGTTATTTTTAGCAAAGGCTTTAAACAAAAATTTTACCAGTTACAGCGGCGGGTCCGCTCCTGATTTTCACAGGATTCCCTACTCATTTAAGAGTCGACACTCAGACAATCGACCCGTCATGATACCTGAAACTATAATTATCCGGGTTAAATAAACTGTTTCCCTTTGAAAGTCAATTTGTTTTCTTCGAGAATTCCTGGGGACAGAACCATGAAATGCCTTGTAAATGCAAAAAATGAACAGCCTTTATATCTACCCCAAAATCCATCACCCATTTTTGGGGCTACCCACCTAAACCGGGCACTTTGAAAAAATAAAAGGTTGCAAAGAGCATGATTTCAGATACCTCAAGGCGGCAAATTGTCCCACTTTAGAGGGTGGGCAGATTATGTGACAGAAACAGAAGCCAGATTTTGATAAAATGTTTCTTCAAGCTGTTTGACCCGTTCTCTTCTCTCCAGGGTGAAAAAATGGCGGTACAGACAATCATCCATAAACTTATTATTTTTCAATATCTTCTGCTCCAGGATAGCAATAACCTCCACAGATTTATCACAAGATGGGTAATTTTTGTCATCAAGAAAAATGGTGTCATTACAACGGGCTTCAATAATATTGTTGATATCCACAAGTTTCAAGTCCCCTTGGGCGGTGATAAGCAGGTTGCCATTACCCGCAAGATCGGGGATATAACCTGCGTCCACGATCATGCTCTTTATCTGTCCCACAAAGGCAGAAATGGATTCAACGGCCTTGCTCACCCATTCTTTTGCACAAATTTCCCCAGGAAAATGCATCTGAAAGAAATTATCAAGGGGACGATCTCCCTGGAGATTCCATGGATCCAGCACCTCCCCCTTAATATACTCCTGGAGCCCGCAAAGAAGGATTTCAGAGCCATCTGACCCCTGGTATTCAACAATAAATTCCTGGGAAACGGCCATGAGTTCAGGTCCCAAAAATTTTAAAATCATGCGATATCTATTGACCTCATCAAGCACCTTATCAAGGCTGTCAAAACGGGTTCTCAATATCCGCAACATCTGTCTGGGCACAGCCCTGGGGAACCATCTGACTCCCCCCCGTATTTCTCCCTGGGTTTCATTTAAAATATCCTTGCCATCAAGTATTTCAAATATATGAGAGCGCAATCCCTGGCGGAAATGCCTTCTGAAATGATGGGATAGAGACTCATTTATAAAATTCAATCCCCTCACATTTTCCCCGGTAAAGCTGGTAGTATCCCCTGGGCCCATGGACATTTTTTCCTTTTTCAGATGAATGTACAATGCAAACAAAGCAGCATACTTCTATTACAGACCTCGTGACAAATAGCATTTTTACGTATTATTTTTGGACAATCTTTTTTTAAACTCGTGAGTTGTAAATTCTATGATTTTGCCAGGCCATTCCGATCCGCTTAGCTTCTCTTTCTTTAGCAAGAATAACAGCCTTAAGTACCCGAGCATAATCCCTTCAGGGTAGGGTATGTAAGCCATATCGGGGTTTGGTTCTAAGATCAGCCATTATCGACAGTGCATCA
>CAYSSE010000215.1:0-6663 GCA_964433355.1 uncultured Desulfocicer sp.
GGGCCCGGCCGGAACCGTAGACGGCACAATTGGCCGGTTCCTATTACCCATCGGAGGGGGGGCTCTGCTGAGGCTACTTGGAACACTTCATTTTCATATAAAAGTTGCCCATTTGTGCGCTTAGATGGCAGATTGAAAAATCTGTCCCCGCCTCCTGAAATGAAAAAACAAAAAAAATCACACGCCTCCAAAGGGCCAAAAATAAAATTACGAACCGGAGGTTTCATAAACTTAAAAGGGGGATATAAATACAATCTTTTCTTAAAATAGGTTGACAACATGCTGTTAATAAGCGAAAAATACTAAAATATACGTGTGTCAAAAAGAGATTAATGAGGCTGTTGATTTAGTCGCTTTTTGAAAAATAAGCACACAATATATTGATATCCGGTGATTTAAAATCCATCATCATGTATCTGAAATCCAGAAATTTATACTAAATAAACAGGGTTATTAATTATTACCTGAAAGTTGCAGGCATGGTGCCCAAAAGGGTTCGTTGATGTCAAAGCCTTTAACAGGCATGATTTTGTAAGATTGACATCATCAATAATATCATAAAACGCTTGTATTGTTATGATAATTTTAAAACCCCCAAACCATGAGCAGACTTTTCAAAAAACATAAAGATGTCCAAAGAAAAAGTGTCGTCAAACGCCCAAACTTTTGACCCACTTTAAAATTACAAACGTAGGATACGGAGGAACGTAAAGCATGGGTGAAGCAGCAGTTAAAATTGGAAGAAAACACCAAAGTGTTTTCAAAAATAAGGTCATGGAAATTTTACCAGATGGGGGAAATCTCAATGCCTGTCTCACATGCGGTGCATGTGCGTCGGGGTGCCCGGCCACGGGCCTTGAAGGAATGGATCCCAGAAAATTTCTGAGAATGGCGGCCCTGGGAATGGATGAAGAAATCCTGACCTCCAACTGGGTCTGGATGTGTTCCATGTGTCAAAGATGTGTGTATGTCTGCCCCATGGAAATCAACATCCCCCAACTGGTTTATCATGCCAGAAAGTCCTGGGCCAGGGAAGATAAACCCAAGGGTATTCTGGGTTCCTGTGACATGGCCCTTCGAAATGACACCTGTAGCGCCATGGGTGCCACAGAAGAAGATTTTGAGTTTGTGGTAACTGACGTTCTGGAAGAATACCAGGAAGCACAACCTGAATTTGCTGAAATGACAGCCGATGTCAACCGCGAAGGTGCCATGTATGTTCTAAATCAAAACTCCAGAGAACCGGTAACCGAGCCCGATGAGATGGTGCCCCTGTGGAAGATTCTGAATCTTGCCGGGGCCGACTGGACATACAGTTCCAAAGGGTTTGCTGCGGAAAACTACTGTATGTTCATGGCTGAGGATGAGACCTGGGAAAAAATTGTCCGAACCAAAGCCAAGGCAGTGGATGATCTGGGGGCCAAGTACTGGCTCAACACCGAGTGAGGGCACGAACTATTCGCAGTCCTGGCAGGACTGAAAAAATTCAAGATAGAACATAAATTTGAAATTCTGAGCATCATTCAGCTCTACGCAAAGTGGATCAGGGAAGGAAAGCTCAAACCCAGCAGTGAGTGGAACAAGGACAGAAAAATAAAATTCACCGTCCAGGATCCATGTCAACTGGTGAGAAAAACACTGGGAGATCCCGTTGCCGATGATCTGAGGTACATTGTCAAGGCCGTGGTGGGTGAAGAGAACTTCATCGACATGACCCCTAACAAATCTAATAACTTTTGCTGCGGTGGCGGCGGCGGTTTTCTTCAGTCTGGATTCACCGAAGAACGACGGGCCTATGGTCAGACCAAGACCAACCAGATTCTGGCCACCAAGGCCGATTACTGCATCACCCCATGTCATAATTGCCATGCCCAAGTTCATGACTTAAGTGATGTCAATGATCATGCATGGCAAACCGTTCATCTATGGACGCTTTTGTGCCTCTCCCTTGGCATTCTGGGGCCCAATGAACGGGAATACCTGGGAGATGATCTTAAAGAAGTGGATGTATTCCATCCAGAATCAGCCATGTAACAAGTATCTAATTAACATTCCCCACAGGCCATACTCACAATGAGCCTCTTGCTCTGGGGATGTCCCTAATTTATAAAAAGTCCGCTACGCAATGATGCTGTAGCGGGCTTTTGTTATTTTATAAAACGCCAAAAGGCCATCCTAACAAACGGATGACCTTTTTTTAACACAGTATTTAGGCTGGCAATAAGTACCCGTGCATATATTCCTCAAAACAAAATCCATAAATATCAATGATATATGGTTGTAGAATACCGAAAAACATATGTGTGGGTACTTAGTACTTTAGAATCTTTCAAAAACAGCAGCAGAGCCCATACCACCGCCAATGCACATGGACACAACTCCATACTTACCCTTGACTTCTTTCAGGTTGGCAAGACATGTGGCAGTAAGCTTGGCACCGGTGCATCCCAGGGGATGACCCAGGGCAATGGCACCGCCATGGATGTTAATTTTATCCATGTATTGTTCAAGGTTGAGCTCCCGGATGCAGTAGATGGCCTGGGAAGCAAAGGCTTCGTTGATCTCATAGATATCAATGTCATCAATGGTGAGACCGGCAAGTTCCAGCACTTTGGGGATGGCGTACCGAGGACCCACACCCATTTCATCAGATCTACACCCCACACTGGTGTAGGCCACCAAGCGGCCAATGGGTTTCAATCCCAGCTCCTCACATTTTGCTTTGGAGGCAATGATGGTGGCTGCAGCACCGTCTGTGGTCTGGGAAGAGTTACCGGCGGTGACGGATCCATTGACGGCAAAAGCCGTTCTCAATTTACCAAGACCTGCCGGGGTGGATTCACGAATACCGTCATCGTGCTCAACAATAAAGGTCTCTCGTTTCATGGTACCATCGGCCTGGGCTACATATTTATAGGCCGGTGTGGGTATAATTTCTGTGAACAGACCATTGTCCCTTGCCCTTGCTGCCTTGGCCTGGGATTTTGAAGCAAACACATCCTGTTCTTCTCTGCTGATTTTATAGCGGTTGGCCACGTTTTCTGCGGTGATACCCATGGAAATGTACTTATCAGGGTTGTTCTTGGAAAATTCCGGATGGGGTCGAGGCACATTACCGCCCATGGGCACAAAGGTCATGGATTCCACACCAGCTCCCATGGTGATTTCAGACCATCCCATCTGCACCCGGGCCGATGCCAGGGCAATGGCTTCCAGGCCAGACGCACAGAATCGGTTCACTGTGGCACCGGACACATGATCGGGAAACCCGGCCATTTGGGCAGCTACCCGGCCAATGTTCAGCCCCTGCTCTGCCTCGGGAAAAGCACAGCCGCACATCACATCTTCAAAGTCTCCAAAGTCTAAATTTTCAGTTCTGTCCACGGCCTCTTTCATGATAAAGGTCAGAAGCTCTTCGGGTCGGGTTTCTTTAAACAGTCCCCTTTTCTGTTTGCAGCCGGGGGTTCTTACAGATTGTACTATATATGCATCTTTCATGGATACTCCTCTCTATTCATCGTCTTTTCATATCATTTTGACTGGTTCACACTTTTTGTAAAATTCTCTCAAAATGGATTTTTGAAAAACAAGTGTGAACCAGCAAATTAAGAATGCACGGTTATTCTTAGTTTCTCAGGGGTTTACCGGTTTTCAGCATGTGATCAATTCTGGCCAACGTTTTTTCCTCTTTGACAAAATCAATAAAGGCTTCCCGTTCCAGTTTGAGAATGCCCTCTTCTGCCATCATGGTATTTTTATTGGCATCTCCACCGCTCATAACATAGGCAATACGTTTGGCCAGAAAAGCGTCATACTCGCTCATAAATTTACCTTCGAGCATGTTATAAAGCTCGGCATTGACCATACCCTGAGCGGCATTTCCCATGACCCGAAGAGGCTTTTTCAGGGGAGGTGCATAGGCGTCATCCACCATTTTCAACACCTCTTTCTTGGCCTCGCCCACCAGGTTATCCCGGTTGAACACAATTCTATCAGCCAGTCCCAGGAATCCGTTGGCCCGGGCTCCGGCTCCAGACATAGAGACCTTGGCCATGGCCACGTTCATAAAGGCGGGAAGAAAGAGCTTGGCAAGATCGGTATCCTTAGCAACGCCTGCAGGAAGTGCATCAATGAACTTTTTCCAGATATTCATGCAACCACCACCGGCGGGCAAAAGACCCACACCGATTTCCACAAGCCCCATGTAAAGCTCTGAATGGGCCACAATGCGATCGGCACCCAGGCAGGTCTCACAACCGCCGCCCAATGTCATGCCATAGGGGGCTGCCACCACAGGAAAGGGAGCATATTTTGTTTTTTGGATGCCGGTCTGGGCTCTTTCAAGGAAGCCATCCAGCTCTGCATACTTTTTATCATGGGCCATGCGGGAAACAAAGGAGAGATCTGCACCGGCGGAAAAAGCTCCGGGCATGCCGCCTGCCTGGTTACCGATGACAAGACCTGCCCCATTGGCATCCACATATTCCAATGCATCATCAATGGAGTCAATGATCTCGGCATTCAGCGCGTTCATTTTGGTATGGAACTCAAGGCAAAATACCCCGTCTCCAATGTCAATGAGACTTGCGGAACTGTTCTCCTGGGCCACTTTATTGTTACCCCGTGCCGCAGCAAGGGAAACCATGGAATCGCTCATGGGAACGACTTTGTAGGCAGCCGTTGCAAAATCATAAAAATAATTTTTACCCTGTTCCAGTTTGTAGAAGCAGGTGTTTCCAGCAGCCAGCATGGCAGAAACATTTTCTGGGATGTCATACCCTTCGGCCTTCATTCTCTCCACCGCATCGGCAACCCCATAGGTGTCCCACAACTCAAAGGGACCCATCTCAAAATTGTATCCCCATTTCATGGAGTTATCAATTTCTATGATGGTGTCAGAAATCTCCGGGATTCTATTGGCCGCATATTGAAAGCTCTTCACAGCCATTTTCCAGGCAAATTTTGCGCCCTTGTCGTCTCCTGTGAGAACACATTTGATTTTTTCAGGCAGGGTGGCCAGTTTTTTGGCGGCATCCAGGCAGGGGAAGGTGGGACGGGTGAGGTCTTCGTATTCCAGTGTGGCCGGATTGATCACCTTTCGAATTTTTTTCCACTCCGGTGTCAAATCTGTTTTATAAAAACCAGCCCGGGTTTTATTACCGAACAGCTTTTTTTCGATCATCTGTTTGATGAATTCAGGAACAATAAAGGCATCCCGCTGTTCGTCATCGGGGCAAAGATCATAGGAGTTCTGACATACGTGGGCCATGGTATCCAGCCCCACAAGGTCAGTGGTTTTAAAAATGGCGGTTTTGGGTCGACCCAGGGCTGGACCAAACAGGGCATCCACTTCAGGGATGGTCAATCCATCCTCCAGCATGGAGGACATCACGGCCCCAATACCATGGACCCCAATTCGGTTACCCACAAAGTTAGGGGTATCCTTGGCCCAGACAATGCCCTTGCCCAGATTTTTTTCACCAAATCCAGCAATAAAGCTCAACACTTCAGGCAGAGTCTCCTCACCGGGAATGAGTTCCAGAAGATGCATGTAACGAACCGGATTAAAAAAATGGGTTCCCAGAAAATGTTGTTTAAACTCAGAACTCAGGCCCTGGGACATATCTTTTAAAGGAATACCGGATGTATTGGAGCTGATGATGGAACCGGGTTTTCGAATCCCTTCAATGCGACCGAAAAGGGTTTGTTTAATTTTAAGGTTTTCAACCACCACTTCAACGATCCAGTCACAGTCTGCCAATTTATCAAAATCATCATCCAGATTGCCGATTTTGATCAATGCAGCATCTTTTTTGGTCATGAACAGAGATGGAGAGGAGGCAAGTGCCGCATCCATGCCCGCTTTCACCATGCGATTTCTTGCTGTGGGATCTTTTTTTTCTTCATCTGTTAAATCAAATGGAACAATGTCTAACAAAAGCACATCCACGCCAGCACCGGCAAGAAGAGCGGCAATGCCTCCACCCATTATACCGGAACCGATCACTGCTGCCTTTCTGATCTTTCTACTCATGACGACCTCCTATATATAATTTATCATACGATCTTTTAACTATGAATAACTATTCATTTCTAATTAACAGAGAAACTCCCCTGATGTCAAGGATTTAAATAATTTTTTTCCCCGGGGATTATTTTTACTATATACAATAATTATAAATGTTTAAAATTTTAAATACGTATTTACAAGGAGATGGATATTTTTATATTGCCTTCATATAAACGATGAATATAAATTCATAAATATTTTTTAGGAGGTATCAACTTGCCAATCCACTTGTAACTTGCCAATCCACTTGTGTTTTGATACAAAGGCATTACCTGTCAAGGTCAAACGCCTATTCATACTCGGTGCGATAGCCATCATAACCTACTGTAATCTAAATAAAATTTTATTTAGATTTTTTATTTGCTGTTTTTTATATCAATAAATTCAATCTGTTATAAAGAAATAGTCGAACCGATGGTATTCAAGCTAAGTACCCACACATATGTTTTCCGGTATTCCACAACCATATATCATTGATATTTATGGATTTTATTTTGAGGAATATATGCATGGGTACTTACCAAATGTATTAAAGATAAAATCCAATGGGAGAGTTAAATGGATTTAAAAAACCGCCACCCACGCCCAAGCCT
>CAYSSE010000216.1:0-5156 GCA_964433355.1 uncultured Desulfocicer sp.
CGAAAAATGAAAGTCTTTTAATTCCAGCGTGTTGGTGAGACTTTCTTATAAAAATTAATACGGGACATTCAAAAAACCTAATACACTGTCCTTGATCCATCTGCCATCCAATATTCCATTCAGAAGAACAGATCTAAAGACACTGCTTAAAATACCCCTGCCATTTGTTCTTATCCCCTGGGTACACGTTTCCAGGATAAAAACAAGACATGATAACGATTAATCCACAAAAACACAACAATAATTATAGGTTTCAGCGGTTTCATCATACTCAACCACCCCGGCAAGACGTCCCTGGGAGTCAAGGATACGAAGAAATTTATTCTTTCCACCACCCACCCAGAAGGAAGGCCCGGGCAGAAGATCGCCCAAGGCCTGGCCAAAACGCATTTTCCCCAGCATGACTTCATCTGCAAAAATACAGGGCAGGGAGGAGACCGCCTGGGCCATGGGAATGATCTGCTCGTTGAAGAGATCATCATCCATTTGTTCAAGGCTGGAAAGGGGAAGGGTCTTATCCAGAGACGTACCGCAACACGAGGTCCGACATAAACTGGCCAGATGCGCCCCACACCCCAGATGAGACCCGATATCCCGGGCCAGGCTTCGAATATAGGTACCTGAGGAACAGTACACATCCATCTCCACCAAGGGAAGTACCATGGATGTCATTTGGATGTCATAAATTTCAATGTCCCTGGCAGGTTTTTCCACGGGTCGGCCCTGGCGGGCCAGGCGATACAGGGGGACCCCATTGTGCTTTAAGGCGGAATACACCGGTGGAATCTGTTTCTGGGGACCTTTAAATCCAGCCACCACCGCCATGACCTGCTCCTGGGTGAGATCATTCACCATACCATTTTCAGCAGAGGCAATTATCTTTCCCTCGGCATCAAGGGTGTCGGTGGTGACCCCAAGGTGAATACCGGCAAGATAGGACTTTTCTCCCCCGAGTAAAAACCGGGAAAGCCGGGTGCCTTTATTGATACCACATAAAAGCACCCCCGTTGCAAACGGATCCAGGGTGCCTGTGTGGCCTATTTTTTTAACGCCGGGCCGTCTTTTCAACCGGGCAACAACCCTGGCAGAAGAAATCCCGGCAGGTTTATCCACGGCAATAATGCCATCCATTATGGGGGTCAATGGTCACCTTCAGGGAGGGTTCCCTTGAGAAGGCGATCAATGCGACTTCCCCGGTCAAAGGAGGTGTCATGCATAAATTTCAAATCCGGCATATAACGAAGTCCCAGTTGGGGGGCAATGCTTCGTTTGATAAATCCCAGGGAGCTTTTAAATCCCTCCAGGGCCTCCTGGACCCGCTTTTCATCGCCAAACACAGAGAAATAAACATAGGCGATGCGCAGATCCGGTGTCATTTTGACCCCGCTGATGGTGGCCATTTCGATTCTGGGGTCCTGTAATTTTTTGGTCATGAGTTCGGTGAGGGATGCCTGAATTTTTATCCCCACCCGATCTCCCCTTGGATATGGCTTCATTATTTTATCTGCTCCAGGGTGGCCTTACGCTCTTCAATCTCATAACATTCAAAAATGTCATCCGTTTTGATATCATTGTATTTTTCAATACCAATACCACATTCATAGCCCTGGGCCACTTCTTTCACATCATCCTTGAATCGTCTCAGGGATGCCACGGTGGATTTGCATTTCACCACCCCATCCCGCAGCAGTCGAATTTTATCCCCCCGGGTAACCTTGCCGTCCAGCACAAAGGAACCGGCAACGGTGCCCTTATTGGGAATAACAAAGACATCTCTAACTTCGGCACGTCCCAGAATGCTCTCATGGAAAGTAGAGGGCATTAATCCGGTGAGGGCCGCCTTGATATCATTGATAACATTGTAAATGATATCATAAAACCGCATGTCAATGTTCTCTTCCTTGGCAAGACCTCTTACCTTGGGGGTGGGCCGCACATTGAAGCCAATGATGATGGCATCCGAAACCGCAGCCAGGGAAATATCTGACTCATTGATGGCACCGGTACCGGAATGGACAATTTTGATATCCACTTCTTCCTGGGCAAGTTTCATCACCGAATCGTTCAGCGCTTCCAAAGATCCATGTACATCGGCCTTGATGATGAGTTTGAGCTCCTTGATCTCTTCGGAACCCATGTTAGCAAAGAGTTTTTCCAGGTTGGCCCGGCTCTTTTTGGCAAGTTCCTTGGCCCGCTCTTTTTGCATGCGGTGTCCACTGATCTGTTTGGCGTCTTTTTCTGAAGAGAGTGCCACAAATTCATCACCGGCTTCGGGAACCCCACTTAAGCCCACAATCTCCACCGGGGTACTGGGACCGGCCTCGGTCACTGTCTGACCAATGTCTCCGATCATGATACGAATTTTTCCCGAATGCAGACCACACACCAGAGGAGCCCCGACTTTGAGAGTGCCCTGCTCCACCAGCACCGTGGCCACAGGCCCCCTTCCAGCATCCAGACGGGCTTCCACCACATGGCCCATGGCAGGTCGTGTGGGATTGGCTTTGAGTTCAAGCACCTCTGCCTGGAGCAGTATCATTTCCAAAAGTTCGTCAATGCCCGTTCCTGCCTTGGCAGAGACCTTGGCAAAAATCACATCCCCGCCCCAGTCCTCGGAAACCATGCCGTGTTCTGACAACTCCCGCATCACCCGGTCAGGATCTGCATCGGGTTTATCCATCTTATTGACGGCCACAATCACCGGCACCTTGGCTGCCTTGGAATGGTTAATGGCCTCTACGGTCTGGGGCATGACCCCATCATCGGCTGCCACCACCAAAACAACAAGATCCGTCACCTGGGCACCCCTGGATCGCATGGCCGTAAACGCGGCATGGCCCGGGGTATCCAGAAAGGTAATCACCCCCTTGGGGGTCTCCACACTATAGGCCCCAATGTGCTGGGTAATACCACCCGCTTCACCCGTGGTGATTTTAGATTTCCGGATGACATCCAGCAACGAGGTTTTACCATGATCCACATGGCCCATGATGGTCACCACCGGTGAACGACCAATGAGATCCTCTGGATTTTCTTCCACATGAAGATCCATGAGCAGATCCTCTTCAAAGGATGCCCTTTCCACTTCATAGTCAAATTCTACGGCCACCAGGGCTGCGGTATCATAATCAATGGTCTGATTCACCGTTGCCATGACCCCCATGCCCATGAGCTTGACGATCATCTCATTGGCCTTTATGCCCATTCGTTTGGCAAGTTCTGCCAACTCAATGGTGTCATCCACTTTAACCCGACGTTTAATGGCTTTAGGTGTGGTGATCTGGGTTTTCTGAACCTTACCTCTCTGCTTGTTCCGATTATCTTTTCTACGCCCTTTTTTACCGCCACGTTTCCCATCATAGAGATCTTTACCTTCAACCACAGACCGTTTTTTCCTCGCAAGCGCCTTGGCTGGGGCACCGTCGGTTCCGGCGGGTTGTTCCCATTTTTTCCGTTTGTCTTTTTTGGGTCTGGCCTTGCCGGAAAGATCGCCTGGCGGCATCTCTCCTAGGCTCACAGAGGGAGGGGCTACCTTTACATGTTTGGGTGTTACAGAGGGTCTTGAATCTGTAGGCTTACTTGGTTTTTTACGATGTCTGGGAAGATCCGAGCCTCCCGGGGTTACCACTTTTTTCCTGGCAGGGGGAATCACCGGCGGTATGGCAAGCTTAATGATTTTTGCGGGTTCTGACTTTTTTGCCTTCTTTTTCCGAGGTCTTTTTTTACTGGCAACATCGGAATCATCTCCACGGTCTTCACTCCCAGAATCATTCTCGGCATCAACTTTATCCAGGGCACCGCCCTCCTCTTTGGTATCAGTTTTTATTTTTTCATCTGACTTTTTCATGCTTTTTTCCACCACTAAATCTGCTTCCAGGGGTGATTTTGCATCTTGAGTCAAGGATGACTCCTCTGGATCAGCTTGCACGACTTCATCCTCTTTGGAAGAAGTGTCAACAAGGGATTCAGCCACTGGAGGTTCTTTAATAACAGTTTTTTCAGGAACCGGGGGTTCCGTAACAACAATTTTCTCAGGAGCCGGGGGTGCAGGCGGGGTCACTTTTTCCAGAACCACAGGTTCTGGATCAGTGGGTACGGAAATTATTTTGGCAACGCTGCTTTTCTTTCTGGATTTAACCGGTTTTGAAGGAGAAGGGGCCGCTTTTTTTGCCACTCCATCCTTTCCAGTTTGATCTTGAGCATCAGTCTGAGAAGTCTTCGGGGTTTTTTCCGCACTGTGACCATGGGGCAAAACATTTTTTTCCACAGCCCCCTTGGCATCCACATCTACCTTAGAATCATGGGGGTCACCGTCCCGGGATACCCCATCTGTTCCAGAATCACCGAGACCGCTGTCCAAGATATTCTTATCCGATGATGCCCCATTGGCAGCAACGCCAGAATTTTCTTCATCTATTTTAGGGGAAGAGGTTTTCATGGTGGCAACAGATTCTGTATTCTCTTCTGTCAAAGGTGATTCCACTGGTTTTTTTTGTTTGACGGGTTTACGCCTTCGAATCACAGAAGTTTTCACCCTGGTTTCTGCCCGTTTGTTCTTTTGCCCGAATATGCTTGCCTTTACTTTGCTGATGTCCTCATCTTCCAGAGAACTCATATGACTTTTCACTTCAATGTCCAACACCTTCAGCTTTGCAAGGAGGGCTCTATTCGTCAAATTAAGCTTTTTGGCCAGCTCATATACCCTGATTTTTGCCATCCGTTCCCCCAAATATTCTCTCTTTTTATTCTGTTTATAAGGCCTTATCTCACTCAACTTCCGGACTTACCTTCAAGTGGTTGAGTCCACGGGGTCAGGCATGCACAATGATCTTTTTTACCGACAAAAAAACAACGAATCCGTAAAAAATACCATGGTGCAAGCCTGACCCGACCCCGTTTATGTCAATCCGAAAAGTTGAGTTATTCCACTCCATCTGCGTCATCTTCTGCATCAGAGGCCACGGAAGGTGTTTCATCTTCCTGGGTCTCTTGTTCATCGTCATCCGGCAAAAGAGTTTCCGGGGAAGGATCTTTATCTCCGGAAACAATCTTTTGTGCATTTTCAATAAACAGCACCACTTCCTCATCTGTCATTTCAACAATTGACAAAAGACTCTCTTTTTCAGCAGATGCAACATCTGCAGATGAGCAAAACC
>CAYSSE010000216.1:5256-6652 GCA_964433355.1 uncultured Desulfocicer sp.
ATTGACAAAAGACTCTCTTTTTCAGCAGATGCAACATCTGCAGATGAGCAAAACCCATTTTTATACAATGCCTCTGCCATGGTCAGGGTGACATGGGGGATATCCATCAACGAGTCGTATCCTTTTTTAAGGCTTCGACTGTATTCATCCTCACTCATCACTTCAAGATGCCAGCCGGTTAGGCGGCAGGCCAGACGAACATTTTGACCATTTTTTCCAATGGCAATGGAAAGGAAATCATCCACAACAATGATCTCCATGTTTTTGTTATCTTCATCAATGATCACCCGGGCAATTTCAGCCGGTGCCAGGGCGTTGCATACAAATTTAGCCACATCGGGGTTCCATTGAACAATATCAATCTTTTCCCCCCGTAGCTCCTGGACAATACTTTGAACCCGGTTACCCTTCATTCCCACACATGCGCCCACGGGATCCACATCAGAATCCGAGGAACTCACCGCAATTTTAGAACGGACACCGGCCTCCCGGGCTGCCCCCCGAATGCTCACAATGCCCTCGGCCATTTCCGGTACTTCCGTTGCAAACAATTTCACCAGAAATTCAGGATGAGTTCGGGATAAAATAATCTGGGAGCCCCTGGCATCTTCCAGAACATCCAACACATAGGCACGGATGCGGTCTCCCCGTCGATAGGTTTCCCGGGGGATCTGTTCCCTTGATGTCAGAATGGCTTCGGCCTGGCCAAGATTAACAATAATATTACCCCGATCCACCCGCTGGACAATGCCATTGATAATTTCACCCTTTTTCTGGATAAAATTTTGATACACAGCACTTTTCTCAGCCTCTTTCATTTTCTGGATGATCACCTGTTTTGCAGATTGGGCTGCAATACGCCCAAAAGAGGAGGTGTCCACCTTTATACCCAGGCTGTCACCCAACTCGCACTCGGCATCATATTCAAGCCCCTCTTCATAGGTTAGTTCAACCTCCGGGTCTTGAACGTCCTCAACCACCTCTTTGAACTGAAAGACATCAACTTCTCCTGTCTTTTCATCGTAATGGACTTCAACGTCAATCCGGGGGCCCAGTTTTTTTCTGGCAGCGGATTCAATGGCTTCCTTCAGGGTGACAACAAGCACATCCCTGTTAATTCCCTTTTCCCGGCTAACCTGATCTATGACTCGCTTAATATCTGTAATTAACATTATGACTCCCCGTGTGAACCAGCCAGTCTTGCCTTGCCGATCTGTTCATATGGAATTTTCACCGTCTCCTGGTCTACCAAAATAGTGACAACCTCTTCACAGATCCCCTGGAGCAGGCCGGTGAATTTCCGTCTGCCCTGGATGGGCTCCCTGGCCTCAAGCTTGATTCGATTTCCCGAAAATCGATCATAATCAGCGGCTTTATTTAAAATTCTGTTGGGCCC
>CAYSSE010000217.1:0-4644 GCA_964433355.1 uncultured Desulfocicer sp.
CACCTGCTTTTTCATTAAAAGACAAGGTGCAAAAATAGAGTTATGATTGCCTTAAGCACTTAAATATCCTGGTTTTTAAGGAGGGATAATAAAAAATGACAAATTCAATTGCGCTTGATGAACTCACCTGCGAATTAAAAAATGAGGTGGCAAGCCGTATTCCCGATGCAAATCTGGATCTGTGCCTCACCTGCGGGGCCTGCACCGGTGGATGCCCGGCCAGCGGGCAGTATGACATGGACCCCAGAAAATTCTTACGCATGCTGCTCTTGGGCATGGATGAAGAGATTGTCAAAAACCCCTGGGCATGGGTGTGCACCATGTGCGGTCGCTGTGTCACGGCCTGCCCCATGAAGATTAACATCCCCAAACTTATTTTCAATGTCAGGGCCGCCTGGCCCCGGGAAAAAAGACCCAAAGGTATCCGTGGTTCCTGCGACCAGCACATCCGATCGGGCAATGCCATGGGCGTTCCCAAGGAGGATTTTGTATTTACCATTGAAGATGTGGCCGAAGAGATAAAGGAGGAACAACCCGATTTCAGCGGACTGAATATCACCGCTGACCGTGTCGGTGCCCACATGGTGTTAAACCAGAACTCCCGGGAACCCGTCACAGAACCCGATGAGATGAGTCCCTTATGGAAGGTGCTCCACCTCACCGGTGTGGACTGGACCTATCCCACGGTGATGTGGGGAGGGGAAAATTACTGCATGTTTCTGGCAGATGACGAAGGGTGGCGATATATCATGGAGGAGTTTGCCCACCACATCGAACATACCATTAAGGCCAAAGTGGTGATCAACACCGAATGAGGACATTCCTACTATTCAATCCTGGAAGGATTGAGAAAATTCAACATCCCCCACACCTTTGAGCTGAAAAGTATCATTGAACTCTTTGCCCTGTGGATCAGAGAAGGCACGTTAAAGGTCAACGCCGACTGGAACAAGGATCTTAAAGTAAAATTCACCGTGCAGGATCCCTGTAATATCGCCAGAAAAATTGAATCCGACCACATCGTGGATGACCTCAGATTTGTCATAAAAACCATTGTGGGAGAAGAAAATTTCATCGACATGATTCCCAATAGATCCAACAATTTTTGCTGTGGGGGCGGGGGCGGTGCCCTCCAGGCCGGACACACCGAACAGCGACGGGCCTATGGAAAAATAAAATTTAACCAGATCATTGACACCGGTGCTGACTATGTCATCACCCCCTGCCACAACTGCCATGCCCAGATTGAAGATATGTGCCATCACTATGGTGGTTCCTATCACACGGTCCACCTCTGGACCATCATCTGTCTTGCCATGGGCATCCTGGGCGAAAATGAACGGACCTATCTCGGCCCGGACCTGGCAGACCATGGACTTGAAAAGGAGGACACATAATGACCGGAAACCAAATTGGATCTGTAATGGTTGTCGGCGCTGGTATTGCAGGGATTCAAGCCTCCCTGGATCTTGCCGATGCGGGTTATCTTGTATATCTTGTGGAAAAAGATACCGCCATTGGCGGTGTCATGGCCAAGCTGGATAAAACCTTTCCCACCAATGACTGCTCCATGTGCATCATCTCCCCTAAACTTGTGGAGGCGGGACGTCATCTCAACATTGAACTGATGCCCCTGACCACGGTGAATGCCGTAAATGGCAGTGCCGGTGATTTCACGGTGACCCTCACAAAGGCCCCCCGGTTCATTGACATGGAAAAATGCACCGCCTGTGGCGAATGTCATACCGTGTGCCCGGTGGAGCTGCCCAACCCCTTTGATGAAGGTCTGTCTTCCAAAAGGGCTGCGTTTAAACTCTATCCCCAGGCCATGCCCAGTGCCTTTGCCATTGACAAGGGAGACCGGGCACCTTGCAAACTAACCTGCCCTGCCGGCCTCAATGTCCAGGGGTATGTGCAGATGGTGAAACAGGGCAATTACAAAAAGGCCCTGGAGATCATCATGGAACAACTGCCCCTTCCCGGGGTCCTGGGGCGTATCTGCCCCCATGAGTGTGAAGACGCCTGCCGCCGGTGTGAGGTGGATGAGCCCATTGCCATTCGGGATCTGAAACGACTGGCCGCGGACCAGTACGATGCCAGGGACATCAAAATTAAGTGCGCCCCGGACACAGGCAAACGAGTGGCCATCATCGGATCTGGTCCGGCAGGTCTTTCCTGTGCCTTTCATCTGGCCCGGAAGGGCATAAAATCCACCATATTTGAGGCCCTTCCCAAGGCAGGCGGCATGCTCCGGGTGGGAATACCTGACCACCGTCTGCCACCGGAGGTACTGGATAAAGACATTGAGGTGATCACCCAGCTGGGGGTTGAAATAAAACTCAACACCCCCCTGGGAGGCGATCTGACCATTGATTCCCTTTTGAATGATGGGTTTGATGCGGTGTTTCTGGCCCTGGGGGCACATAAAGGCATTGGGCTTGGCATCCCCGGCGAAGATCTGGACAACGTACGCCAGGGCGTTGATTTTCTAAGGGAGCTGAACTTAACCGGGACCACCCGTGTGGGTAAACATGTGGCCATCATCGGTGGCGGAAATGTGGCCATTGATGTGGCAAGAAGCGCCGTAAGACTGGGGGCTGAAACAACCACCATTCTCTACCGCCGGACCCGGGAGGAGATGCCCGCCTGGGAGGAAGAAATTGTAGCCGCCGAGGCCGAAGGCGTTGAGATTGTATACCTCGCTGCACCCCAGGAAGTTTTGGGTGAAAATGACCTCCTCACCGGGCTGAAATGCCTTGGCATGGAATTGGGCGAACCCGACAAATCCGGACGACGACGACCCGTTCCCATCCCGGGAAGTGAGAATGACATCGCCATTGATCAACTGATTCTGGCCATTGGACAGACCCCGGACACCACTGCCATTACACCCGATGATGACATACCCCTTACCCGTTGGGGAACCACTGAAGTGGATGACATCTCCTTTGAAACCCATCGCAAAGGAGTCTTTGCCGGTGGGGATGTTCAAACCGGTCCCGGTGTGGCCATTGGTGCCATTGCCGCAGGTATGGAGACGGCAGAATCCATTAAAAAGTACCTTGCTGGGGAAGACATGAAAGCGGGTAGAACGGCTTTTGCATCTGCCCGTGAACAAATAAAGAAATCTTCCCACTATACCCCGCTGTCCAAGGATATTGGCCAAACCCCACGTTATGGCATAAAAGAACTATCCCTGGCAAACCGTAAGGGAAATTTTAATGAAGTGGAACTGGGATTTGAAGAGGCCCAGGGACAACAGGAAGCAGATCGCTGCCTTAACTGCGGCTATTGCTCCGAGTGCATGGCCTGCGTGGATGCCTGTCTTGCCGGAGCCGTGGACCATGCCATGACCCCGGTGGCCCAAAAGATCCATGTGGGGGCCATCATTTTATCCCCGGGGTTTACCCCGTTTGATCCCACACCCTACCAGACCTATGGGTATGGTACCTCCCCCAACATTGTCACCAGCATTGAGTTTGAACGCCTGCTCTCTGCATCCGGCCCCCATCAAGGACATCTGGTGCGCCCCTCGGATGAGACAGAACCCAAAAAAATCGCTTGGCTCCAGTGCGTGGGGTCCCGGGATATCAACCAAGGGGATCACAGTTATTGCTCGGGTGTGTGCTGCATGTATGCCAACAAGCAGGCGGTGATTGCCAAGGAGCACAGTGAACGCTCCCTGGACACGGCCATATTTTTCATGGACATGCGAACCCATGGCAAGGAGTTTGACAAATACAATATCCGGGCTGAAGATGAGAACGGAGTTCGCTTTATTCGATCCAGGATTCACTCGATTTTTCCCATGAAAGATCAAAGATTACGCATTGATTATGCCACAGAATCTGGCTCCACAGCCCAGGAAATTTTTGACATGGTGGTGCTTTCCGTGGGACTTGCCCCCTTTAGCGATGCCCTGGAACTGGCAACGGTGATGGGCATTGAACTCAATTCCCATCAATTTGCACATACCCAGAACCTGACCCCTGTGAATACCACCCGGGAGGGTATTTTTGTGTGCGGCGCCTTCCAGGAGCCCAAGGACATTCCCATGTCCGTCATGGAGGCCTCGGCAACGGCCACCATGGCTGCCAGAATGCTGTCACAACAGCGCTGGACCCTCACCAGAACCCGGGAACTGCCACCGGAACGCGATTTTTCCGGTATGGCTCCGCGCATCGGTGTCTTTGTATGCAATTGCGGGATTAACATCGGGGGCATTGCCGATGTGCCTGCGGTGCGGGATTATGCCGCCACCCTGCCCTATGTAATCCATGTGGAAGACAACCTGTTCACCTGTTCCCAGGATACCCAGGAACAAATTAAAGAAATCATCCTGGAAAAGGAGATCAACCGGGTGGTGGTGGCATCTTGTTCCCCCCGCACCCACGAGGCCCTGTTCCAGGAAACCATCCGGGATGCAGGGCTTAATAAGTATCTATTTGAAATGGCCAACATCCGGGATCAGAACACCTGGGTTCACATGAACCAGCCGGAAAAGGCCACCCAAAAGGCCAAGGATCTGGTGCGCATGGCCGTGGCCAAGGCCGCCCATGTGGAGCCATTACACCAGGTTAAACTTGCCATCAAAAAATCCTTGCTGGTTGTAGGGGGCGGTATTGCAGGCATGGAGGCCGCCCT
>CAYSSE010000217.1:4744-6597 GCA_964433355.1 uncultured Desulfocicer sp.
GTACTGCCATGGTGAACATCCCCATGTTCTCACCCATCTTAAAATGGACAAGGTGCTTGAAAATGAAACACCCCGCATTAAAAAAAGCCGCTCCGTGGTGTTCATCCAGTGTGTGGGGTCCCGGAACAATGAAAATCCCTATTGCAGCAAGGTGTGCTGCACCCACAGCCTGAAAAGTGCCATGGAGGTGAAAACCCTGTCTCCCCAGGCCCGGGTGTATATTCTCTACCGGGATATCAGGGCCTATGGATTCCGGGAGGATCTCTATCAGAAGGCCCGGGGGATGGGCATTATTTTCATCCGATATGACCTTGAAAAAATGCCCACCGTAAAAATAGATGATGGCAACAGCTTGAAGTTAACTGTGGAGGACCATGTCCTCAAGATGCCCGTCACCATCCATCCTGATTTTCTGGTACTGGCATCGGGCATTGTCCCCCATGAAAATAAACAGCTCTTTGGAACCTGTAAAATACCAGTGAATGACGAGGGATTTCTGGTGGAGGCCCATGCAAAATTAAGGCCTGTGGATTTTGCCTCGGATGGTCTGTTTGTGGCAGGCCTGGCCCATTTTCCCAAACCCGTTGAAGAGACCATTGCCCAGGCAATGGCCGCTGCGGCAAGGGCCATGCGCATCATCTCCCGGGATGACATCATGGTGGGGGGCATTGTGGCAACAGTGGAGCAGGAGCAATGCGCCGTATGTCTCACCTGTGTGAGAACCTGCCCCTATGAAATCCCCTATATCCATGAAGAGGGGTATGCTGTCATTGATCCCGGGGAGTGCCATGGGTGTGGATTGTGTGTATCCGAGTGTCCGGCCAAGGCCATTACCCTGAACCATTTCACCGATCGGCAGATACTTGCCAAAACCCATGCCCTGTTCAACGTGGCATAAGGAGGAGACCCATGACGGATTCCTTTGAACCCCGCATCATTGCCTTTTGCTGTCAATACTGAGCCTATGCAGCCGGGGACCTGGCAGGTTCCATGAGATTAAGTTATCCCAGTGAAATTAAGGTGCTACAGGTGCCGTGCACCGGCAGGGTGGATATCCTGCATCTGCTCAAGGCCATTGAAGACGGTGCCGACGGTGTCTATGTGGCCGGATGCCTGGAGGGAGAGTGTCACTACCTCACCGGCAATATTAAAACCAAGAAAAAAGTAACCTATGTGAAACAACTCCTTGAAGAAATCGGCATGGAGCCGGATCGGGTGGAGATGTATAATCTGTCTTCGGCCCAGGGGGGGCGATTTGCAGAAATTGCCCGTGAGATGACGGAGAAAATCCGACAGCTTGGCCCCACCCCCATCAAAAATTAAAAATAGAGGTGAACCATGATAGTTGCCGATCGTAAACCACTGACAGAAATATTAAAGATGATAGAGGCAGAAAAAAAGATCCTCATTGTGGGATGCAAGGGCTGCGTCACCGTTTGCAATACCGGCGGGCTCAAAGAGGTGGAAATCCTGGCTGCCTCACTGGGTATTGCCCGGAAAAAAGAGAACTCAGCCTTAACCATAGACACCACCATCATTGAACGCCAGTGCGACAATGAGTATGTGGCCCAGTTAAGTGAAACAGTTAACGACTATGATGCGGTACTCTCCATGGCCTGTGGTGTGGGGCCCCAATTTCTATCCGAAGCCTACCCCGACCAAAAATTTTTTCCCGCCGTTAATACCACCTTTTACGGCGGGGCCGTGGCCCATGGCATATGGGAAGAGCGATGTGCCGGTTGCGGCACCTGTATCATCCACGACTTTGAAGGCCTTTGCCCCATTGCCCGGTGTGCCAAAAGTCTTCTCCATGGTCCCTGCGGGGGATCGTCCCAAACCAAGTGTGAAATTAA
>CAYSSE010000218.1:0-4048 GCA_964433355.1 uncultured Desulfocicer sp.
TTATTAGAGTTTTCATAATAAAATACTAAAAGCAATAAATATGCCAGTTTAATAAATATAAGACAAATATGGTAAGTGGGCGAATAAAAAATGACAGGCCCATTAATTTTTTATATGAAAGAGTAGACACGCCTAACATTCTTTCATGCTTCGTTGTGGACAGGCCGAGGCCAGAATACGGTCTGCCCGTGGCAGTTATATGAAAGAGTAGATGTGTCTAATATCCTTTTATGCTTCGTTGTGGGTAGGTCGGGACCAGAAGTAAGATCCGCCCGTGGCAGTTATAAAAAAAGAGTCCATCTATTTACCATAATTATTGTAATGTAGCTCGAATGTTTGATTCGAATGCCTGTGGGTATTTGTTCAGATTTGACCAGCGTTGATCAATCTAAACCGGTTTCTTAGGGCTTGACCACAAGATCGGCCATCCGTCATAATTGGTGGACAGATGTTGAACAGAGGATTGAGATCGACCTTTCAGATCGACGCAATCCTTAATGTTGTGAGCAAGCCCCCATCCGTTTCTTCGGATTACCATTTCATTTTTATCATTAGGCCCGCATTGAAAGGACATCCGGATTGAATTGTATATCTACCTGGTTTCGTGTAATCGGTATCCCAGATATTTTTAATGAAAACGTCCATTGAGAATGGAAACAAATTTCCTGTTTTTAGATGAAGGTTCATCAACCATACATCCGGGGACGTTACGGTAATTTCCTGGGCAGGTTTACTGGGATCTGCCTCGTACAGATAGTGAAGGCTTGTTTCTGAGATATAGCGCACTTCTGGAATCAAGGTGATATTTTTTGTCAGTTGCCATTTAAGGGCCAGGGTAGCCATGGCATCCGCTCCGGCATCATAGGCGTAATCCAGGGTCTGAAGAAAGTCTTCCTGGATAATTCCTGTTAAAGGGTCTTTCAAAAGATATCTGCCATAACTGTATGTTTCATCAGGCCCTTGATTATCAATGACGGTGAGGTTGCCGGCCAGGGACAGTTTTTTTGTTAACCGGATATCCCATTCCAGTTCCGCGCCGTAAATGGTCTGGCTGTTGGGGGTTGAAAGACCTACACCGGAATAGCGATCTTCAATGATGTGATCGTCAATGTCATTTTTGAATATGGTTAAAGAGGCTTTTTTATCTGTCCCGGATTTCCATGCAAACTGAGCATTGGCACTGTGGATCTGTTCGAGATCCGAATACGTCCCCGCCACCACCTGCTCTGCAGAGGGCGTTCGGTAAGCGGTACCATAAATGGCTTTAAAAATAAGGTTTGGAAAAAAATCCCAAGCCAGGCCCAGACTGTAGCTGACCTTATTTTTGAATTGATCATGGTTGTCGCTTCTGATCCCGCCCCAGAGTTCCAAGTCCATAAATTGGTGTCGGTATTGTCCAAAAAAAGAGGTCAGAGTATTGTCATAACCTGCTGTTTCAAAAAAGGGAAGCACCCCCGGATCCTTGTTTTCAGCATCCAGATAGTCGGGGAAAAATCCTCCCCAGACCAGGAGATCTCTAAAGTTGGTGTGCCGCCATGAGATACCCGTTGTTAAAAGTCCGTTACCCACAAACAGGGATTGATCATAAATCAACTCTCCATAAAGAGAACGCTCGGAGGAGTCAAAGGATTTATCAATGATCTCAAGGCGGGTGTCATTTTCTGAATAATATCCCATGAAGCGTACACCAGAATCAATGCCCGTGGATTTTGAAGCTTCAAGTTTAAAGGTGTGACTGGGGGTAGACCGAGTCTCTTTCCACCTGGAAGAACCAGTTTCGTTGGTCAAAGTATATATATTCTGATTGTCCGACAGTCTTGTGGACAGGGAAAGCCAGTCATTAAAAGCGATGTTGGAATAGAGTTCATAATAATGGGAATTGCCAGGGTGTTCTTCCCCCAACCGGTCGTCAGGACTTGCAGGGGTGTCTCCATCGTTCCAGAAGTTGACTATAGTGTAAGTCTCATCATCTTCTCGGGATTTTTTTGCAGAGACAGAAATGAAGGAGTTCCAGTTCCCCTGATCCATTCCAAAATTAAGATATGTCCATTGGGAGTTTTTTAGGATGGAAAATCCTGCCCCGGTTTCCACACCTTGAATGTCCTTGCCTGTAAAAGGGACAACATTAACTACACCGGCAAAGGCGTCCGGGCCCCATAGAACGGACCCTGCCCCCCGGACAATTTCAACTCTTTTGATGGCAGCCATGGAGGTTTCATTGTCAATATCATGCTGGGATTTAACAGCGGCAGAGCCCATGGGAACCGTATCGTATAAAAAGAGGACTGAATCTGGAATCCCCCGAAGATAAGGCGTGCTGCCCCCCTCTCTTTCATTGATGTAAAAACCGGCTGACTTTCCAATCAAATCTGCTATGGTGGCATCCCCGGAGTTGTCAATATCCTCCCTTGTGATGACATCCGCAATGGCTGGGGCGTTCCATGCCGCTTCTTCCCGTCGTGAGGCCAGGGAGAGTAACTCCAGATCCTCTCCCACAAATATCAGCATGGTATCAGATGCGGGCAAGGGAGACGTGGCAAAACAGATACCTGCCGTTAATATCAGGAGCAGGTAGCAGCTCAGGCACATCAACGGTGCCGATACACACACAAAAAACTTTGATTTCTGTGGGCTGGAAATGCTCTCTGCGTCTGGGATGTTTTTCTTCACTGGCGACAACCCTTTTCTTCAGTGTCTCTGTCCTCTTCTATGTTTTTTAATAATACCCGGAATTTTGCTCTGCTGAGCCCCAGCAGTTTTGCGGCAGCCGTCTGATTATTGCCCGATGTTTCCAAGGCCTGTTTTACAAGGCTTACTTGAACCTGATGAAGTTGAATTCCGTTGGCTGGAAGTTTCATATTACCGTTATTGTTTTCACCGGGCTGCTGGATCTGTAGAAATGAGAGCGTATCCGAGGTGATCCTGCCGGTTTGCCGCGTGAGGATCATTGCTCTTTCCATTACGTTGGCAAGTTCCCGCACATTCCCCGGCCAGGGATAATCTATCAGTTTCTGGCAGGCTCCCTGGGTTAATTCATGTTTTTTTGTCAACCCAAGAGCCTTTAAGAAATGGGCAGCAAGGGGAATAATATCATCTTTTCGTTGACGTAAGGGGGGCATTTCAATTGGGAAAACATTTATTCTGAAAAAAAGATCCTGCCGAAATAGGTTTTCGTTTACCATGTCTGATAAATTTCGGTTGGTGGCACAGATGACCCTTACATTCACAGGTACCTCCTGGTTACCTCCCACCCGCTGGAATCTCTTTTCTTGAAGTGCTCTTAATATTTTGGCTTGGGATTCCAGGGGCAGATCCCCGATCTCATCCAGAAAAATAGTCCCTTGGTTGGCATATTCAAATTTACCCTTTTGAACCTTGGCAGCCCCGGTAAATGCCCCTTTTTCATATCCAAAAAGTTCTGCTTCCACAAGGTTTGCAGAGATGGCCGCACAATTGACCGGGACAAATCGGGTTCCATTTCTCTGGCTCTGCATGTGAATATACCGTGCGATGAGTTCTTTCCCGGTACCGGATTCACCGGTTATGAGGACTGCGGTATCCACCACGGCAACGCTTTTTGCCAGGGCTACAATATCTTTCATGGGGGTGGATCGGTACACAATGGCATATTTCTCATCTGTCCCTTTAAGTTGTTTTTTCATGGCCTGATTTTCCGCAATAAGGGAAGACATCTTCAGGGTTCGTTCCACCGCTATAAGAATTTTTTCTTCATCAAAGGGTTTGGTTATATAGTCTGCTGCACCCTGCCGCATCATTTCAACGGCGGAATCAACAGTGGCAAAGGCGGTAATAAACACCACCGGGGTTAAAATACCCGCGTTTTGCATTTCTTTGATGAGGGCTTTTCCATCCACCTCGGGCATGCGGATGTCTGAAAATACCATGTCAAAGCTTTGGACTTTCAGTTTTTCAAAGGCCTCACGACCATTGGCAGCCTTTTCCGTGGTGTGTTCCTGTCTCTCAAGCATCATGGAGAGCAGATGTCTTATTTTATCTTCATCATCAACGATGAGAATGTGTGCCATTG
>CAYSSE010000218.1:4148-6585 GCA_964433355.1 uncultured Desulfocicer sp.
ATGGTTCCGCCATGGGCTTTTATTACCTGATCGGCAAAGGCCAGGCCAAGCCCTGTCCCCGTTGCTTTTGTGGTGTAAAAAGGCTCAAATAAATTTTTCATATTTTTCTGATCTATGCCCTTGCCAAAATCCCTGACATGAACTGCCCATAAATTCTGGCTGATTTTTACATCAATGTCAATATGTCCTTGATTCCGGGAAGCGTCACAGGCATTTCTGATGACATTACTAAGCGCCCTGGATAGAAGGTCATTATCTGCCATGGATATACATTCTTTGTCAGGACTGGTATATTTTATTTCAAAAATGCCTTCACTGTATTGCATTTGAAACCCCAGTGCAACCTGTTCAACCACTTGATTCAAATTTGTTTTAACCATTTTGAGTTTTGTGGGTCGGGCAAACATCAGAAAGCTTTCGATCAAGTCATTCAGTCGGGTAATTTCCTCTTCTGTATAGTTTAACAAAAGGTTATCAGCGGGAATGTTCAGGTCTCTTTTTAACATATCCAGGGAAGACTTTATGATGGCCAGGGGATTTTTAACCTCATGGGCGATCATCATGGAAAATTTTCCCACCTCGGCCAATGCTTCTTGTCTACTGAGTTTTTTCTGTGCATTGAGAAGGTCTTGGCGGCTTTTCTCAATGGAATCAAGCATTTCGTTAAAGGAGAGGGCAAGTCGTCTTGTTTCCGGAATAGTTCCCATGGGAGCACGCAGGGAACGGTTCCCCTGGGAAACCTGTCTGGCAACTTCAGCAAGGGAAACCACCGGCAGCACCAATGAACGCGATATGAGAAAGAAAATCAGGACGGAGGCCACGGCAAGGCCCAATGAAAGCAGTATAAAACGATGTGCCATGGTGGCTGTCAGGTCTTTTACGCCTTCCCGTGTATATCTTATTCTCACCAGACCGATATCCCCCCTGTTTTTACTTCCGGCAATAAGTTCAAGATCTGTTTCATCTGTATTACTATGGCTTAAATATACCTTTTTTTCCATGGTGAAAAACGTGCCGTTGGTATTCCGGGTCTGTTGGGCCAGGAGGGTTCTCTGTTTGTTCTCTATCTCAACGCCAATGATATCTTTTTCACTGAGAACACTCTTTGCCAGAGCGTTTAATAGTGCTCCTTCATCTATGAGGATACCCAATTCGGCATTGGCTGCAAGGTGTTCTGCCATGTAATTGATTTGCCGATCAAATCGTTGAGAAACAAGGACTTTTACCATATCCAGTCCAAAATATCCGAGAGTAAAAGTTGAAGAGGTAATGATCAATATTGCTGCGGCAAGAATCCTGGCATGAATTCCCATGTTTTTTAGAAAATTCATTCAGGGTGTTCCTTTATTGTTATCCCGAGATGGCGGGCCATCTTGAGGTTACTTGTTTTATTAAAAAATGGGATGGTAATGTTGCAGGCTTTGTCATTAGAATATGCTCTTATTTTTTCAGCTGTTTGGATTCCTATCTGGTAATAGTCAAATTCAAAGGCAAAAACCGCACCGGATTTTATGAAATAGGGGTTGTATCCAATAACGCCTTTTTTCTTGTATAAGGCTTGTTTGATAACGTACTGAACAATTTTTTCCGAGATAACGGTTGAGTCTGGAATCATCCACACACAGTCAATGCTGTTTAGATTGTTTCTTAGAACCTTGGAAATTTCTGTTTTTGAGTTGACCCTTAGCGGAATGACTTTTATTTTGTAGCTGGGTTCTGATTCCAGGGCTGCCTTAAAAAAGGTCTGGTTTTGTTTCGGGTCAAAAATGATCCCCACTTTTTTTATGTCCGGCAGGGATGCACTTATTTCTGCAAGTTGTATGGATGCTGGAATTTGAAGGGAGACCCCGCAATGGGAAAATTTCAGATGGTCAATTTTAAGTGGATTCAAAATGGCAGAAAACAACTTGGGCTGATGCCTTAGACTTTCCATGGACCAGATAAGTTGAGCTGCTTCAGGTCCGATGGCCAGAAAAAGAGTGTATTTTTTTTTAAGTAATTCTTTTTTGATATTTGCAATATCTCTGTTTGTGTCGGAAATGGAAAAAATATCCATTGGGAAAGATGGTTTATTGTCAAGATTTTGCTGAACACCTTTCAGTACCTGCATGTAAGGTTTTATTTTTTGAGAAAGGACAACTGCAATCGCATGATTTTCTGCGTAGCAATTAAGCGGAGCCGAAATCACAATGTACACCAGTGACAAAAAAATCGTTGTCTTATAACTGGTTTTTTTGCTGTTCATTGGATTTTGGATTTCCAACTCCTTTTCGGGGGTAGCACATGGTGTGGATTTTTAGTTGTTGACGTTGAAAGTTGTCTTTGATGATTTGACTTTATCACAAAGAATTGATATTTTCAGCTTTTATATGAAAGAGTAGGCACGCCTAACATTCTTTCATGCTTCGTTGTGGACAGGCCGAGGCCAGAATACGGT
>CAYSSE010000219.1:0-6545 GCA_964433355.1 uncultured Desulfocicer sp.
TTAAGACCCTTTCCGAAGGAGAACGGGTTACCTTTGACATCGAAGACAGTGACAGGGGGCCTGCTGCCAGAAATGTTGTCAAACAATAAGTTCATCCTCAAATAACTGCCACGGGCAGACCGTATTCTGGCCTCGGCCTGCCGACAGCGAAGTATGAAAGAATGTTAGACATCTCTACTCTTTCATATAAACACCCATGTTCTGCTGGACACAACGAATATGGAAAATGATATCACGCCGCCCCCTCCCGACGGGCAATGGGCCCGGCCGGAACCGTAGACGGCACAATTGGCCGGTTCCTATTACCCATCGGGAGGGGGCTCTGCTGAGGTTGCCCAGAAGTTCTATTTTCTAATAAAAATATCACGATAAAACAGCAAAGGGCAGATGCGAAATTGCATCTGCCCTTTATTTGCTTTACTCGTCAGTCATTGAAAAAGGGGGACAGATTTAAAAATCTGTCCCCGCCTCCGTATCTTCTTAGTCCTTAAATCTATCGCTCAATACCATCCCGGGCCAACACCCCCTGGGTATAGTAATGTTTTATCTCTTTCATCTCCGTTACAAGATCTGCCATGTCAATGATCTCCTGGGGGGCTCTTCTACCGGTGAGAATCAATTCAATGCCAGCAGGTTTTGCCTTGATCACCCCCATCACCTCCTCCAGGGAAAGAATGCCGAACCACAGGGTCACACAAATTTCATCCATGATGACCACCGGATGTTTCCCCTGTGCCATCACTTTTTCAATCACGGCAAGCCCCTCCCGGGCATGACTTCTATGGAGATCGGTGACCTCTTCTTTTCGAATGCAGACCTCATCTCCGAACTGAGCCACCTCAATGCCTGGAATTTTTTCAAGAACATTGAGTTCACCATAGCGGATTCCTTTCATGAACTGACCGATGAATACCCCCATGCCATGTCCGGCACTTCTCAGGGCAAGCCCCAGGGCTGCTGTGGTTTTTCCCTTTCCATCCCCGGTGTACACATGAATATACCCCTTTGATGCCATATTAAATCCTCCTGAATTCTCTGATGGTTAATTTCCTGTAGTCATGCTGAAGTAACACATTTCATCAGAGACTTCAAAAAAATAAATTGCTTCCATATATCTATTTCTATATGAAAATCCCAGCAAATTAAGGTGCAAGGACAAAAAGTCAAAATCAAGCCCCTTTTTTATTTACCAGCGCCAAAACGAAAGGTTTGGTCTGGATCCACCACAGCAAGCACACGGACAATACATCCATCACCACCAGTCCAACGCCATGGGAATGCCATGAAAAAGCACCGTTTGCCCGTCACTTCATCAAGGTCTCCACCAATATTTTCGATACCGGGGATGCCCCCTTTAACCATCAAGGTTTTGTGTGCCGGTTCCCAATCGGGAAAATCTTCCTTGGGATCACGCCCCGTGGCTTGTTTGTATTCTTCAATAAGATGGGGCTGGGAGGGTCCAAGTCCATGATCCACAAGCTTGGTTGCAAGGGGATGATCATTGGCCTGGCAGCCATAGCCCACGCATTTTATTTTTTTATCCACCAGCCACTGGGCACCAGCCCCGGAAATTCCGCAGCCATGGGCAAAATAGTCGTCACAGTCGGCCCATTTGTGGTGGAACCCGGTGTTGATCATGACCATGTCACCCTCTTTAATTGCAGGGGAGGCTTTTTCAAGATCTTCAGGGGTAATTACCCCCCATTTTTCCTTGGGGATGGAAACAGCAACGCCAGTACCACACAGGCGCCACAGGGGATAGTCACTGATGCCGGGTGTATTTTCCGTTACATGAATAGGCGCATCCATGTGGGTACCCCGGTGCATGATGCCCTCCCAATTGACCTGGTAAACACCGTCCTTTGCGTGAAATTTATTAACGGTGACATTGACACCCGGAGTGGATGGCCATTCTGGCATATGTTGATGGAAGGCATGACTTAAATTATATATTTTCAGGCTCATATTCCTTATTCCATATTTTAAAGTTTTTTGTGAAACTCAGATTAAAAAATCAATGATCGTAACCATCTATTCGCTTATTTTATAATGTCTCAATAACTCAGGGCTATACAACTTGTGTAGTCCCTTAAACACCGGGTGATATTCAAAATGAATCCCTGATACCCGAATTTATTGAGAACTTACCTTATTTTTTTATAACTTATTGAATTTGTTAATACCAAAAAGTTGACCATTGACGAACCAAGGTCTTATTTAGTATTAATTACAAACTGTTATAAAAATAAGCGAGACGTGGGTAATAACATTCTTAATCTTTATTCATATCAAATGATTAAGCAACGAAAGATTTCAATTACCCGCATCAATGCGGCAATTACCCGAAGGATCAAACATGGCTACAAATCGAACAGGACACGCATCTCCATGTTTAAATTTCCAGGGCGTGGCAACAAAAGTGGCTCGCATGCCTGCAAGATCATCCACATCGCCCCCCACCTGTTCAATGGTGGGGATACCAGCGGCCAATATGGTTTTATGGGCAACATTCCATTCTGGATGTTCTTTTTCAGGATCAAGGCCGGTTCCTTCTTTGTATGCGATCACCAGTCTGTTCATTGTAGGGCCATTACGATGGGGAGCCAATGAGGTTGCCAGGGGATGATCAACCTGGGGCGTATCCACTGCCACCATTTTACACTCTTTATCCACCAGCCACTGTGCCGCATCCTTGGATAATCCCGGCGAAGCACCATAGTATTCAAGACCGTCGGAGTATTGGTGGTGCCACCCTGTGACAATAACCACGACATCCCCCTTCTCAACTTTCGGTGTGGCTGCTGCAAGATCCTTGGCAGTAATCACCTCAAATCGTTTTTTGGGAATACTCAAAACAACCCCATTGCCAAAGAGACGATCAACAGGTACCTCTGCCAGATCCGCCGCACGCTGTACCAGGTGCAAGGGTGCATTCATATGGGTACCGGTGTGCATAACAGTGTTAATTTTCCATGCAAGCACACCGTGCTGGGCGTGTTTGACCCCCCTGGCCATTTTCACATCTTCCTGTCCGGGGTAGGATGGTACACCATGGCCCCATTCATGGCTTAATTCAACCAGTTGCAGCCCTGAATAAGGGTCTGTTGTTGTTTTCATAGTAACCTCTACTTTTATGGGTTTATGGTTCTTAATTATAAGGACAACTGTGCCAAAATCACCTTTCATGTCATATTACATGCAATTAGAAATAAAAAAAAGTTTTTTTTATAAAAATCCACGGCATCCTTCATATCACACCAAAAGTACTTTACACTGTTTGGAGAATGATTTCCTGAAAATGGGGTTATTGTTCCAACAAGTGTAAACCGGAAAATGAAGGATGCCAAATCCGCCATCAATTATCCGGCTACGTACCGTCGATGTTCAACAGCTCAAACATTTTCAATCGAACCAATGTCCAGCTCAAGTGGTCAACACGGGACAGTGCTTTCAAAGCCCTTGCTTCCAATAGACGACGTTCTGAAGGGAAAAGTGCATCCAGGGTATTTTGAACAGTGTTCTGCAAATCAAAGATGCCATTGGCATCTCCGTTGGGCTTGAAATAAAAAGGAAATTCTGGTTGCAGCCAAAGCTGGAATGGCCGACACTTACGACGAAACAGACATCTCCTACAGAAGATTTCTCGCTTGATTCGCTTTGATTTTCTAAAACAATAAATGTTCAATCGCCTCTACCCCACCACAACACCGCCATTGATCCACCAGCAATTCAAATGATGCAATTAATGGCGTATAAAACCACAAAATGATCATTTAAGCCAAGATAATTTTAATACGGTACCCTCATATCGGCACGGGCATAAGAGCCGTCGTTAAAATAGTTGCTGATTTACAATCCAATTTATCCTGCGGAATTGTACGTGTTTACAGGAATACCTGTCAAGGCAGCTATTCATTTTTCAGCAATTCTTAATAATGGCTGTCCAGGGTTGTTCATGGGGCCTCGGGCTCAGAAGCAGTTGTTAAGTACCCACACATATGTTTTTCGGTATTACACAGACATATATTATTGATATTTATATGTTTTATTTTGAGGAATATATGCTCGGGTACTTATTATCCACCAATACTCACCATCTTTGTTTTTAAGGCATCTGCGTCATGAAAATTTAATCCATGCTCTCCTTTTTTCATTGACAATGCCCGGCAAAACAATTCCTGTAAGATCTCATCAGAAGCCCCTTTTCTCAGCTTACTTCCCAGATCCACCTGATCATCGGCCAGAAGGCAGGGCCTTAAAAATCCCCTGGCGGTGAGACGCATACGATTGCATCTATCGCAGAAATGATCACTCATGGAGCTGATAAACCCAATTTCCCCGGGGGCACCTGCAAACTTGAAGCGTCTGGCAGGCCCATCATTCTCCCCTCTATTAACCAGGGGGATCAATTCTCCCTCCTTCAACAGGCGCTTTCTAAGGGCTTTTCCAGAGATAAAATACCCTTGTGCCCCACGGGGATCTGTTCCAATGGGCATGTACTCAATAAATCTCACATGAAAGGGATATTTCAGAGTCAAGCGGGCCAGATCCAGCACTTCATCATCGTTAACGCCTTTCATCACCACCGTATTAATTTTTATTGGCGCAAATCCAAGTTCGTGTGCTGCCATGATGCCATTCCAAACTTCATTCCAGCGATTTTTTCCGGTTATTCTCTCAAACTTAGCGGCATCCAAGGTATCCAGGCTGATATTTATACGTTTCATTCCCGCCTGTTTTAACCCGGCAGCCATCTGTTCCAGGCGCACCCCATTGGTTGTCAATCCCACATCTTTGATCTGGGGAATGCGGCATAATTGTGCAACAAATGAAGTAATATCCTGGCGACAAAGGGGTTCTCCCCCGGTGAGCCGAACTTTGGTAATCCCCAGCCCCACACCGATATTCACTGCACGAAACATCTCCTCAAAGGACATTAACCCGTCCAGGGGTACCAACTTTGGCCGTGAAGGCGCACAATAACAGCAATTAAGGTTACATCGATCCGTCACCGACAATCGAAGATAGGTGACCCTTCGGTTAAAGGAGTCCGCCAGACAATTTTGATTTATTTTATTCATAATTCACACCTCAACTTAAAAAGATAACACCTGTATATCCGTCATCGTTCCCTGGGAAATCCCCGTGGTTCCTTCGGGGATTGTAGCAATGGCCGTGGCCTTTGCCATGGATTGAAGCCTGCCCTTTTGTCCCAGGGAACGAAACAGCGGCGTATCTCCTTTTAAATCAATCATTCCGAAAACAAACTGAGTCCACTCGCTGTCACGCCCCTGTAGATCCGAGGCCAGCGCAGCCCGCATGGTTGGCAGACCCGGACGTTGATATCCTGCCAGGGCACGGAGACCTGGAAACGCAATCTGAAGAAATCCCATGAGATTGGACGGGGGGCCTCCGGGTAAAATAAAAACAGGCATCTGCTCAAGCATACCAAACCCCACAGCCTTACCAGGACCAATGCGAATGCGATGGAAGGCTTTTTTCCATCCCAATTCCAGAAGAATTTTTGCCACAAGATCCCGATCCCCGGTCCAGGCTCCGCCACTTGTGATGATGGCATCACTTTGCTCCATGGCCTTTTCCAGGACATTGCGTATTTCTCGGGGGTCATCCTTGGCTGTAAACAACACTGTCTCCATCCCTAACTGCCGGCAAAAGGCACTCAAGGTCACCATGTTACTGGCATAAAGTTTTCCCTGGGGAAGGGGTTTTCCTGGTGCCACCACCTCATCCCCCGTGGCAATGATGGCCACCCGGGGCTGTTTAAAGACAGACATTTCACTGAACCCAGATGCGGCAATGATGCCAGCCAGACCCGGGATAATGGTATCTCCCTTTTGGGCAATGCATTGCCCTTTCTCCACATCGGTTCCCCTGGGCATGATGTTCCGCCCTGCCCCGGCACTGTTCCTGGCCACAAGGGTATTCCCGGAAATATCTGTAAACTCTTCGGCCAGTACGGCATCTGCCCCCTGGGGAATTTCAGCCCCTGTTAAAATCCGCATGGCTGTCCCGGGAAGCAGACGCTGGGTCTGTTCCCCCCCTGCAGCGGCCACCGTCTCAACCAGCATTAAATGGACGGGGATCCCAGGAGAAGCAGAGGCCAGATCCCCTGACACAACAGCGTACCCATCCTTAAGAGAGGCATCAATGGAGGGTGAATCAATGGTTGAAATCAATGTTTGTGCCAGGATTCGACCTGTGGCTTGTGCCAGGGGGATCGTCTCTTTACCCAAGGGCGTAATGGTCTCAAGGGTAATACGCAAGGCTTCTTCAAATCCCATGGGCAGCCATGAAATCATATGCGGCTCCTTTTTTTATCTCGTGAGTTCTAAGTTCGATGAATTTACCAAGCCATTATTTTATAACTTTTTTTTTATAAGAAAGTCTCAGCAACGTGCTATAATTAAAGGACTTTCATTTTTCGTTGTGGCTGGTTTTACAGCCATGTATGTTTTATATGAAAATGAACTGTCAAAGTACCCTCAGCAGAGCCCCCCCCCGATGGGTAATAGGAACCGGCCAAT
>CAYSSE010000220.1:0-6516 GCA_964433355.1 uncultured Desulfocicer sp.
TGGGCCGGATCAGCTCCCCGGATGCCGTCGCCATCAATGCTGAGGATTTATTTCTTCACGCATAGCCTCCAGTTTGATTAACCATTGGTGAAATCGGGGGCAGGCTTGGCGTATTGCGGGAAGTCCGATCTCTTCGGCTATTATGGGACCGTGTTCCGTTTTACTGTAAAAACCACCAAAAATTGATTCAAGCCTTTTTGAAGGCGCTGTTTTCGGGTTGTCATTAATGGATTCTGGGTCAGGAAAACGATTATTTATCTCACGCAAGGTCTTTTCTGTGGCTGAGTTCCAGCCGTCAAGCACCCATTCAAACTTGCGGACATCGGCAAAGAGTAATGCTTCGAATTCATACATTTGAATGTAAGGCACAATACGTTTTTGATTGGTTTTCGGGAAACGTTCAAGGGACTTTTCCAGTATTTGCGCTTCAAGTTCTTCTGCGCTCATCCCGCCTCTGTGGCTGAATCCATAGTAGTCGACCAGTGTGGTTATGGCATCGGTATTCGGGAATTCATGATACAGGTGTTTTATGATTCTGGTAACGTTCACATCTCCTCCACCTCGTCTGCCTGGTTTGGTTTTCAGCAAAGACGGATAGGTGGTAATGCCATATTCGCGCAGATGGGGTTCGAGACAGGTTTTTACAAATTCTGCTTCGGTATGGCCTTCGCAGATTACACAAAGCCGCATCAGCGTGGACTCCCGATGGGTTCTTTGAGCCACAGGTCGGATAGCTGGTAATCATCCTCCAGCCAATGGCGGTAGGTGTCCTGATCAAGGGTGCGCAGTTGTGTGGCACCCTCTTTGGTATCGGCTACAATAATGTTGTCCAGCTGAAAACAGTCAACCATTATGGGGGACTGTGTAGCGATAAACACCTGTCGTGCAATGGCCATTTTCTGGATCATCTGTGCAACAAGGCCAATGGCGTGGGGATGGAGGCCAAGTTCGGGTTCATCCAGAAAGAGTATGTCAGGCAGCATGTGATCTGCCAGGTTCAGCAGGGTAATCAGGCAAAAAAGACGTAACGAGCCATCTGAGGTAAGATGAGCGCCAAAGGACTTTGTGCCATGTTTGCCGTTCCAGCGCAGTCCGATTTTGCCGTAATCCGGCTGAAGCTCAAAGTCGCTGAATCCCGGAAGCACTCTGGCAATTTGACGGGTTATCAGTTTATACCTTTGTACCTCGTTTTGCTGCAGGCGATAAAGCACGGGAGCCAGGTTTGCGCCATCACTGCGCAAATAGGCGTTATCGGAAATGTCCCATTTCTGTTTGATGTTGGCTGCTGCTGACGTGTCATGAAATTGATAGGTAGTGCAGTTTTTCAGCAGGTTTACAATGATCCTGGCGGTTTTGTCTTCAGCTACCTGCTGTACCATCACTGCCTCATGTGAGGGCATGGGCAGTATTGTCCAGTTTTTGTTGGTTGTGGGAAATGCGTTGCTGGAATATCGATATGCTTCATCCACCAGCAACAGGCTGTCCGGAGGGATATGTGTAAGAGAAAAGCGATACTCGTTTTTACCGGCTTCTGTTTCTATGGTAATCTGCGCTTCCAGCCGCGGGGTGCGTTTTGCCCCCATAAACAGCTGATCATCACCACCGCCACTGCGTGCTATATATTCCTGAAGTTTCTGGCTGCGAAACATCCAGCCCAGCATCTCAAAAAACCGGATGAAATTGGATTTTCCGGAGCCATTTGCACCTATCAGTACAGTCAGTTGCGGCAACACCAGCTCATCGATCCGGTCAAGGCTTCGAAACCCGTGAATACTGACAGAAATAATCTTACCTTGCAATCGTGTTGAAAAGGTCGACATGTTTGCCTCGGTTGATTGCTGTTTCATGTTAATAGCCAATTGCATTTTTGGGTACTGGGTTTTACTGTTGAAAATAGTCTCAGACAGTATCGGCATTAGTTTTTCAGTGTAAAATGATTCGTTCTTTAACACAAGAATTTGTTGTGATGGAATTTGAATTTCAGGTACCGGTGCCCGAGGGTCAGCCTGCGTTGCCACCCCTGCCGCTAAACACCCCCACCTTCTTGCAAAACCCCACACACCGTACCTATCTCCGTCTTATGGGTTTGAAGCAGCTTGCCGGTTCCCAGGTCCAGCACTGTTTCCGACCCCAAGGTTTTCGTATTGGGATACATCACCCTTCTGATCCTTACCTTTTCGAGAATATGTTTCAGGTCTTGCTGAAGCTCTTGTTCATCTTTTTCAACGTTAAGACCATCCCAGCTCAGTACAGGTTTGGTCACCACTTGAATCTTTTCCTGTTTTTCCATCTGTCTGCGTTTTTTTGAGTTGTATGTCCGCTCTTTCCAATTTTCAAGCCGGATCAATGCCATGTCAATTTGCTTTCGGGTAAATTCTTTTAAAACAAGGGCCTGATTTGCCAGGTCAGCCGCAGGGTCTGGCGGAAAAAGCATGCGACCTTGATCAAATGAGTTCCAAATTCGCTCTGAGATTTCAGGGCTGTGCTTGAAGTGTATCATTTGCACCGAATGTAAGTGAGCAAAATCTTGCCCTTTTCTTAGACGAATCCCGCAGGCTCGCTGCTGTTCGGGCCGGTGTAGGGGCTGCCATCCCATAAACTTAAACACGTCTTCTTTTTCATCGAAAGAAGGACTGGTCATAAGGTGAAATGGTGATATGCGGTAAATAACTCCGGGTTTTGATGCCGATCGGATTGGCAAATATGTCTGGAATTGATTGTCCCGTCTGCAGACTGCAAAAAAAGAGGCGATATCAAAATTGCTGGTAACATCAATTAAGTCTGTAAGAAGCCCATAATGCTGCGCCAGTCCATTTCTGTCCACATTTAAAGGGCAGTTTAAAAATTTTGTGTTTTCAGCTTTCTTTACAAAAGGATGTTCTCCAAGCACATCTTCAAATGCCACGGTGCGACACAATGACAGCAGTATCAGGGAACTTTTTTTGATTCGACCCAATGTGGGCAGACAGGGCTTGAATTCTTCGGTTTGTCCACGGTACATATAAAAAGGCATTTCAATTCCTGAAGAAATTTCCAGCTTACCCTGACGGTTAGTAATGCCGTGTAGCCCTTCATCGTTATTGGAAACAATCCCTCTATAATTAAAAACTTGACCGGTATTAATCGGCTGAATCTGTAATCTGGGTCTGAGTTCGTCAAGAGTGGGGAGTTGGTTGGGCATTTCGTTAAATCACGTTGTCAATTTATATTTTGGGGGAAAATGAAGGTAAAACGTAACTATTCAGCTCAATAAATAACAAGCCTACTTGGATGTATATAAATCTTTCCCTGTTTTGACAATAACAGAATCACTCATTCATAAAATTCGGTAAGCTACCTTTGAATAGAATGCGTAAGACTTCGGTTGCTCTCATTCCATGCTTTTTGCATGTTGAAAGATAGCCACGGATACGGCAGAAAATAGCGGCACCTTGTTTCGATCGAAAGCAACCAGATATTTTTTGCTGAACCTTTGTCATCCTGATATTATTTTCACCCTTGTTGTTGGTGAACGGGACCTGCTCGTCATCCATGAAGCGGAGGGTTTCCGTTTCATAGTTCATCAACCTTTCAAGAAGGTTTCTTCTTAAAAGAGGGTCGAACCAAGCAAAACAATACAAACCGCTGTTATTAAACAGAAATTTGTTTCAAAACTATCAAAAACTGCTCTTAGCGGCCTTGTTTTGATACCTAAATGGGCCTTCTAAGGGAAATTGGATGCTATATGCGGGATCTGCCCCCAATCAAGCTATTATTTAAATCAGCTGGATGCGGATGCGGCCTGCGTCCTGGAGCATCTTCTGGATTACGACAGGCAGATATAGCTGGCCATTGCCTGTGATGGCCAGGCGGGCTGTGTAGATTTCGCCTGTGGTCAAATTCTGAAATTCTGGATACTGGTGTTGAGTTGTCTGCTTTTTGGACTGGGGTCTGGTTTGTATTTACTGCGGCTTCGCCGCCGTCAATACAAGCCTGTGCCAATCACACCTGGGGTCAGGTTTGGCTTGTTGGGTGTGGAGACAGTATATCTTTGAAGTCCAGGTCGCTCAGCAGTTCGGGGTTCTGATCGGCCAGCTCGGTGCTCAGGGTCTGGATCTGGGCCTTGATCTCGGTGTACTCTTTCAAGCGGCGCTTCAGGAAGCGGTAGGTCAGGTGGAGCTTTGCCTCTATGCCGGCGGGTGTAAGATTGTAGGTGTAGGCCAGACGGTTGTCCGCGTGCCGGAAGTTCTCCAGCTTGATGTAGCCCTTATCAATGAGACCGGTGAGACAATAATTGACACTTCCCAGGGCCACACCCATTTTTCTACTGAGTTCTCGCTGGGACCGCCGGGGGTTCTCGGACAGGAGGCGGAGGATGTTGCATGCGGGGTCTGACCCAATCAAGTTGTTATCTAAATCAGCTATATCTAAAGCGGGGTCTGACCCCGCTAAGTTGCTCCCAGCTAAGTGGTTGTTATTAAATAGAAATTAACTTAAATAGAGGCTGTTTTGGCTCTTAAACTCCACTTTTGGGGGTCAAAAACAGCATTCTAAGCATCAGAATCAGACTTCGGTCATCATATTTACAAGGGTTTGTGCCCGATGCCCCACCTGATTGTACCAACGGGAGTCTTTCATCTCTGCTGCAGCCTTGATAAAATCCCGGTTTTCAACAGCCTTGATCATTTTCCTGAACTTTCGGAACCGATTGGGGCCAAGATTAAAGCGCATATCCACCATCACCCGCCGCACAGGTTCCGGCAATCCGTCAAAGGCCTGGAAAACGGTTTTCAAATCTTCAATGCATTCCCGGATATCATTATCCAGCAGCACCAGGGCTTCTTTTTCCGTGATGCCTTTGTCCTCAAGGTTTCTGCCAATCCCAATGGTCAGCTTACCCGCCGGGCAATGGTAGGGTTTCAGTCTCAGACCTTCGTGCTTTGTAAGTTGCTCGGCCAGCTTCCCATGAAAATCTTTATCAATACTCATGCCTTCCTCCTTTGGGTCAGGGGACAAGTTCCGGGGCATTTCGTTTGCGGTTGCCCCGCCAGGCCCACCATCCAGCCACGGGCAGGGTGGCCCATCCCAGGGTATCAATGACGGCCATGCCGTTTACCGCTTTGCCCACGTCCTTGAAAATGGTGTCCCAGAAGTGCTGGCCTCGGCCCTTGCCATATTTGTAAATGGTGCCGTCTGCTTCCTTTGCCCAGAGATAATCGTATCGGTAGCCAAAATCGTGTATCAATCCGGGAATGAGAAGCAGTCCAATGGGGGACAGCACACCCCACAAAGGTCTGGGGATGGAGGCCCCGTCAAACATAAACCCCTTGGGAATAATGATACGCGGGCCGCCGTTGGGCAGGGAGTATTCCCAGTTTTCCATCACTTCCCACTGCCGCACCGTGGTGACCCATCGCCAGATTCGCTTTGGCACACCACACCCCTTGGTATCTACGGGCCATGGCCTTAAAACCGGCATGTGTTCTATTTTCATGTTTCCTTTATGGGGGTCTTTATGGGGGTCTGACCCACTTAAGTGGCTGATTTTAATGCGTTATGTGTTCAAAAAAGAGTGTTTTTTGCTCTTAGAGTGCACTTTTTGGGGGTCAAAAGTGGGGTTTAAGGGTGTTGGGTACTGGGTTTGGGTTTGGATCCTGGTTGTCTGCTTTTTGAACTGAGTCTGGGTTGTTTTTACTGCGGCTGCGCCGCCGTGAATACAAAACTGCTGTGGAGTCGGGCTTGGGTTCTGGCATTATTTTAAACCCAGGCGTTGGGCCAGGGCTTTTTGGGCATGGGGTTCTCCGTGAACCAGGGTTATTTTTCCCGGGGGCTTGGGCATGGATTTCACCCAATTAACAAGCGTATTTTGATCGGCATGGGCAGAGTAACCGGACAGGGTATGGATGGCAGCCTTCACCGGTATCTTTTTTTCCATCATGCGGCGGCCCGGGGTGCCCTTGGCCTGGTATCCCACAAAAAAGAGGTCGTTTTTCGCATCGTTCAGCCCCTGTTCCAGGTGATCAACAATCCGGCCACCGGTGCACATGCCCGACCCGGCAATGATGATGGCCGGCCCCTTCATCTCCATGAGCTGTTTATGGTCCCGATATTTTTCCACGGAATAGAGGTTCTTAAAATCCAGGGGATGATCCCCGGCGGATTTAAGGGCCTTTGCCTCCCGATCCCAGAAGCTTTCCAGATCCGCATAGATCTTTGTAATTTTAAGGCCCAGGGGGGAATCAATGAACACAGGCACCTTGGTTTTGATGCGGTCCAGCTCGTAGATTAGCTCCTGGGTGCGGCCCAATGAAAATGCAGGGATGTAGACAATACCGTTGTCAGCCAGGGCTTTGTCCAGAAGAACCTTCAACCGTTCAATGCGCTCTTTTCTGCCGGTATGGTTCCGATCCCCGTAGGTGGATTCCAGTATCAGCAGGTCGCAGGATTCCGGTGGATCCGGATCCGGCAGTATGGGGGTATCTGTACACCCCAGATCCCCGGAAAAAATCACCGAATATTCGGGGGTCAGGCTTCGCT
>CAYSSE010000221.1:0-6511 GCA_964433355.1 uncultured Desulfocicer sp.
AAAAAGCATCCAAAGTAGGGATTCAACAATTTGTTTTCCAGACCCATTTTGAATCTCCCATGGAAATAACCCCTGAAACAAAATGCTGTGTGGAACAGCTAAATAACGCTGGCTGGATAGTAACCAACCAGCAGGTTTTCACATCTGCGGCATCAAGAAGGGGGCATACGGCAAAACTTCGAAAAGTACTCAATGATATCGGTATTCTTCCCTATTATGTATTTACCGTTAAAGGATACATGGAAAACTCCAGCCTTTTCACCCCCAATGCGCGACTGGTTCAGGAAAGCATGGAAGAAAAGCGCATCGGCCATCTGGAAGAAAAATTCCAGCCAGGAACCCGGCAACTGCCTCTGGATGCTGAACATATAGTTGCGAACCTTTCCCAATTGAGAACAGATACCGACATCCCCTTTATTGCCTCTGATCGGAATGTTCTCAACCTTCCGGGGGTCGGCAAGAGTCTTACCTTTAGAACCATCGGCATTACCAATGACGGCAGAAGAATCCTTGAATTTGATCATGACGCAACCAGGGAACACAGCCCGATGATAGAAAAAATAGGAAAAATCATTATCATTGAATCCAAAAGCATCTATGATTATCTTCTGCAGCTTGACAATATGGGAGAGGATGTGTCTGAATATGCTTCAATCTACGGATATTCTTTGAGTGAAACAGAACCCCGGATGCCGATCTTTGAGTACCCAGCCTATGATTATGATCCAACACAAAAAATAACCAATTTAGATCTTCGGTAATATACTCGTGTTTTCATATAAACTGCCACGGGCAGACCGTATTTTGGCCCTGGCCTACCCACAACGAAGCATGACCGTAAGACCTCAATAACTCGGGGAGGATAAAGCCTGCTTACCCTTTAAGCGCTGGGTGCCATTCAAAAGAATGGCCTGAATGCCCGGATTTATTGAGAACTTACGCATGACCCACATAAAAAGTCTTGAAAATATCCCGCCTTAAGTGGGTACTCAAAGAATGTTAGGTGTATCTATCTTTTCATATAACATACATGGCAGTCACCACTGCCACAACGAAAAATGAAAGTCTTTTAATTACAGCACGTTGCTGAGACTTTCTTATAAAACGGGCATGTCCTGCCGGACACAACGAATATTGAAAATGATATTATGCCGCCCTCCTTCAAAAGTACTTTACACTTCTTTAGAGCATTCCTCATTTTCAGAGGCTGTTTCCCAAAAGAGTGTAAAGTACTTTTGGGCTCATATGAAGGATGTCTAATAACCTATTACTTTTAAACCAATAAAGGAGATGTTAACGTGACATATGGATTTGATGAGATCCGCGTGGATGAAGTATCAGCAGGGACAGTTATCAACCTCGTCTTTAATGACACGATTAAAAAACAAGATTTTGAATATTTTGTCCCCCAATTGGAAACCTTTATGGCTTCCAGAGACAAAATTCGACTGTTGATTGAACTCCGTGATTTCAATGGTATAACCCCTGGTGCATTATGGGAGGATACAAAATTCGGGTTCCATCATTTTGATGATATTGAACGGCTTGCCATTGTCGGCGACAGCCGCTGGGAAGAAGTCATGGCTGAATTTATAAAACCATTTACAAAGGCAGTCGTAAAGTATTTTGACCAGACACAGCTGGACAGTGCAAACAAATGGATCCGGAGTTGAAAGGAGTTGGTGTGGAGCGTTATGAATGGCGGAAAGAAGCTGCCCAGAATTCACTCGGCCGATTGTTGCCCCGTTTTGAAAAAACCCATGAAACACCCCTTGCTGATATTCCGATTCAATGGGATGATTTTAAACGAAGGCTCAATCAGGAATGGGAACGCCTTTTCATCTGTCTGCATGAACTTTATGGCTGGCAGTATGATTTTTTTTATACCTTGGAAAAGGTCTTAGGTCTGCTCATTGATAGCTGTGTGGATCGTCCAGAGGCGATGCATCTGCTGGACAAACAGCGTGAAGCGGAGCCACTCTGGTATCTTTCTGAAGATGTGGCAGGTATTGTCCTATATGTGGATCTATTTAGCAACAACCTTGCCGGACTGAGAAGCCATATTCCTTATTTCGAGAAACTGGGAGTGAATTATCTGCACCTGATGCCTTTGTTTTCAGTTCCCCACGGCGAAAATGACGGTGGTTACGCAGTGAGTGATTACCGGTCCGTCAACCCGGACCTGGGTACCATGACTGAGCTGTCCGGGCTGGCTGCCGAACTCCGTGAACGGGGCATCAGCCTGGTGCTGGACTTTGTCTTCAACCATACCTCAGACGACCATAAGTGGGCACAGAAAGCAAAAAGTGGCGATTCGGAATTCATGAATTATTACTTAACGTTCACGAATCGGACAGTGGTGGATCAGTATCAGGAGAATCTGCGGGATATATTTCCAACCATCCGTAAAGGCAGCTTTACCTGGGATAATGATCTTCGGCGCTGGGTCTGGACGACATTCAACAGCTACCAGTGGGATTTGAACTACAGCAATCCGGCAGTTTTTTGTTCCATGGCAGAAGAGATGTTGTTTCTGGCCAACCAGGGGGTTGAGGTGCTGCGCCTGGATGCGGTGGCCTTTATCTGGAAACGTCTGGGCACAGATTGTGAAAACCTGCCTGAAGCCCATACCATCATTCAGGCCTTCAATGCCATGGCCAGGATTACGGCACCTTCACTGCTTTTTAAATCCGAGGCCATTGTTCATCCAGACGAGATTATCAAGTATGTTCATCCTGAAGAGTGCCAGTTGTCCTATAATCCCTTGCTGATGGCATTGCTTTGGGAAGCCCTTGCCACCCGGGAGGTTAAAATGCTAAATCATGCCATGGGGCACCGGGAACATCTTCCTGCAGGGTGTGCCTGGGTCAATTACCTGCGTTGTCACGACGATATCGGGTGGACCTTTGATGATGAAGATGCCCGGCATCTGGGCATCGATCCCCAGGCACACCGGAAGTTTCTAAACGAATTTTATACTGGGAAGCACCCCGGATCCTTTGCCAGGGGGGTGCCTTTTCAATTCAATCCGGATACGGGGGATCTGCGCATATCAGGGACATTATCCTCCCTGGCCGGTCTTGAGGATGCCATTGAAAAAAAAGATAACGCCATGATCGAACTGGCGGTTCGGCGCATCAATATGCTCCGCAGCATCAAAGTAAGTATCAGCGGTATTCCGCTGTTGTATGCCGGTGACGAGTACGGAGTGTTAAATGATTACACCTTTTTGTCTGATCCAATCAAAATCAGCGATAGCCGCTGGGTTCACAGATCGAAAAAAAAATGGGAAGCCGCAGAAGACCTGACAGATACGGGTACCCTGGAGTGGCGATTTTTTCACGAGATGGCAAAACTTTTCAAACTGCGCAGGCGGTCACCGGCCCTCAGAAACGGCGGTATGACAGTGATCGATACCGGAAACCCGCATCTTTTTGGGTATCTGAGGGAGAACCGGGGTCAGCGGCTGCTGATCATCAATAATTTTTCCGAATTTGATCAAGTTATAAAAGCAGGCAGACTGTCCGCAGCTGGGGTGACACAGGATGCCCACGAAATTTTTACCCAATCAGCTATTCATGCCGGGAAAGATCTGGTGTTAGATGGATACCGATACATGTGGATCGATAGTTCCGATAAAAACTCAGCCACTCCCTGGTTTAAGACATGAAGGTCTTCCTTCAAACCCTGTAGAGTCTTCTACAGGGTTTGGAAGAGCAAATTGGTTAGCTTCCCTTATATATGATCTCACAGATGAGTTGATATAATAAAGTTTTAGTAATCAAAAAGGAGACTGTTATGAAACTAAACCCTTATTCCCTGCTGCAGGATCCGCTTTTTCAGGAAGGGTATGAAAAGGCAGTAGAAATTCTGCATGCCTGCGCCACTGATACCGGATTTCTGGCATCCCCGACCCGGAAAGACAACTACCGCCGGATCTGGGCAAGAGACGGGGTCGTCATCGGTATGGCTGGCCTTTTAATCCAGGATCCCGTCCTTGTTGAGGCCATGAAGCAGACTTTGCAGACCCTTGCAGACCACCAGGGTCCCCACGGAGAAATACCAAGCAATGTAGACACGGCCAGCGGCCGGGTCAGCTACGGCGGCATGACCGGCCGGGTAGATGCCGACCTCTGGTTTATCATCGGATGCGGTGAATACTGGCTTCAGACAGGCGATGATTCTTTCCTGGGCCGGATATTACCGTCTCTCAAAAAAGTCCGGTTTCTTCTGGGCGCATGGGAATTCAACAACCGGGGACTCCTCTATGTGCCTGAAACCGGGGACTGGGCAGACGAGTATATCCACAATGGATTTGTCCTGTACGACCAGCTTCTGTACCTGCAGGCGTTTAAGACCCTGGCGGCTGTAAACCGGCGTTGGCATGACAGCACCGACCATCAGCTCCAGGAGGATATCAGCCGCCTCAAACGGCTGATACGGGCAAATTACTGGTTTAAAGAAAACGACGAGGTTCCCGCGGATGTATACCACGAAATTCTGTACAAAAAAGGCCGGACCGCTGCAGATCGCTGTGCATTGCAGTACTGGGCGCCGTTCTTTTCTCCCCATGGTTACGGGTACCGGTTTGACAGTCTGGCCAATATCCTGGTCTCACTTTTGGGGGTAGCAGATACCCAGCAGCAGGAGAGCGTGGAACTCTATATCCGGAAAAATATCATGATCGGAAAAGAGCACGTAATGCCAGCCTTTTACCCGGTGATCAAGCCCCCTGACCATGACTGGGAAGAGTTGAAGATGACCTTTTCCTATACGTTTAAAAACCAACCTTACCAATACCATAACGGTGGTCTCTGGCCAATGATTTCCGGCTTTTACACAGCGGATCTGGCCCGGCGCGGGAAAACAGAGGCGGCAGCGGCTCATCTGAAAGAAATTCACCGGGCTAACCGGCTTGAAATGGAAAGCACTCCATGGAGTTTTCCTGAATATGTTCATGGTGCCGACGGTACGGCCCAGGGCACATTTCACCAGGGGTGGAGTGCTGCTGGCGCCGTCATCGGACACTTTGCACTGAAAGACCAACCCTTTTTTACCGTGGGAGAATCCGATGCCTGATTTTTTGATCTGCAGTGACCTGGACAGGACCATCCTGCCCAATGGTTCCCAGCCCGAATCCAAAGAAGCCCGGCCTTTGCTGAGGTGCCTGGCTGCCCGACCGGAAGTCTGCCTGGTCTACGTCAGCGGCCGGAGCCGGCAGCTGCTTCAGCAGGCCATTGCCGACTATGATATTCCGGTACCGGATTATGCGGTCGGTGATGTCGGCACCACCATTTATGAGCCCACCCGCAACTGGCAGCATGTTTCCGACTGGGAACGTGAAATCAGCCGGGGGTGGCATCCATACCATCACGGCGATTTGGTCGACTTTCTGTCCGATCTTGCCATGCTCACCATACAGGAACCGGAAAAGCAGAGCCAGTTCAAACTCAGTTATTATACCGACCCGGAGGTTGACGACACATCACTCAGAGAAGAGGTGCTTCGGCGCCTGTCTGACAAAGGTGTCCGGGCCAGTGTCATTTTCAGCATTGACGAAAAGGCCGAAAAGGGCCTTGTCGATATCCTCCCGGAAAATGCCACCAAACTTGAGGCGATCCGCTTTATCCAGCAGAAACACCGTTTCCCCGACCGTCAGATGGTGTTCGGCGGGGATTCAGGCAATGATCTGACCGTTTTGACCAGCGGTATTCAGTCGGTTTTGGTCAGGAATGCATCTGAAAACGTCCGTCGTACCGCCGTGGAGATCATGACCCGGAAAGAACTACAGGGCAAGCTCTATCTTGCCAGGGGACAGTTCATGGGCATGAACGGCAATTACAGTGCTGGCCTGCTGGAAGGAATCGTTCATTTTATACCGGCAGCCATAGAATGGTTGGCCCATGATTCTTAAGAAGAGGAAGCTTATAAAAGAAGGCCGGATAGAAGCACAGCGTCAATCTACATCTACTCTTTTTTCCTGTTCTCATAAATAACAACCTGGTTTTTTCCTGATACCTTGGCCTGATATAAGGCCTTGTCAGAGGCTTCTATCAGTTTTTCCGGTGTGTTGATCTCAACGCTGGTTTGCCCTATCCCGATACTGACGGTGACAGAAATATGATCAATCGCAAGTTGAGCGATATTCTGGCGGATACGTTCCGCTGCTTTATAGGCATGCTCGGTTGTAATTTCAGGCATTATAATGGCTATTTCCTCTCCTCCATAACGGGCTGGTAGATCCATTTCTCTGACCGAACTGCGAATCATGGCACCGATTTCACTGAGAACATGGTCCCCGCTCTGATGGCCATGGGTATCGTTGACTTGTTTGAAATCATCAATGTCAATCATGAGTAGGCACATCTGAGATTGGGTTCGCTTTCCTTCTTCAACTTGCTTCTGGAGGACTACGTTGAACACATCCCGCAAATATAGGCTGGTCAACTCGTCATTAAAAAGTGATCCTGGAGGGGCAAAACCTGAACCATAATGAAAAATAGGGGTTATT
>CAYSSE010000222.1:0-6484 GCA_964433355.1 uncultured Desulfocicer sp.
CGTCAGGGGAAAGCTAAAATTGACAGCTATCGACCTTTCACTATTCAATTATGTTATGCCACAGGAGAATCCAAACAAAATTTAACATTGGGGGTGGATGCAGGGTATGCCACCATTGGCTTTTCAGTGATTGATAGCACAAAGGAGTTGTTCGCCTGTGAAATCGAGTTGCTGAAAGGTCAGGTTGAAAGAAATAACAAAAGACTCATGTACCGCAGACAAAGAAGGTCCAGACTTAGATACCGTAAATGCAGGTTTGACAAACAAAACAAGCCGAAAGGGTGGTTGGCTCCCAGTATTCAGCATAAGCTGGATAGCCATATCAAATTTGTTCATCGGTTACAGTCAATAATGCCAATAACTGAAACAATAATTGAAGTAGCAGCTTTTGATATTCAGAAAATTAAAGCAGATGGTGAGATTAAAGGTAAAGCGTATCAGAAAGGTGAACAACTCGGTTTTTGGAATTTACGTGAATATATTTTGCATCGGGATAATCACAAATGTCAGCATCCGGATTGTAAAAACAAGGCAAAGAGTCCGATCCTGCAAGTTCATCATATCGGGTTCTGGAAAAAGGATCGAACAGACAGGCCTGGGAATCTGATAACGCTATGCACTAAATGCCATACAGCACCAAGGCACAAAAAAAATGGTTCCCTGTATGGATGGGAACCCAAAGTTAAAACATTCAAGCCTGCAACCTTTATGTCCATGGTACGCTGGAAACTCGTTAACGCTTTACAATGTGATCATACATACGGCCATATTACAAAACATAATCGGATAAGGCTGGATCTTTCCAAGACCCATTTTAATGATGCTTTTTGTATAGCGAATGGCCAACATCAAAAAAGAGCCGCCCCTGTGTTCTTTCAACAAAAACGTAAGAACAACAGATGCCTTGAAAAATTCTATGATGCAAAGATCCTTGATGTCCGAACAAACAAGATGGTTTCCGGCAATGATCTTAATAATGGGCGCAGAACTCGAAATAAGAACCTGAATGGGGAAAATTTACGGAAGTACCGTGGCTTTAAAAAGTCCAAGGGAAGACGTCAGATCCGAAGGCAGAGATACAGTATCCGGCCCCATGACATCGTTGAGTTTGATGCTTCTATTTATAGGGCGGTGGGTGTCCAAAACAAAGGGGCTTATTTGAAAATAACAAATGGTGTTACGACTATTGTGAAAAATATCAAGCAAATTAAAATGATTTTTCATCAAAAAACATTGATGTATGTATCTTGTCAGTCATAAATTTTCTGGAAAAAATCATTCAAAGTTTTTGATTGTTTACCCCATTATCACCCTGGATCTGAAACATGAGAAAAACCAGACCGTCCATGATGCCGTGGCCCAGTATGTGAACCGAGATCATGGGGACCGGATTTTCCAGCTTCCCTTTCTCCACATTGCCGCCGACACCTCGGATGTCATGGTGGCCACAGATCCTTCCCAGGATCATTATTTCAGGTGGTACAATACCGGCCTGAGAAACACCCCGGATACCGAGGGAGAATATCCCGTGGAGTTTTTGTACCGGGAAGGTACTGTCAAGGGAATCCATTTTCAAGGCCCTCTCCTTTTACCTGATCTATGTTCCCTTCCGTGAGGCGGCGGAGAACAAACCGGAACAACCCGCCCAGACCATTTTCCCCCGGTTTCACCAGTCCAGGATGGTGGAAAAATTGTCCCTGGATCTTGAAAATTATTTTGCAGATAACCGGCATCTGGGCAGAAAATATTTGATCCATCATTCAGCCGGGTCCGGGAAAACCCTGTCCATCTGTTGGCTGGCCGATCGTTTTCACAGCCTTTTCAGACCCGGCACCAATGAAAAAATCATTTAGTTGATTTTTATTCTCACCGACCGGAAATCTCTGGATAGAAATATCAAGGCGGATATGGAAAAATTGGCTCATCTTAAAGATGTGGTGGGCATTGCCAAAAAATCTGAGGATTTGAAAGGGTTTATCCGCAAGGGGACGGCCCGGATCATCGTCACCACCCAGCAGAAATTTAAGTATATTCTGGATCAGATCCAGGGGGATGAGAACTTAAAGCAACTTCGGGTGGCCTTTCTCATTGACGAGGCCCACAGGTCCCAGGAACGCAAGATGGCCATGGCTGTCAAGCTGCCCTTTCGTGATCCAGAAGTCCCAGATGCTGATCCAGAGGATCAAGGTGAAAAAGATCCCCAGGAAGAGTTGTCTCGGATCATCCGGGCCAATGACCAAAACCAGATTTTTGTTGCTTTTACCGCCACCCCTTCCAAGTCAACCCTGACCCTTTTCGGGGAGCCCTTTGATACTTACACCGAGGATGAAGCCATCCAGGAGGGATATATTCTGGATGTGGCCACGGGCATAATTTCCTACAAGACCCTGTACCATCTTCACTGCCCTGTGGTGCCAAAGCCGGATGAGGAAAATTTTTATCCGGCTGGCGTGGTGACCAAGGCCCTTAAAAACGTGGCGTTCCAGGATGACGGGCTGATTCAGTACAAGTCCGAGGTGATGCTCAGGATCTTTGAGGAACGGGTGATGGGGCTTATTAACGGAAGGGCAAAGGCCATGGTTGTTGCGACCTCCAGGATTGCAGGTCTTCGATATTTTAATATTCTCAGGGAAAAATTGCTGGAGAGAAAAAGTGACTGTAATGTTCTGTATGCCTTTTCACCCTTTGTCCATCCTGACACCAATCAAGTGATTACCGAGGCCGGGGTCAATCATCTGAATCCTGAAGAAGCCATTGAAGACCGGTTTGAAGGAGAAGATTACCGGCTGTTGGTGGTGGCCAATAAATTTCAGGAAGGCTTTGACCAGCCGCTTCTGGCAGGGATGTTTCTGGACAAAGCGGTGGTGGACCGAAATGCGGTCCAGACGGTATCGCGCCTGAACCCATGTCATCGTGACAAGGACGAGGTGGTTGTGGTGGATTTTACCAACAATGCAAAAAGTATTTTGAAGGCCTTTCAAAAATATCGTAAAGGCACCCCGTTTGAGCCGGGGGAGCCGGACCAAAAAGATTGCCTTGACCTGTATGAGGCCATTTTTGAAAAAAAGATCTTTGATCAGACAGATGCGGATAAAATGGCCGATCTGGTGGCCCAGGACAATGATGCCCGTGTGCAGGACTGGGTGTCTGAGCTGCGGGGGCGCTTCCAGGAACTCCTGTTCGATCCAGATGAAAGAAAATCCTTTATCTATTTGTTGGAAAAATTTGTAAAAGTCTATTATTTCATGGCCGGTTTTTTTCAATATCCGGCGCATATCCCCGTCTTTGTCTCCTTTGCCGAGATTGTCGGGCCTCAACTTATCAAAAAAGGGGCAGTTTCCGATCTGATGAAATTGATTCGGAAAACAAAGGTGATCAAGGCCAATGTGGAATTTGTTGAGGAGGTCAGGAGCGGCGGGCCGGTAAAGCTGGTGAAGAAAGGTCGGAAAGGGGCAGGTGTGCCCATGAAAAAGGTGACCCTCCAGGATGCCATTGATAAAATCCGAAAGGAATTCACCATATCAGATGAGGAAGCCATTATCATCCGGGAAGTGACCGAAGAAAAAATGCAGGATAAAACGATTTTAAATACCATCCGCATCCACAGGGAAGATGAATATTATATCCGGGATACTTACAAAGAAGAAATTGATCGTCAGATACAGCAGGCCTATGAGGATCGGAACCGGTATGAAAAATTATTTGACCCTAAATATATGGATGACGGGGCAATCTTTGATATCATGGCCTATACCGTTATAGAAAGCGGGTTGCAGGCAGTAATGGCGGAATAAATCAGAATGATAAAAAAAATGCAGCAGATCCCCCCTGAAGAAAGACCCAGGGAAAAACTTTTGGAAAAGGGTGCCCGCATCCTCATGGACAAAGAACTCCTGGCAATTCTTCTGGGTAAGGGTAGCCAAAACCAGGATGTGATGACCCTGGCTGAAAAATTGATTCCCGTGATTGATAAAAAAGGATTTCGGCTGACGGCGGAAGATCTGAAACAATTTAAGGGTATTGGAGATGCAAAGGCTGCCATTGTTCTCGCAGCCATAGAGTTTACACGTCGGCGTATTAAACCGGAAGGATTTAAAATCAATACATCGGAAGATATTCTTCCCCATATCCGGCATTATGCAGATAGAAAACAAGAACATTTTTTATGTGTCTCAATCAATGGGGCCAATGAGGTGATGAATATCCGGGTCGTCTCCATCGGTCTGGTTGATACCACCCCGGTTCATCCAAGGGAGGTTTTTGCTGATCCTCTTGTGGACAGGGCATCCGCAGTCATTGTGGCACACAACCACCCTTCCGGAGATTTAACACCCAGTAAAGAAGATATTGCCTTAACACTACGGCTCATCAATGCTGGAAATATCCTTGGTATTCGATTGCTGGATCATGTTATTTTTAATAAAAAAACATATTTTAGTTTTAAAGAACAGGCTGTTATAGAAGGATTAAACTGAGGCTTAAACTTAAGTTTGCCTGATTCATCCGATTATAGACCAGGGGCCGGGAGACTATTTGGTCCCTAATATTTCGTGGGCACAGGCCTGGTTATATGATTTGGTTGAGGATATCTGCTTCCCCTTTTTATAGGAGTGGTTAACGAACCAAGGGTGCTTGCGCTGTTTCCGTTGTCGCATAATGCGAGAATTCTGGAGACATGATACTTAATTCCAACAATCAAAATGCTGACGGACGAGCCGCAGATTTTGAAACGTTATCTCATTAAGCACAAGGAGTGAATCAAATGAAAATGGTAGTTCGACAATCAGGAAACATCTGGAAAGCAGTAGCTGAAGATGATTCGGATATTCTAAATGTCAGTGATCTAATTTGTTTTATAGAATCTAACGGCTACTCAGTAAACCAAGAAGGACAGGCTCTTTACATCGAAGGTGTTCCAAGTAGTGACAACTTGTGTTCTATCATTCAAGGTCACTATGGTGACTTAGCAGAAATTTATCCGTTCTGAATATAGGAAAGAGATAAGCAGAAAATGCACCAGGAACGAGAACGCTGGAAAGGGTCTTGCTGAACACTGTAAGCCCCCTTCCAGGTCCTCGGTCGGTGATTTGGGTCGTTCGGCAGAAAATGAGAATAGCGTGGTATTTACAATATGACAAAAAATTTACACCACAGAATTGCTACTGTAATGAAAGGAAAAACAACCCTAAAGACAAATGTTGCGAAGAACAATTTGAGGGGCAATCAGCAGCTGCCAAGGCTATTTCAAAGTACATAACAGAAGAATGCTATACCGTGCAAAACCGAAAAAAATCTCTGTAAAAGTAGCAATTTTTACACCGTTTAAATGGGACACACTTTATGTCGCAAGGCCTTACGCCATGAAAAGGGATATTGTTGAACAGACTGGTTTGGATGGTTCGGTATTAGCCTGTTCTAAAATTGGATTCTATGACGAGTTGACGCAACTCATTTTCAAATTGAATGGTGAAATAGTAAATTTTTTTGACATTTCCAGCTATCCGCTTTTTTGGGGAGAAAAAAAACAATACAGCATTAAAGATGCACAGTTTTTTGTTTCCTGTGCAGATTCGTGCTGGAAATTTCCGCAGGCCCCTGACCTCAAACGTTCGGGATATAAATGAAAAAATGAAATACGCAATTACATTCTTCTTACTCGCTTGTACCATTAGTGCTTATGCTATCCGTCACGGTGGTTGGTGGCATTTGTTAAACTGGTTTGCAATGAGTCTTTTCATTTTGGCAATAGGGTATGCCGGTATAGGACCACAAATCTTCGGTAAACAGCCAAGTGGAAAATTACGGATATGGGCCAGGGTTCTTCATTTGCCGTTTTTGCTATATACTTGGAGCGTATGGCATATATTTCGGAAAATGATTCATGAGAATCCAACAGACCAAGTTACACATGATGTTATCATCGGTCGTCGATTGCAACCGAATGAATTACCAAAAAACATTGAACATTTTATTGACTTGACTGCGGAATTTGAGGAACCAAAAATAATTCGGGAATCTAAAGGATATTTAAGTTTGCCAATACTTGATGGAGGTGTGCCGACTATTCAGGAATTAGATGAAACTATTTTGAAAGTGCCAAGTGGGGTTACTTATATTCATTGTGCCCAAGGCCATTGTCGGACAGGGCTATTTGCTCTTGCATTACTTTTTTCAAGAGGGCATATTCAATCTGTAGAGGATGGTTTGTATTTATTAAAAAAAGTTCGACCCGGTGTCGGATTAAATTCAACACAGATGAAGTTTGTCCGAAATTATATTGCCGAACAATAGCAAATTCTGGGAGAAAAATTCTTAGATATTAATGGCTTATGACCTGACCATCCCTCCAAAAGTTGGAGGTAGAGTTAAACCAACTTTTAGACGTTATTAAACAACTCAAATGAACCGGTCAAGCCGGTTATTTGTGATGTTATGACGACTGTGACACAAAAACCTAAAAACAATACGACTTAATAACCTAAAA
>CAYSSE010000223.1:0-6474 GCA_964433355.1 uncultured Desulfocicer sp.
GGCGGTGCAAATGAAGTGATGTGTGAAATTATATCCAAAACAGCAGGGTTATAATGGGGAGATGAACCAGAATGTTTATAGCTGAAAAATGTGATTTATGTGGAGACTGTTTTGTTAAATGTCAGTGGATGGATGTGGATCGAACCCAGTCTGTTTTATGGATAAAAGAACTTATCGCGGGAAAAAACTCAAAAATTTTGGAAAAATGTTTGACCTGTTATGCCTGCAATGAATATTGTACCCGTGGCGCAAACCCTTTTGATCAAATCGCAATTCTTCAGGAAAAATATCATACACTGTTTCCAGAGGAAACTATTGCGATGATGGAACAAAAATATGTTTTTTCCAAGGAAATAAAAAACCAACCGTCAGCGGATCGGATCATGTCTGTTTGCGTTTTTGGAAAGTCGGATGCTCATTTGATCCAGGGAGAATTGTATAACCTGCCCCAGGTTTCAGGAAAACCTTATTTTTGCTGGATCATGTTCAGCCACATGGGAGGTGCGAGCGTGCAGAAGAGACACGCCCAAAAGTTTGTGGACAGGCTGGCCGGGACTGGTGCAAAGGAAATTGTCTGTTTCCATGATGACTGTTATTCAATGCTGGCAAAAATAGCTCCTGATTACGGGATTCACGTTCCGTTCAGGCCGATCCATCTTTCCGAGTATCTGGTGGAATGTCTCAAAGCAAACAAGGACAAGATCACCCCCTTAAATATTGATATCGCCTACAACAGGCCCTGTGCCTCCAGATTCACACCCGAAAAAGAGCACTTTATTGATGAACTTTTTGAATTAACAGGCGTTAACCGCGTAAAAAGAGTATATGACCGTGAAAATGCCCTCTGCTGTGCCGGCTCTAAACTGCTGCTGGGAAAAGGAGACCCTAAACCTGACCAGGAAAAGAATTTTAATGATGCCAAAGATGCGGGAGCCAAAGCCATGGTTTGCCTGTGTCCTATTTGCATGCATTCCTTTTCAGTCACCGCCGCTGAAATGAAAATGCCGTTGATTTTTCTGGGCGACATCGCAAGGATGGCCCTGGGAGAATTGGAGTGTTCTTTATAGCGACCTTTTGAGTCAGCAATTTTCAGGTCAATTTCTATAATTTTCAATCCTAAGGGGTAAGGACAAAAGATCAAAAAAGTCCCTGCCCCCCTTTTTTAACTGATATTCGTCTAAATTTGATTTTATCGGGAACCTCAAAAATGATTTTTTCCGTAAAAATTAACACTACTTTGATACGCAAGTTACTGTATGCGAAGCTCATATTTCCCAATATCTGTTTCTTATCCAAATTACACTCTTTTTGGCGATGAGAATCAACACAATTAGCACACCAAGAAAAACGCTTAACACTCCCAAGGGCATAAACAAGCTTTCATGGAGTACCCCATTTCCATCGATATATTGATAAATATGTATTTTCAAAAAAAAAGAATGTTACACCGATAACAAGTAATATTAGACCCGTAATTAGAATTTTATTGTTAAATACATATCTCATTCATCCTCCGCATATCTAAAACCGTTTTATCAATAGCCTCGCAAATCAAGGCCGGATGCGTTTGTTTTAACTATGGGGCTTATATCGCCTGTGGTCTGACGGCACAAGAAAAATATGAAATTATTTTTGAAAAAACACCCTATTAAAGGACAGCTCTTGCTATGTCATTACTTTTTTAATATAGCCGGTAATTATGAAACGACTACTGGCAATCCCCTTTATCACAGGACTACTTTTTTTTTCAGGTCCTGGCCCTGCCTATTCCCTGGAAGACTATTTTATCGAAGACGAATGGGTGCTTTTATACAAGATCGTCAACTGGTGATATTCCTGCCTTGAACCTGATAGTCAATGGCTTTGCGGACAATCCATCCGGTTTAAATCCATCCGGTTTAAATCCATCCGGTTTGAATCCAATGGCAAAATCCAGGTCTCTGGCAACGGTCAGGATCAAAAAATGGATATTATACTGCCCCCGGTACTATCTTCCCTTGACCAATTGTCTGTCTCCGGAATTCCCAAGGAAGACCGGCTGCAAATCCGATCCTGCCCGAAACCTGGGGACGGCACACCCTTTCCCGTATCGCTTTTCATTGTCCAGACCCCGTCCGGAGAGACGCTGGCCCGGTATATAATGGCCTGGGAATAGATCCGGTCACCAATGACCGAAAACGAAATATCCAGATCACTGACCTTTTCTTCCAGGGTTTATATGACCCGGGTACTCTGTTTAATGCCTTCTTTGATGGCATGGTGACCCTTTGTAACCAGAAATATTTTATTGTGTTTCAAAAACAGCATGAGAACCGCTGCAAAATCCGGATTCGTTTTTTACCCAGCAATCGTTCCTGTATCTCGAAAATTTTGCCAAACGCAAAGCAGAGATACCTCCTTTGTCAGCGGCAACCAGATAAATAGTCCAGAACCATTTAACCGATGGCAAATTAGTAGAATCAAACAAAGTACCTGTGGTCAGGGAAACATGGTACTTGCATTGAGAGCACTGGTGCATCTTTCTTGTGGTAATGTAACTGGGCTTTTTGCATCCGCAACGCGGACAATAAAATCCATCTGGCCATCGAACCTTATAAAGTGCTTTAGCGCAAGCCTTCTCGGTTCCATATTTTTTCTGCCAGGCAAGCAGTGACATTTTAGGCATTTCCATAGGATACGCTCCTTTTGTGTTGACAACTAACTGATTTCAAGAGGAATTGTCCCATAAATGCTGAATATTGTTAAGAACCATTAAAATTAAAAACAACGGGTCTCCCCCTTTTGGGTGATCCTATTTCACCCGAAAGGGGGATTTTTATCTTTATTATTTACTGATATTTTAATCAGAATAGAAGCATTCTATAAAAAAATCGGATCGCAATTTTCCGAATAGCGATCGAAAAGTGTAGCGGTCCCAAAAGTGATTTATCGAAGGAAAGGGGAAAACTATGGGAGAACGACTTAAAGGCAAAGTGGCTCTGGTAACCGGAATCGGCTCGGCCGGACCCGGTTGGGGAAACGGAAAAGCAACGGCGACACTGTTCGCCCGGGAAGGGGCGTCGGTTTTTGGTTGTGATCTGCGCCTGGCCGCAGCTGAAGAAACCAAAGAGATTATCACCTCCGAAGGCGGCACCTGCACCGTCAGCCAGGTGGATGTGTCCCACAGCGACCAGGTGGAGGCGATGGTTCAGCAGTGTATAGAGACTTACGGCACCGTGGACATCCTGTTGAACAATGTGGGCATAGTCGAGGTGGGCGGGCCGGTTGAACTCAGTGAGGAGAGCTGGGACCGTATTATGGCAGTCAATGTCAAAAGTGTGTTTTTGACTTGCAAATATTGTCTTCCGATCATGGAAAAAAATGGCTATGGGGCCATCGTAAATATTTCGTCTATTGGCGCACTGAGATTCACCGGGTATCCGAGTTGTGCCTACAATGCCTCCAAAGGGGCGATCAACGCGCTAACCCAGAACGTTGCGATTCAATACGCGGCAAAAGGAATTCGGGCCAACTGCGTTCTTCCGGGCCTGATGAACACACCGATGATTCAGGAACCTTTGAAAAAGACCTATGCTGACGGCGACATTGACAGGATGATCGATATTCGAAATCAGCAGTGCCCCACAGGAAAGATGGGCGATGGGTGGGATGTGGCCCACGCGGCCCTGTTTCTGGCATCCGCTGAAGCCAAATACATCAACGGAGAAAATTTGGTCGTAGACGGAGGGCTCATCAACAAGTTTGCATGAGCCACTGCTGAATTCGTTCGGAAAGTAACCCCACATCAACAAAGGAGATTCGATATGAGATTCAAACAAAAAGTTGTCCTGGCGGTATTGGCAATCACTTTCATGGTCTTGAGTACATCTGCGTGGGCTGCGAATAAGGAGAAGAAAATTCTTTTGAAGATACCGGTTGCCTTCTCCACCACCCTGCCGACCCTTGGCGATGTCGTGCCGACGTTCAAGGAGTATCTCGAGTCGGCGAGCGGTGGCAGCATAAAGGTGAAAATCTACGAACCGGGCAAGCTTATGCCAGCCTTTGAGATTCTTGATGCCGTTTCTACCGGAAAGGTCAACGCAGGGTATACGGCGTCCGGGTATGCTGTCGGAAAAATCCCAGCCGCCTCGTTTTATACGGCTATTCCTTTTGGTCAGAGTCTTCCTTATTACATCAGCTGGATGTATTATGGCAACGGTGGGAAGCTCTACCAGGAGATGTACGATCAAGCCGGATACAATGTAAAAGTATTTCCGTTTTGCTTTCTCGCACCGGAAACAGCCGGTTGGTTCAGGAAAGAGATCAGCTCCCCGGAAGATCTTAAAGGGGTGAAAATTCGGTTTTTCGGCCTTGGCGGAAAAGTACTCAGCAAGCTCGGGGCTTCCGTTACGACGATTCCTGGCGGGGAGATTTTTCCGGCGCTTGAAAAAGGTGCCCTGGATGCGACCGAGTTTTCGACGCCGGCCATCGATACCCGGGTAGGATTCTACAAAGTAGCGAAATACAATTATTTTCCGAGCTGGCACCAGCCTTCCACACATCTGGAGTTTCTGATCAACAAAGATACCTGGGATTCCATGAGTCCCCAGCAAAAGGCCATCATGGAGATCTCGACACGTGCAATCAATCTATACTCCATGAGCAAATCGCATGGCGAACAGGGTCAGGTGGTGAGGGAAAACGTGGAGAAGCATGGTACGCAGAATCGGCAATGGTCCCCTGAAATGCTGAAGCTGTTTGAGGATACATGGCATGAAGTGGTTGAAGAAGAGGCGTCCCAGGATGCGTTTTTCAAGAAGGTCTGGGAAGATTACAAAGCCTTTACAGAACAATGCAAGCCTTATGAGAGTATAGCCCACCTGCCGAGACCGAAGTGAAGCAGGTCTTGCCGGTGATCGGGTGTGGGGGCGTCTTCTGTTTCTGTCGTTCAAAGAAACCAGGGACATTCGTAATAATCTTCACAATCGATGAATTTGGATAACCGGATGTGGTTTCCCGCGCGGGCTGCGGGAAACCACATCGATTCGATTGAATATGGCGGGTGTGAAAATGGAATCCACTAAGAGAAAAGAGGGCTCATTGGACAGGCTGGACAATCTGCTCCTGGGCTTTGGCAGGACCATGGCATGGGCCAACGGTTTGTTGATTCTGGTCATCGTACTGCAGGTGACGCTTCGTTACGGTTTCAACAACGGCCTGGTTGTTCTGGAGGAACTCGAATGGCATATATACGGCCTGTCCTTTATGTTCGGCCTTTCCTACGCAGTAATTACAGACGCCCATGTCCGGGTTGATCTGATCAGTAACCGATTTCCGGAAAAAGTGCGGCACTGGATAGAGGTTCTGGGCGCCCTGTTTCTCATGCTGCCATTTATTGTCGCAGTCATTATTCACGGCTACCAGTTTTTTCTCGATTCCTGGATTCACAGCGAACGGTCCGTAGCCCCGCTGGGGCTCCCGTGGCGCTGGGCTATCAAGGCTGTCATCCCCATCAGTTTCGGGTTTTTCGGCATTGCCATCATCTCGCGGATGATGCGGTCTTTACTATTTTTGTTCGGGAAGAGCCATGGAAATCAATGATTATCTTGTTATAGCGATGTTTGTCTCGTTTATCGTTCTGCTGCTTTCGGGCTACCCGGTTACATTTTGCCTGGCCGGGACTTCGATCCTATTTACGGGCATCGGGTATTTTTCCGATCAGTATCTGGGCACGATAACTGGCCTCGATTTCAACTATTTTGGGCTTGTCGTGACCCGTATCTATAACACGATGACCAACTGGGTGCTGATATCCCTTCCCATGTTCATCTTCATGGGGCTGATGCTGGACAAATCGGGCATTGCCGAACGGCTCATGGTGTCGGCACAGGAGCTTTTCGGAAAAGTTCGCGGGGGGCTGGCCATTACAGTGATGTTTATCGGCTTACTGCTGGCTGCATCCACGGGGATTATCGGTGCTTCGGTTGTCATGCTGGGGCTTATCAGCATACCGGCGATGCTCAAGCAGGGGTATCACAAGACACTGGCGTTGGGCACGGTGGCCAGCGCAGGGACCCTGGGTATCCTGATTCCACCAAGCATTATGCTGGTGGTGATGGGTGATCAGCTGAGCGTCTCGGTTGGTGATCTGTTTTTGGGGGCTGTTTTTCCGGGACTCCTGCTGGCGTTCCTTTACGTCGTGTATCTGCTCGTTTATTGTTACTTCAATCCGGATGCGGCACCCTTGTCCCCGGATCGCCGCCCGATTACCTGGGGTGTCCTTTTCGAAGTCATAAAACGCATCATTCCGCCCTTATTCCTCATGTTATCGGTGCTCGGGTCCATCTTTACCGGCATTGCCACCGTCACAGAGGCCAGCGGAGTCGGGGCCCTGATGGCCACGGTCCTTGCCATTGCTTACAGAAAATTTAATTTTTCCGTCCTCAAAGAGGTCCTCTGTTCTACCTATAACACCACCGCTTACATCTTCGGAAT
>CAYSSE010000224.1:0-6468 GCA_964433355.1 uncultured Desulfocicer sp.
CCCCTGCCTCATGGTGGATGTGGGCACCAATGCCGAGGTGGTGGTGGGGGGCCGGGACTGGCTCATGGCCTGTGCCGGGGCCGCTGGCCCGGCCCTGGAAGGGGGGATCAGTGACATGGGAATGACCGCCGGGCCTGGGGTCATTGATCGGGTAATCATTGATCCTGATACCATGACCATGGAGTTTGGCACCATAGATGATACCCCCCCGGTGGGCATCTGCGGATCTGGGATGATTGATCTGGCAGCCCAGCTTTTTTTGTCCGGTATGGTGGATATACGGGGTAAATTTGCTCCGGAACGCTGCGGGAATCGGCTTTTTGAAAAGGATGACATCCAGCATCTGTGTCTGGTGAGCCGGGAAAATTCGGGTACCGGTCGGGAGATTTTATTCAGCCAGGTGGATTTGAATTCTTTGACCAGTGCCAAGGCGGCCATGCACTCCATCCTGGAGGTGATTGTCCAGCAAACTGCGGGTCTCTCCTTTGAAGATTTGGAAAAATTTTATGTAGCTGGCACTTTTGGATCGTTCATCAACCCACGGTCGGCCATTTCCATCGGCATGCTGCCGGACATGCCCCTGGATAAGTTTGAGATCCTGGGAAACTCCTCTCTGGGGGGAGCGGCCCAGCTACTCCTGGACCCCGATGCCTTTGAAGAGATCCAGACCATTGCCCGGAGCATCACTTACATTGAACTCAACGTCAACCAGTCGTTCATGAACACCTTTTCCGGTGCCAAGTTTTATCCCCACACCGACCGGTCCCGGTTTCCGTCGGTGAAAATTTATGAGTAGCCAAGACAATCTATCCAAGGATGGCTGGACAGTTCAGGCATATGCCCGACTTCAGTTTATCCAATAATAACGGGGAGGCGTATCAGGATTGGCACTGGGATATTTTGTGTCCACTCTGGCAATCCGTTCCTGACATATGCTAAGGCATCGTCCCAATTCCCAGATATTCATTCTTAGCTTTTTCCAGTAGCTGGAATAAAAGCTGGGATGGACTTCTAAATTAGGATTTTGAGCTCTTTTTACAAATTCTTTTTTTGCGCTGCCAAAATCATTTTCAGTTTTGTAAATCCATTGCAACGCATCCGCGTAATCGGGTATTTTTAGATGTTCTGCTGTATAGGGATGAATGCCATAATCTTCTTCCAGCAGTTTCCTGATGCTATAAAAATGTGCTCTTTCATGGTCGTCTATATGTCTGCTGTTGCCTGTCTTTACATTCTCTATCTTAATCATGTTTGTGAAAGTCCGATGCAGCATTTCAAAATAGGAGTTGAGCAGAGGGGAATACTGTTTAACAGGATTGTCAGGTACCAGTAAATGGGAACCGGCTGATTTTTCACTCATGATGTCATCCTTTGAACGTTTTCTGGCCATATGTTTTGTGTTTAGTTTGATGTAAAAATCCTGATCATCTGGGCTTATTCCAGAGCTGACCCCTTTGGGAGGTGGATTTTTACTCAGCAATGTTGATGACGAGATTTTTCACCATAAAATTCATTTGCTTGAAGCGTCGCTGAACGTGTTATAGTAAAGTCGAATTATTTCTTTTGCATGGGACATATCTCTGCATTTTTTTACGGCAATGGCAAGAAGAGGGCGGAAAGGGATGTCGGCATGATCCGGCATATTGCCAATTTTGTCTTTTTCCGCCACTTCCCGGCAGATCTGATCATATTGCTTTTCCGTTATTCTGACATCTTCAAAGGGTTCCACCACATCAGGATCATTTAAAAAATCCATCTCCCAGCCTTCACGATCTTCTTTCTCAATTACGCTGAAGGGGACACCCTCCCGGGCCTGCATTTCCAGAATATCTCGCTCAAAGATCTGATACCCCAGAAAATCTGCAAGCGTGATGACAATACCTTCGGGTGTTCTGTCCTTAAATGCCTCGGCCCAGGGTATTTGTGCCGGGGATATTTTAAAATCTGTGTTCATCAGATATTCTGCCAGCCAATCACAATATGAAAAATATTGCGCTTCATTCAGGTCATATTGTGCCCACTCCGGCACCCTTCGATACGTATAATCTTCGGGGATATGTTTCACTATTTTTCAACATTCCTTTAATTTGTCTGTGGAAAAAAATTCCATACAACTGAAATCCATTTTGTTGTATTGAGAATTGTACAATTTTTACACCAATTCCCCTTACCATACCTCCAATGAATGGGCAAATTTTTTTTGATAGTATTTACCTGACATTGCGCTGGTGAGATGTCATGAGGCGGGGCGAATGGATTTGAAAGAAATCGGGTTCCATAAGGATAGACAAGAGGGGGTTCAGGGGTCGGATCTGTGTTATGCCAGACTTGTGTATGACATCAGATTTTTTCTGGGTTGACTTTGTTTTTCTTTGGAGAGTATAAATATAAATTACAATTTTTTAATGTCAGGAAAAGCTGAAAACTAAACCACAGAAATAAAGGCAAAATATGTCAACCCTCACCAGCTATCTCACCCAGGCGGATAACCTGAGATTCAAATTATTAGCCATTACAGGAAACGATAAGAATAAAAAAAATAAAATCGTAGACTTTCTTGTTACAGAAGACTGGACCTTCATGGATGTCGGCAAAGAACTGGTCAATTTGCATGAAGATCTTGAAACCGCCGATGAAAAAGTAGAACTTGAGCTGGTGACACGGATAAAAGAGTGGTTTATCGCCCAACCCAATAATCTGATAATGACTAATGCAAGCATATTGTATCATGACCTCTTTCTAAAAATGTCTCCGGTGGGGGCCTTCAAGTACAATTCCAGGAATAAAAATTGTGTTATTTTCCTTGAAGATGAAACAAGGCTTGGCAATCGGCTTTACTATGGGCAGGTGGGCAGCGACGATTATTTTGATCAGGATATCAGGGATCTTTTAATGGTGGAAATTGATGCCATCGACGATGTGTTTATCAAACAGGAAAAAGCCACCCTTGTATCGCTTGATGATCTTGACCCGGATGCCATTGGCAGGTTGTTTCAATTTCAGCAGATTAAAGATGTCATTGATATTGATTCAGATATCAGGGATGTCGAAAGCCGTGTGGATATCGTTTCAAGCTATGTGATTTCCGAGTCCCTGGAAAAACAGATCTGTGAATTTTTTGATAATCTGGTGCGACCGGATCATAAGGCCAATACCATTATTGGAAATTATGGAAGTGGTAAATCCCATCTCATCTCTTTTCTGGTGAGTCTGATTTCCTGGCCGGAACTGTCAAAGTACCTCCATAACGAAAAAATCAAAAAAGCAGTTGCAGGCCTGTCCCGAAAATTTTACACGGTGCAGTTTGAACTTCAGGCGGTTCAAGTGCCCTTAAGAGTCTGGTTTTTTGATAAAATTATTAAACAGTTGAAAATAAATCATCACCTTGAAATGCCTGAGCTGGATCTGGCAATTAACTATGACGATAAGGAAAATATCCAGACCATCCTTTCCGTCGTGAAAAAGCATGATCCCACAGCCGGACTGCTGGTGGTAATTGATGAAGTGTCTGATTTCCTTGCATCCAAGCAGAAAGAGCCGATGAAGGCAGATATTCAATTTCTAAGGGTGGTCGGCCAGGTCTGCATGGATTCAGATCAGGATATTATGTTTATTGGCTCCATGCAGGAAGATATCTTTTCAAGCCCGAAGTTTAAGAATGTGTCTGCGGAGTTCAGCAGGGCCGCCGAAAGATTTACCCCCATCATCATCCATAGAGAAGATGTTCAGAAAGTCATTTCCAGCCGGATAGTGCCTAAAACCAATGAACAGAAGCATCTTCTGGAATCAAAGATGGCCCCGTTTGCCGAAAAAATTGAACTTGTATCAAGTCATATGGATCATTTCATAGAACTTTTTCCATTGACCCCGTTCTTGATCAATACCTTTAATGAGTTGCCCTATTTTGAAAAACGGGGGGTGATCCAGTTTGCCACAAGTGAAATAAAGTATTTGATGAATAAAAAATTCCCTTACTTTATTACTTTTGAAAAAATATACGACATTCTGGAGAATTCACCGGACAAGAAAAATCTTGAAGAGATTGCGTCAATCGCAAAAGTCATGGAAGTCTTAAGGCAGAAAATATCTCTCATAGAACCAAAATACCAGGAAGATGCCCTTAAAGTATGCAAGGCACTGGCCGTATATTCCCTCTGGCCCAGATATGAGACAGGCACCACACCAAAAGAGCTTGCAGATCACCTCATGCTGCTTCCTGCAAACAAGCTGCTTTCCACGGAAGATCATATCTCAATTGTTGTTAAAAAAATTAGAGATGCCACGGATTTACAATACATCAAGGCGGTTAAGGATAAAAATACCGGGAAAGAATATTTTAAATTTGAAACCAGTGCCCCCATTGACCTTGAGGAAAAAATTGCCCAGAAAGTTGTCAGTGTCTCCGACGATGAAGTGGAAGAAGCGTATTTCCATCAGCTTTCCAGTCTTCTGGAACTTGATCCCCTTGAAGGTCAAATTGATGTTTTCCATGATATGTGTGAATGGAAATCTGTGAATGCCTTTCGACTGGGCTGTATCTTCTTCTGTAAGAAACATTCATCTTTTAAAAAAATACCGGATAAAGATTATTCTATTGTATTTCTTTCTCCCTACATTGAGCAATGTAGTCACACCTTCTCAAGCCTGGAACTGACCATTAAAATTCCCCTTCTCGATGCACGTCACGTGGAACAGATCAAGGAAATTGTGGCCATTAAGAGCCTGATTAACAGCAATTTCCAGACAAAACTGATGTACAAGAAACTGGATCAGCGCGTTGCCGGATATCAACAGGGGGCAACCACCCACACCGGGGTTCGATACCGTCTGGCAAAGCTGTTTAAAAATGAATCCACCATCTGTTTTAATGGAAAAAAAGAAAACCTGAAACACCACTTGACCCGCTCCCATGAAAGTGTACCGGATATTCTGGATGACCTTAAAATATCCATTTTTGACAAGCCGTTTACCGACAGGTATCCCCTGCATCCCAAATATGCCATAAAGCTGTTCAAGGGAAACATTTTAAAATCGCTGAGTGACATTGCCTCGGATCTGATCAAGGGCAGTCTCAATGAAATTTCACCAAACACCAAAAATTTTTTGAGAACGGTGGATATGATTGAAAAATCAGGATTTCCCAATGCGCTGAAATCCAAAATCGCCTCCCAGATATTGAACAAAATTGTGGAAAACAATACCAAGGTAACCGATATCAACAAAGATCTGCTTTCTGTTTTCTGTGGCGGGGATTATGGTCTTGAAAGAGAGTTTGTTTATCTCATTCTGATTTTACTGACCCTTCAGGCCAGAATATATCTCCAGGCAACCGGGGGTACCACCATTGATATCAATAATATTGGTGAAAAATTTAAAAGCCTTGCCATGTTTGAAACCGTCAACTATGCAAGGTCTTACAAAAAACCCGTCTCCTATGATTTTGCCCAGAGATTTCTCTACGACATCGGACTCAATGGTGCTGGAATGGGGGTCGAAGAGGAACGGTTGACCCTTTTTAACGATTATAAAAAAAGAATCCATGACCTGATTTCCCTGATTAAAACACTGGATGACACGCTCCATGGGTTGAAGCAAAAACACCATATATATATCCATCTGGATGAGATTGACCAACAGATGGATGATATCAGAGAACTGGACTGGCACCGATTTGATATCAGCAACCCCACCCAGTTTAGCGCCGTTGAAACCTACCTGGAATCAAAAAATGTGGATACCCAGGGGATTAAACTGATGCTTGAAAAGCTTTCAAACATTGTGGAAGCATTACAGGCGTATGAAGGGTATGTACATTCAGGGATCAGTTACTGTGAAGATGCCCTTGAACTGCTGGATAAAAACAGCCATCTGTTATTGGAAACGGAAAAAACCTTAAAACTCTTAGAAATTAAAGAGGAAATACTTCTCATCTGCACCACCACGGATAAATTTCTGGACCGTTCCCAGCGAAACCCCCTGAAAGGAAAAATTGAGCAGTTCAAGAAGATCTATATCTATGATCTTTATTTACCCCTTCATCGTGAATGCGTGGGAGAAGATCTCGAATGGAACAACCTTGACGCATATCTCCACACCGATACATTCCAGAGACTGAATCTCTTGCAAAAACTTCAGTGCATATCTGAATCAAAACTCAATGCAACCATTGCCGGGTGGCAGGATCTATATAAATATCGATGTATGAACCCTTCCCTGGATGAGCAGCTTGAACAGGGCGTTAAATGCAGTAAATGCTCCTTCCCGGATGCGCTCCACCATGATAAATATACAAAATTGAGCCAGGAGTTGTCATCCATTGATGAAACGCTGGAAAAATTTCTGGAACAATATGAGGAAAAAGCGGTTAAAGAGATCAGGGAATACAGAGATAATATTCAGTATCTTGAAAATGCGGCTTCAAAAAAGATCATCAATGGGATACTCTCCAGTAAAAAAATGCCGGAACTT
>CAYSSE010000225.1:0-6399 GCA_964433355.1 uncultured Desulfocicer sp.
GCCGTCGGGTAAAACAAGAACCAGGATCACCACCATGGCACCCAGTATAATGGGGCGGTAGGAGCCCAATGGTGAGAGCATTTCGTTGAGGGCAATGGTGATAAAAGCACCAATTATTGCACCGGGAAATTTCCCCACGCCGCCGATGACCAGGATGACCATGAGGGTGACAAAGAGGTCAATGCCCAACATTCTTGTGGAGAGCATCCCCACATAATGGGCGTAAAATCCGCCAATCATACCCGTCAAAAATGAGGTCAAAGCAAATACCATGAGCTTATATTTAAAGGCGCTGACCCCCAGACAGGAGGCAAAATCTTCGGCATCTTTTAATGCCAGAAAGGCGGTTCCCCAATGGGATTTGATGACCATCAGTATAATAACGGAGCAGATAACAGCCACCAGGAACAACAGATAAAAGTAGGGAATGGGATCGGAACTTGTGAACGTATACCCAAATATATTCATGGGGACAATGGTTAAAATTCCCCGGGAACCCCCTGTCCCCAGGGCCCGTCCGATATCTCCTTTCAGAACCGGCTCCAATATCATGTGTACCGCAAAGGTGACAAGGGCAATGTAAGCGCCCTTGAGCTTTAGGCAGGGAAGTCCCACCAGAATCCCGATACCTGCGGTAATGATGCCTGCAATGAAAACAGAAAAGATCGGTGGCACGCCGAACCGAGCCGAGATAATGGCTGAAGAATAGGCACCGATGACAAAAAAAGCCACCTGCCCAAAGGAAAAGATACCGGCAAATCCCATGATCAGATCCCAGCACGAGGCCACCACCGACCAGATCAGGCACATGATCAAGATATGCATGATAAAATTGGTGGATCCAAAAAACACCGGGAGGATGGCCACAACCCCCCAGATAACGGCTAAAAATATGGTTATTCGTTTATTTTCCATTGTGATCTTATCCCCATTTCCCCATAAGTCCCTGGGGTCTTACTGCCAGGGTTGTCAACAATACGGCAAATAATGCGATGAGCGTCCATGTCATTCCAAAATACCATCCCACAAAGGCTTCCAACATGCCAACGATAAAGGCGGCGTAAAGACCCCCTTTGATGCTGCCCATGCCCCCAAAGGCCGTGATGACCCATGCCTTGACCAGAATATCCCACCCGCCTGCCGGGGTAATAAAATATTTCTGGGCCAGGAGAATACCGCCCATACCCACCATCACGGTGGAGATGGCAAAGGTGGCGGCAAATACAAAGTCCTTGGGAATCCCCACAATCTGGGCACCGGCAGGGTTCTGGGCCACGGCCCTGACTGACATACCGGTGCGGGTATTGTTTAGAAACCATCTAAAGAGCAGGATTCCCCCAATGGAGAATATAAAGATCATCACATCCTGGTAGGATAGAATAAACTCCCCCATTTCAAAGTTTCCTTCCAGCATGGAGGGCAATGATTTCATCCGGGCACCAAAGACCACCTGGTAGGAGTTGTCCAGAAACAGGGCCAATCCCAATGTGATCATCATCACCTTGACCTCCCAGTCATCCCGTTTTCGTAAAGGGGCCACCAAGAGTTTTTCAATGAAAAAACCAAATATCAGGAGAACGGGGGCTGCCAGGCAGAGGACAACGAAATAATTATTAAAAAAGGGGATGCTGAACAACAAAAAGGCGATATACCCCCCCAGGCTGTAAAAAGAGCCATAGGCGAAATTAAAGGCCTTGGATACCCCGTAGATCAGGGTGAGCCCCACGGCCATAAGGGCATAGACTGATCCGTTGATCAGGCCGCTGATGATGACATCTATGATTTCAATGAACATCTTTGTCTCTCCTGTTACATGCCAAGAAAAATTTCTTTTAAATGATCATTGCCAAGGGCCTCTTCCTTACTTCCTTGAAAGGAGATCATCCCCTCTTCCAGTACATAAATTTTATCTGCAAGTTCCGTGATCTGGGGGATATTCTGCTCCACCACCAGGACGGTGATTCCCTGGGTGTTAATCTCTTTAATGATTCGTGCCACCTCGTCCCGGAGATTGGGTTGCAGCCCAAGGGAGGGCTCATCAATGGCCAGAAAATCGGCATTGGACATGAGCCCTCTGGCAATGGCCAGCATTCTTGCCTCTCCACCGCTCATGGTGGATGCCAGTTGTTTCTGACGATCCGCCAGGCGAGGGAACAATGTAAATACCTTTTCCAGATTTTCTCGTTCGTGGGGCCTGGCAGACTGGGAATAGGCCCCCAGCTTAAGATTTTCCAGCACCGTCATCTCCGGAAAGAGCTCCCGATTTTCTGCAATATAGGTGATGCCTTTGTTCACCAGCTTTTCAGAACCCAGGCCGGTGATATTTTCGCCGTCGTAGATAATGTTTCCCGTCACCTTTTCAACCAGACCGCAGATGGATTTTAGAACGGTGCTTTTTCCATGACCGTTGGGGCCCAGCATGACCACCACCTCTCCTTTTCCTACGTTCAGGGAGACATTCTTAAGCACATGAAAATCATCATAATATGCGTTTAAATCATGGACTTTTATCATGTTCCATCCCCCAGATAACATTCGATGACCCGGGGGTCACTGGTGACGACAACGGGATCTCCGCAGCAAATTTCCGTACCCGTCTCGATGATCAAGAGTTTTTCCGTCAGTTCCGTGAGAACCTTCATGAAATGTTCGATAATGATAATGGTGACACCCAGATCTTTGTTGATGCGTTGGATCAAGTTCATCAGTTGAATGATCTCCTTGGCATTGGAACCGGCCATGGGTTCATCCAGCATCAATATCTCAGGCTTGGTGGCCAGGGCCGCCCCGATCATAATCATTTTTTTGTCCAGAAGATTAAGCTGCCCCACCATGGCATTTCGTTTATCTTTAAGGTTTACGAATTCTAAAATTTTGTCCACATAGTCCTGTTCAAACCCCTCCTTGCTACCAAAATGATTTCCCACACCAATGCTTTTTTCCACACTCAGACTGGGGAATGTCTGGGGAATCTGGAAAGTTCGTGAGATACCCAGTTTTGCGATTTTGTGGGGGGGCAAACCTCCAATATCTTTACCCTTGAAGGCGATGGCTCCCTCAAAGGAATAGAGACCGGAGATCAGGTTGTACAGGGTGGACTTCCCTGCTCCATTGGGCCCTGCAATTCCGAATACCTGACCCTTGGAAACGGTAAAGCTCAGCGAATTGACGGCGGTCAGTTCACCAAATTTTTTGGTGACGTTCGTCAGTTTTAGCATACTGTTCCTTCCTTCGTGTTGAAGTTGAATACAGTTTTCTATCACGTAGTATGTAATATGCGATCTGTAGTTAAAATCTCTATCACAGTGTTTTTTGAAAAGCAAGATAAACTTGTGAGAAATGACTTGCATATTACATAATATGTGATATATATCGAGATATTCGACGCTCAAAATACAGAACCGCTTTAAACCATAGCAGTCAAAGGAGGCGGAACCATTAATTCATTTATCAAAACCAATTTTGATCTCTGCACGGGTTGCAATATCTGCCAGTTGGCCTGCTCCATGCGGTGGCATGGGGGGTATAATACCCGACGATCCAGGTTGCTGATTCAAAATACAAGGGAAAATCTTTACCACAAGCCCGTGGTGTGTAACCAGTGCGCCAATGCCTATTGCATGAATGTCTGTCCGGCCAAGGCGTATTCAAGGAACGAGGCAGGGGTGGTTCTCATTGATGAGAGTCGCTGTGTGGGCTGTGGATTGTGCGTGCAATTTTGCCCAGAGGGCATGGTGAAACTGGATCCGGAAACTAAAAAAGCGGTGAAATGTGATACCTGCATGGGCGATCCCCTGTGTGTATCTGCCTGTCCCACCGGTGCTCTTGAATGGATAAATGGAGGAGAAAAAGATGAATGAAGCATACATGAATAAATTTCTCCTTGTGGATTTAAATACCTTAACATCCCGGGAAATCCCTTTATCCCGCAAGATGAGAGAACAATATATCGGGGGCAAAGGATTTGGGGCCAGACTTCTCTATGATCTGCTTGCTCCGGGTACGGATCCATTGTCCCCGGAAAATATTCTCATGATCATGACCGGTCCCCTCACCGGCACCATGGCTCCTGCCATGCGGGGATGCATTGTGACGAAATCGCCGTTGACCCACACCTTTCTGGACAGTTATTTTGGGGGGCATTTCGCCCCTGAAATTAAATATGCCGGATATGACGGCATTATTGTCCAGGGAAAATCAGACAAACCGGTCTACCTTTGGATTGATGATGGTACCCTTGAAGTACGGGATGCAGCCCATCTCTGGGGTCAGGACACCCTGGAGGCAAACCATGCCATCAAAAAAGAGCTGGGGGATCATTCTGTGCGGGTGGCATCCATTGGCCAGGCTGGCGAAAATATGGTGAATTATGCCCTGATCGGGTGTGAATATAATCGTCAGGCCGGAAGGGGCGGTGCCGGGGCCGTGATGGGATCTAAAAACCTTAAGGCCATTGCGGTGCGGGGCACGGGCATTGTGGGTATTAACAACGGAACCTCCTTTATCTTGGCCTGTGACAAAGCCCGGGCAGAACTGGATGCCAGCCCTGACATTGATGCCATGAAAGCTGGTGGTACGGCCGGTTCCGTTGATTACGCCAATGAAACCGGCTTACTTCCCCATAAAAATTATGCGGGGGGAACCTTTGAAAAAAGCAGTAATCTTTCTGATATTGGTCAATCCAAGCAGCTATGGTTGGGCAGTTCTGCCTGCATGGGGTGCCCCATAAGATGCAGTAAAATGGGGGCGGTTAGAACCGGGAAATACAAGGGAATCATCACCGATATGCTGGAGTATGAATCTGCGGCATTGATGGGATCTAATCTTGATATCAGTGATGTCAGGGCCGTGGCCCATCTGGTTAAATTGTGCGATCTTTTGGGCATTGACAGTATGTCCACAGGGGCTGTCATCGGTTTTGCCATGGAACTTGGGGAAAAGGGACTCATTGACTCTCCGGAAGGCGTGGAGCTGAAGTTCGGCAATATCCAGGCGGCAGAATATCTCATTAAAACCATTGCAAACCAAGACAGTAATCTGGGACGCACCCTGGCCCAGGGGGTTAAAAAAGCCGCTGCAATCATTGGCAAAGGTGCCAAAGACATGGCCGTACATGTCAAGGGCATGGAAGCACCGGCATGGGGCCCCCGGGGGGCTTCGGGAATGGGGCTTGCCATCATGACCGCCGATCGGGGGGCATGTCACCAGCGGGCCTTTCCCATCTCTTATGAGGTGGGGGGCGTTGAGTGGAAGGGGAAACAGATGGATCCCCTGGACACCGTTGGGAAAGCAGAATTGGTATTTTCCCTGCAAAATTATTCAGCAGGTCTGGATACCCTGGTAAAATGTGATTTTGGCAGTTTTGGTATCTCAGGAGATACCTATGGATTACTCCTGGCTGCGGCAACCGGGCAAGCGGTGAAAAAAAACCTGTTTGACGAAACTGGAGAAAGAATCTGGAACCTGACCCGGCTTTTTAATTTAAGGGAAGGGCTTGATCCTGCCCAAGATCGGCTGCCCAGAAGATTTGTGTCAGAACCCCTGCCCGATGGGCCCCACAAAGGCCATCGGATTTCCCAAAAAGATATGGATTATATGAAACAGGACTATTATTCACAGCGGGGGTGGAGTAAAAAGGGGATTCCGTTTGAATCAACTTTAAAGCGTTTGGGAGTAGAACATCATGAATCATATACCAAATAAAAAAGAGGCCCGGCGACTTGCCACCCATGGGAAAATCATAGAGGAGGCAACCCATCTTTTTGCCACATTGGGGTTTCATAAGACCACCATACAAGATATTGCCCAGCACATCGGCATGACCACTGGAGCCGTATTTCACCATTTTGGATCTAAAAAAGATATTTTGGATGCTGTGGTGGAAAACCTGGATCATAATTTTGAAGAATACATTGAATTTTTAGCCCAGGAGCATGCAGATCGTAAAAGCATGATCACAGGAATGGCTGATATTTTTGTTGAACGGTTTCATACCGATCCCGATATCATCATCAGTATGACCTCCCTGGCAGCTGAGTTCAGCAGCATCCGAGGACCGGTGATCCAAAAGGTTCAGGCGGTTTATGATAGATTTGTGGATGCCTTTGAAGCGGCATTGAATCGATTTTCCCCGGAAAAAATTAATCGGGCCGTTGCCATTGGATTCATCGCCGGGCTCCAGGGGGTGGCGGTTCAGGCGTTGTTGCGGGAAGGTGAGATGAGCATTGAGGAGCTGGTGCAAGGGTTTCTTTGTATGAATGCCCTTGGCAAGTCTGAGGTCACCGTCCATTAAGGGTGTTTTTAAACATTTTAGTATTTTTTATTAGAAAATAGAACTTCTGGGCACCTCAGCAGAGCCCCCGGGGAGGGGTAATGGAACAGACCAATTGGGCTGTCTAA
>CAYSSE010000226.1:0-6384 GCA_964433355.1 uncultured Desulfocicer sp.
ACCCAGTACCTATAAACCCAGTACCTATAAACCCAGTACCTATAAACCCAGTACCTGCCATCAAGGAGAATAAAGAGGTGACCCTGCTTCAACAGATTCAAAACGGTGATGATCTTAAGACCTTTTCCCGGAAAGAACTGCCAATTCTGGCAGAAGAAATCAGGGAAAGAATTATTTCCGTGGTCTCAAAAACCGGGGGACATCTGGCCTCCAGTCTGGGTGCTGTTGAGCTGACCCTGGCCATTCACTACGTGTTTAATTTGCCTGTGGACAGCCTTATCTGGGATGTGGGACACCAGGCATATGCCCATAAATTGCTCACCGGAAGGGATAAGCAATTTGATACTTTGAGATCATACAAGGGGATTTCCGGATTCACTAAAATCAGTGAAAGCCCCTGTGATGCCTTTACTGTGGGACATGCCAGCACTTCGATTTCCGCCGGGCTTGGCATTGCCAGTGCAAAGTATTTGAAACAGGATCAATCCAAAGTGATTTCCGTCATTGGAGATGGCTCCCTCACTGCAGGTCTTGCCTATGAGGGCTTGAACCAGGCCGGTGATTCAGAGCGGGATCTCATTGTGATTCTCAATGACAATGACATGTCCATCTCCCCCAATGTGGGGGCCATTTCATCTTTTTTAAGCAGAAAATTGTCAGCTCACTCTCTCCAGAGCATGAGAAAAGAGTTTGGCGTATTTTTAAAATCATTGCCAGGCATTGGGGAGGAGGTTTATCGACTTGCCAAACGATCCGAAGAATCTTTTAAAACCTTTGTCACCCCGGGAATGCTGTTTGAAGCTTTTAATTTTGATTATTTTGGCCCCATTGACGGTCATCGACTAAATCATCTCATTGATATCCTGGAAAATATCAAAAAACACAATGAACCTGTGCTGCTCCATGTTATTACCACCAAGGGCAAAGGGTATCCTCCGGCGGAAAAAAATCCTGTGTACTACCATGGCGTGGGGGCTTTTGATGTTGAAACAGGTGACAGCCCCTCCTCCCAGACAAATCCACCGCAAACGAATAAAATTCCCACTTACACCCAGGTGTTTGGTGACACCCTGTTGGAAATTGCGACCACGGATGACCGGGTGGTGGCCATCACCGCTGCCATGCCCGAGGGAACGGGGCTAAAAACGTTTGCGGAAAAATTTCCCCAACGTTTTTTTGATGTGGGTATTGCCGAGCAACACGCCGTCACCTTTGCTGCAGGTATGGCATCCCGGGGTATGAGACCGGTGGTGGCCATTTATTCCACCTTTATGCAGCGGGCCTATGATCAAATTTTACATGATGTGTGCATTGACAATCATCCCGTTATCTTTGCCCTGGATCGCGGAGGGATTGTGGGGGAAGACGGCCCCACCCATCACGGACTCTTTGATTATGCATTCCTAAGAAATATTCCCAACATGACCCTCATGGCTCCCAAAGATGAAAACGAACTGAGCATTATGCTTAGAACCGCTGTCAACCATGATGGTCCCATTGCCCTGAGATATCCCCGGGGCAAAGGAGAAGGGGTGAACATTGACCCCACTGCCCCTATTCTGGACATTGGTACAGGGGAATTGATCCAGGAGGGGCATGATCTTTTGCTTCTTGCAGTGGGCGGAACGGTGCAAGAGGCCCTAAAGGCCGCTGATGTTCTTGAAAAAGAGGGGGTTTCCGTGGCAGTTATCAATGCCAGATTCATCAAGCCCCTGGACAAAAGGCTTATCCTTGACACCGTAGCAAAAACCGGAAAAGTGATCACCATTGAAGAGCATGTCCTGGACGGAGGATTTGGTAGTGCGGTGCTGGAACTTTTGGCGGACAATGACGCCTTTAACTGTAAAATCAGACGGGTGGGTATAAACGACACCTTTGTGGAGCATGGCCCCCAGGAAATTTTACGCAACGCATATAAGGTGGATGCAGCAGCTATCTTATCCGCAGCAAAGGAGCTGCTGGGCCGTGGTTAAAAATATTAAGACCAGGCTGGATGCCCTCATGGTGGAAAAGGGTCTGGTTCCCTCCCGGGAAAGGGCCCGGGCCATGATTATGGCTGGCAATGTACGGGTGAATGATGTGCGGGTGGACAAAGCCGGGATAAAATTTTTCCCCCATGCAACGGTGGTGTTAAAAGAAAAAGATATTCCCTATGTCAGCCGGGGGGGGCTCAAACTTGAAAGGGCATTGGATGTGCTCTCCCTGGATTTATCCGGGCTTACCTGTCTGGATATTGGGGCCTCCACCGGGGGGTTCACCGACTGCATGCTCCAAAATGGTGCAGCAAAGGTCTATGCCGTGGATGTGGGGTATGGTCAAATGGCCTGGTCCCTGCGGCAGGATGACCGGGTCATTGTCATTGAACGCACCAATATCCGATATATTGATTTTGAAATCATTGGGGAATTAATGGATCTTATCACCATAGACACCTCTTTTATTTCATTAAAACTGGTGGTGCCCGCAGCAGAACAGTTCATGAAACCCGGCACCTTGATTCTGGCCTTGATCAAACCCCAGTTTGAGGCAGGTAAGGAGCGCATCGGTAAAGGAGGCGTGGTGAGAGATCCGGTCTTAAGGATGGAGATTGTGGGAGAGATTGTATCCTTTTTTATCCATCGGGGGTATGAAACCCTTCCTGTTATTGAATCTCCGGTGCCAGGCCCCAAGGGAAATGTTGAGTTTATCCTACCCATGACAAAACTATCCTTGCATCATTGATGCAAATTGATATATGTAAATTATTGATTCAACTTATTAATCACTCAACTTTTGGAATTGGTAAATTTATAGGGTCTCAGGCGTGAATTATTGTTATTTTGGCATGATTAATGCTTTATGTATTCATAAAAAGCATGGCCTGTTTAAAGAAATCAGGTTCCAATAAAGCGGCCTGTTTATTTAAAAAACATATTTCTAAAACTTGAGTTAATCACTGGAAAAGGAGCTGTAATGACGGAACAAATCGCAAAATTGAGAAACATCGCTCTGGCAGGTCATGGGGGTGCGGGTAAAACTTCTTTGGCTGAATCAATGCTTTTCAGCGCTGGCGTTATCAAGCGTCTGGGTAAGGTTGAAGAGGGCAACACCGCCATGGATTTTCAGCCGGAAGAAGTGAGAAAACAGCAGAGTGTGAGCAGTGCTTTCCATAAATACACCTGGAAAAAACACCCCGTTACCCTGATGGATACCCCTGGAGATCAAAATTTCTTTTCCGCTGCCAAAACCTGTATTCCTGCAGCAGACAGTGTCATCATCGTTGTGGATGGTGTGGATGGTCCCAGTGCCATGACCGAAGAAGTTGCCGTGTGTGTGGAAGAATACAACCTCCCATCGGTACTCTTTATTAATAAGATGGACAAGGAACGGGCCAATGTGGATGAGATTGCCGTCATCTGTGAAAACACCCTGAAAAGAAAAGCCATTATTGTTCAACTTCCCATTGGGCAGATGGATGACTTTAAGGGAATTGTGGATGTTATTTCAGGCAAGGCCCATATCTATGATGAAAAAGGAAAGTCCACCCAGACCGATATCCCGGCAGAGATGACCGATGCCTATGAAGCTGCCCGGGAATCCTTTGTTGAAAATATTGCAGAGCTGGATGACGATCTGCTTGAAAAATACCTGGAAGGTGAAGAACTTACAGAAGATGAATTAAAAGCCACCTTTAGAAAAGGAGTGCTTGCCTGTGAATTTTCACCGGTGCTGTGCGGGTCTGCTACCAAATTTATTGGCATTGACCTTCTCTTTGATTTCATCAACACCTGCATGCCCTCCCCCCTGGATCGTGGTAATTGGATCGCCAAAGATGAAGCAGGTGAAGCGGTGGAAATTGCCCCTGATCCCGATGCCCCCTTTTATGGGTATGTTTTTAATACCATTGTTGATCCCTATGCGGGCAGACTGTCTTTGTTCCGGGTCATTTCTGGCACGCTGGGCAAAGAGGGAACCTTTCTCAATGTAAATAAAAACACCAAAGAGCGTTTCACACAGCTTCTGGAAATCCGGGGTAAAGAACAGGCCCCCATCACCGAGGCTCTGCCCGGTTCCATCGTGGCGGTTGCCAAGCTCAAAGAGACCTTTACCGGCGATACCATGAGTGGTGATAAAGAGATTATATTTGAGGCTCCCAAGCCCATGCCCCCGGTTATTTCATTTGCTGTTTACGCCAAAAACAAGGGTGACGAGGATAAAATCCATGGGGCCCTGAGAAAAATTCTTGAGGAAGACACGGGGCTCCAACTCAAACGGGAGGTGGAGACCAACGAAACCGTTCTCTCGGGTCGCGGGCTTGTACACATTGAAACCACCATTGAAAAAATCAAACGAAAATTCAATGTGGAGATGGGGATTAAAACCCCCAAAATACCTTATAGAGAAACCTTTAAGAGAAAAATTCGGGTTCAGGGAAAGCATAAAAAACAGTCCGGTGGTCATGGACAGTTTGGTGATTGCTGGATTACCCTGGAACCCATTGCCAAGGGCAAAGGATTTGAGTTTGTGGATGCCATCGTGGGGGGCTCCATTCCCAGAACTTATATTCCTGCCGTGGAAAAGGGCGTGATAGAAGCATCTGCAAAGGGCCTTCTGGCAGGGTTTCCCTGTGTTGATTTTAAAGTGACCCTGGACGATGGTAGCTATCACTCCGTTGATTCATCTGAAATGGCCTTTAAAATGGCGGGCTCCATTGCCTTTAGAAAAGCGGCTGAACAGGCAAAATCAGTCCTTTTGGAACCCATCATGAATGTTTCCATCCTGGTTCCCGATGAGTTCACCGGCGATATCATGGGAGATCTTAACTCCCGCCGGGGTCGTGTGTTAGGCATGGACACCGAAGGAGAAAAACAGGTGATCAATGCCAATGTTCCCATGGCAGAATTCTTGAGATATGCACCGGATCTGAGATCCATGACCGGAGGCCGGGGTACCTTTACCATGGAATTTGGTCATTATGACGAGGTTCCAGGTGATATGTCCCAGAAGGTTATTGAAAAAATTAAGGCAGAAGAAGAGGAAGAGTAATTAAGCATGAAGGTGGCAGCAGGCAGATTCCTGCCACCTTCAACGTAATGACCATTGGTTCGATTATTTTTTTATAACTGCCACGGGCAGACCGTATTCTGACCCCGGCCTGCCCACAACGAAGCTTGAAAGAGTGTTAGACGCATCTACTCTTTCATATAAAAGCAAATATGATGTCGGATTTTCCTTGCTCAACATTAAAGTAGTCATGCTGAATATATTTTGTTCCTATCCGGTAATAAGCCCGAGGACTTCCAGATATTTTTCTGAGGTGTGTTTGATGACATCGGCTGGAAGTTCCGGTCCCGGCGCTTTTTTATCCCAGCCGGAAGATTCCAGCCAATCCCGGATAAATTGTTTATCAAAACTTTTCTGGGCACCACCGGGGCAATAGGTTGCCTGGGGCCAGAACCGGGAAGAATCCGGGGTCAGCACTTCATCTATGAGAATGATCTCACCATCCACCACACCAAACTCAAATTTGGTGTCGGCAATGATAATATTCTTTGAAAGGGCCTTTTCCACCCCTCTGTTATAAATGGCCAGGCTCAGATCTCTGAGTTTTTCCGCCTGGGCTTTCCCAAGAAGCTTAACCGTGTGATCAAAATCAACATTAATATCATGATCCCCCACCTCGGCTTTGGTGGATGGGGTATAAAGGGGCTGGGGCAGCTTGTCTGATTCCTTTAGTCCCTGGGGCAGCTTGATACCGCAGACATGTCCCTCTTTTTGATAAGATTTCCAGCCTGAGCCTGAAATATATCCCCGGACAATGCACTCAACCGGAAGGGGTTCTGCCTTTTTCACCAGCATACTTCTTCCCTCAAGAATTTTCGCATAAGGCTTACAGATTTCTGGAAACTGATCCACGTCATGGCTGATAAGGTGATTGCCAATGAGATCTTCCATCTCCTTGAACCAGAATGCAGAAATTTGTGTCAGAACCTTTCCTTTATCTGGAATGCCATTGGGCAAAACCACGTCAAAGGCGGAAAGCCTGTCTGTGGTGACCATAAGAAGTGTGTCTCCAAGATCGTAAATATCCCGGACTTTTCCTTTTCTTACCATGTTAAGATTCTTAAAATTTGTTTCAAGTATTGGTTGGGTCATTTGGGACTCCTGTCTTTTTTATTTTAGAGATAGTCATCAGTTTTATCAGAAAGTCCTGGCAAACCAAAAAGGACTTTCAATCTTCGTTGTGGCTGGTGCTTACAGCCATGTATGTTTTTATAAGAAAGTCTCACCAACACGCTGGAATTAAAAGACTTTCATTTTTCGTTGTGGCTGGTTTTACAGCCATGTATGTTATATGAAAATGAAGTGTCCAAGTAGCCTCAGCAGAGCCCCCGGGGAGGGGTA
>CAYSSE010000227.1:0-6375 GCA_964433355.1 uncultured Desulfocicer sp.
TATTATCACAATATATGGTATTGTTTTTTTAAATTTCAAATCGGTTTCAAATTTGCGACCTGTGCGGGTAGATCATCGCTGAGCCTATTTGAATCAGAACCTCAGTGCTATTTACAAGGTATAGATACTGCTTGAAGGCTAAAACCACCCTAATTTATTACATTTGTATTGTTAATGCTCTGTAAATAATTGCTACCCGCACAGCTCGCAAATTTGAAGAAGGTATTGATGACTATATAACTTTTAGTTGTGATTGTTTAGGGTTTTCTAAATATTTTTAGTTAAATCAGGTATTTATCCAACTGAACCAGTGCCGTAATTTGTAGGTGATAAATATTGTTTAAGGGCTGCTATTACGACATTGTTTAAATCTATACCATTTTTTTTGGCATATAAAGTAGCTTGCCGGTGGAGTTCTGATCCTGTTTGAACATTAAAACTTCCTCGAAAAGATTGGTCTGGCATAATACTCTCATTGTGACAAAGTTCTAAATAATCATCCACGGCTTCCTGGAAAGCGTGCTTTAATCCTGCAACATCAGTGCCTTCATAATTGACAAAACTTTTAATATATTCAATCTTGCCAAAAAAGACTTGATCATCATCGCTATAATTTACAGAACCATAATAGTCTTTATAATGCATGAAATTTTTCATATCATTCCCTCCTGTTTCAATATATCCAATATTTGGCCTAACGCATAGCGTTTCAGGATATTTTGAGGATGGGGTTTATGCAGTGTGATAGTTGACGCAGAATCATGTATAAATCGACGTCGAGAACCTCCTGTTTTACCTATCTTAATTTCTCGATATCCCATGTGTCTAAGTACGTTTGTCAATTCATCCCATGTGAATTTTTAGGGCGTTGCTGAAGCTTTAAAATAAGTTTTTCTTTTCGAGTCATATTTATCCTTTTTGAATATTTTAGGAGAATTTATAAAATAATTCAACTAATTTTCAAAGGGCATGGAACCAAGGGCTTTTAATTTTTTACCCAGATGAAATTATTGACAGGTTATGGCTCTTACCTCTATTGTAATCCCATTACGCAACCGAAATAAACAAGAAGGAATTTTTCATTGCTCAGACTCAAATGAGTAAGAGTGAGTAAGAAAAAAGGAACACATCCATGGCAAGGGAAGACAAGATTTATCGAAGGCTGCAAAAGCATCTGGACCAACAGGTGGTGGGATTTCCCGCGGCAAAAAATGGCGCTGATATCCGGTTGTTAAAGCATATATTCACACCGGAGGAGGCGGAAATTGCTTGTCATTTAAGCCATGGATTTGAGTCCCTGGATCGTTTATTCCCAAGGGTGACGCATCGGGTCAGTTCCCCGGAATTCCTGGAAAAAATATTGAGCCGTATCCAACAAAAGGGGGGCATTGAGTCCAGAATAAAGAATGGCCGGTACCAGTACTGCAATTCTCCTCTGGTGGTGGGAATGTATGAGATGCAGTTGGAGCGCATGTCTCCGGCATTTCTCAAGGATTTTGACGACTACACCGGAAGTATGGGTTTCGGCATGGACTTTTTGGGCACAAAACTTCCCCAGATGCGCACCATTCCCATTCACAAAAGTATTCCCCTGGAGAGCCCGGTGGCCACATTTGATGAGATTACCACCCTCATTGCCGGAGCATCCGGCCCTTTTGTCATTGTGGAATGTATCTGCCGTAAAAAAAAAGAGATGCAGGGCAGTCCCTGCAAAGTGACCCGGCGCACCGAGACCTGTCTGGCCCTGGGAGACATTGCACAGACCTGTCTGCTTGGGGATGTGGGCCGGGAAATCACCCGGGAAGAGGCCCTGTCCATCATGAATAAAAACCAGAAGCAGGGGCTGGTGCTTCAACCGTCCAACACGGAAAAGCCTGAATTCATCTGCTCCTGTTGTGGCTGCTGTTGCGGCATGCTCAGTATCCATCAAAAATTGCCAAAACCCCTTGATTTTTGGGTATCCAATTTCCAGGCCCGGGTGGATAAGGACATGTGCAATGGGTGCGGTGTGTGTGAAAACAGATGTCAGGTGGATGCCATACAGGTAACTGGGGAACCCCCCCGGGCCCAGCTATATCTTAATGTTTGCCTTGGGTGCGGGGTGTGTGTACCCACCTGCCCCCAAAAGGCCATTACTCTGGTCAAAAAAGAGAAGATAACCCGTCCACCAAAGGACAGGGAAGAGCTTCACACCATTCTCATGGAAAACCGCAAAGGAGCATTGGGTAAGGTGGCATTGGCAGGTAAGTTGCTCAAGGATATGGTATACACCGGAAGATCCGGATTCCTTAAATAAAAGGGGGTATTCTTTGTATTATTCCAAAAGAATCCGACATTTTTGGGGAATGCTTCCTAAAAAGGATTGCTCCCATAAATGTGTAAACCGGTGGATGAAGGATGCCGTCATCCCACCCATTTTTTCAAACCAATGTAAAGAGTTTCGACTTTCTTCCGTGCCCAGGGCGTTTTTCGCAAAAATTTGAGGCTGGATTTTACAGAGGGGTCATGGTTGAAGCATCGAATATCAATGCGACGTCCCAGTTCGCCCCAGCCATGGTGGTCAACCAAGGTGTTTACAATCTGTTCCAGAGAAATGCCGTGCAAGGGATTGTTGGCTTGCTGTTCATCCATTATTTGAATTTATTCCTTTTTTCGCAATGTGGCTCAATTCTTTTGGGATTTGCTTCCAATTTTGGTTATCCTGAGTTCTTCATGGGGCATCTGGTGCAAGTTGGCAACTTCTGTTAGGGAGTTCATGCCAAATAACTTACCCATCTTCACTTAAAATATGCTGTAAATACTGAGCATTAAATTTGAAAGCGGGTAGTTTTATTATGGTGAAGTCCCTTACGGCTTGAATCAATGATGCATTTATTAAAAAGTCCAACAACCAGTTTTACTTCAAATTATTTTTTTCATGATTTCATTTGGAGGATGCCTGTATTTTGTAAACCTGTTCATGCTTTACTCGTAATGGTGCTATTCAATCATGTTATATATGATCAATATATAGTATTGTTGTTTCGATGTTAAACACAATCTATTGTGTTTTTGTGTTTTTATGCTCGTAAAAATATTTGTTTTTATTCGTAAAATTTTATTCGTTGCTATTTTATGAGAACCCATGATGGCTTTTTCATTGTGCCAGTATTCTTAATGCTTTCCTGTCTTTTAAGTTCCCCTAAGAGATTACCCACTTTGTATTTTTTTTGTTTGTCATCCATGAAATTTGGTAGTTTTTCCCAGAGTAAATTATCGATGTCCCGGCGTGTAAGTGAACCGTGCTCGCCAATTGCCTTGGATATAAGGTCTAAGTAGTATTGTTTCTCAAACGCTTTATTTTTTGAATACTCCGCCTTTTTCCCCGCTGATTGAGCAATATTAATGGAAAGAAAATAGTTGGGCTTTCTGCCTTCAATTAATCCTTTTTTCTTTAAAAGTTTTGCTTCTGCATCAGAAATCATTTTGTTTTTTTGCACTTTATCAAGAGTAATAATTTCCTCAAGTGACAATTCCGCATTTTTGGCTAAAATATGCGAAAAATCCATATCAAGAATTTTCCCAATAATTGTTACCTTGACTCGGTTGGCCGACAGATCATATTCCGGCATCGGGAAGAAACGCTCCCTTTGGAAGTTAAACATTTTACGAATACCTCCTCCAGCGGTATCAACCATTTTTAGATTAAACATTGCGGCTACAAGAAAACGATTCCGATAGTACTCTTCAGGGGCATCTTCTTTAACAACTTTTTCCACATCGCCAGGAATAAAATTACCAAGATTTGTAAAAATCAACTGATCCGGCATCTCAACCACATTAATACGACCGGCTTTTGTATAGTCCTGATGAGCTATGCAATTATTCAATGCTTCTCTGATGGTAAACGGCTCATATTGATCTATTTCTTCAGGAAAAAGCGTGCCTTCGCAGATATAGCGATATTTCAAATTGCGAATTTTAGAATAAACTTTATCCACAGCGAGCAACAGGGGCATACCAAACAATGCATAATCCCGGTCGTGGTTTTGATGATCCTTGAGTAACCAGCGTATTTTGACATCGGCAGGAGACAAAAGATATTCTGCTTCATCTTTACCCAACAATAATAAAGCGGTACGGGTTAATTTCCCCTTTATGGATAATTTGGCTTTATTCAGGAAAGTTATATCATTCCAGGTATCCACCTCCTCTGCTTTATCGGGAAACTTGTTTTTGAAGTTTTTTCTTGCAACTTGGATGGCATCTTTATCCAGGTCTTCAAAATTGGCGTCATGCACAATCGCTGTGCTCCAGTCTTCCAGCGTTGCCTGGAAACGAATCCGTTCGATTTCTTCTATATTGAGTGGTGACAGAGCTTCTCCGTCACGGCCGTAATAATGCCCATTAAAGGCGATGGGTAAGCCTTTGGGAGCGGCTGGGATTTCAAACAGCACCACACGGCCCTTTTTATGCTGAACTTCGTGAATGTCAATAAAGGTAATGCGGTTTGTGGTTTTATTGGCTATTTCCTCCTTCAAACTGTCCAGCTTTTTGCGTGAAAAACGAAAGTTTGAACCTACCACCTGATGATTATCATTAACACCAAACACCAACCAGGCAACGAGTTGGTGTTTTAGGTTGGCTTCATTACTCAATGCGGAGAAGTATTTGCCCAGTTTATTAAAATCATAGGCGTTCTTGGCTTCCTTGAATTCCACCACTTCATTTTCTGCCGATAATTTAATCAGAGTGTGGAGAGTCTCTGATGTGTCCATGGGGTGTCGTTCTTTCATGACACCTCCCACGCTTCACTGGCTATCAGTTTGGGAAAAAGGGGAGTGCGGCATTTTTTGAGAGTCAGTGTTTGTGGTTGTCTTTTGAGTGTTTTTTTCATAAAATCAGCTATGATATTTTTTTAAACTTATCAGAAGTATAATCCACAGCCCGTTGGGCATAATTTTCCGCTGGCAGCCGAAGGATTTCAATCATTGATTCATCCATTTGACTTTTTATTTTTCCCGGGATCCCGGTTACCAGTGAAAATGGGGGGATGACCGTTTTCTCAAGAACCACCGTACCCGCCGCCACAATGGAGCCCCGTCCGATGACGGCATGATTCATCACCACGGCCCCCATGCCAATGAGGCAGTCATCTTCAATGCGGCATCCATGGATCACGCAATTGTGGCCGATGGTAACCCCTTTGCCGATGACAAGGGGAACATTGTAATCTGCATGGCACATGGTAAGATCCTGAATGTTGGAATTTTTTCCTACAATGATGGCATCACAATCCCCCCGGAGGACACAGTTGAACCACACTGAGGCGTTTGCCGCCAGGGTAACATCCCCAATAAGAGTGGCACCCGGGGCCACATAGGCGCTGGGATCCAATTGGGGGCTTTTTTCATTAAAACGATAGATTGACATACTTGATTCTCCTTATTGTGGGGTAATGGTTGCCAGATGGTTGGGTTCTTTATTATCATGGACCCCATTGAAAAGGCAAATCATAGGTCCAGCGACCTCAGATGCTCCGGTGCCCGGGGTTTCTGGCATTTCATTTTTTGAGTTTTAGGATGATTTAAAAAAGGACGGATTACCGGTCATATTAATCTATTTGGCTTTTTCCCCACTCTTGTGTATGGTGAAATTTTGGCAAATTGGTAAGCGGTGGATTCCGTGGCTGTGGGTGAGTTTGAACATACCTTGCTATATCTGGAATAGACCCTTGAGCAGTCTCAATGCCAGGATTATACTAAATAAGTACCCGAGTATATATTCCTCAAAATAAAATCCATAAATATCAACGGTATATCTCTGTGGAATACCGAAAAACATATGCATGGGTACTTAAGAAAAGGAGCTGATTTTGATATTATCCCATGAGATCCATTGTCATGAACTGCTTAGTCGTGCCGTTGATGAAGCCACCCATCCCCTTGCTCCGGACGCTAATTTGTTTCAGCCCACCAGTGTGATGGCCCTGGCCGGTAGCCATCCCGAACCTTTTATGTTGCTGATCCAGAAAGCCGACCGTCAGGGATATCCTTGGCGCAATCAGATGGCCTTCCCCGGTGGTCATGTGGATCCAGAGGACGCAAATCGGGAGGAGACAGCCCTGCGTGAACTTGACGAAGAGATGGCTATCCCCCGGGAACAGGTGACGGTGGTGGGCTCCCTGGGTCATTTTCAGACCATAAAAAATAGGGATATCGAAGCATTTCTTGGAATATGGGATCAAATGGGAGATATCTATTTTGATAGAAATGAAATTTCCCGGGTTTTCAGGATTCCATTACGCCATTTTATCCAGACTCACAGGGATAAAAAATTTTATGGCAGGTATCCGGATATCCAGGAATTGACCTATCCCTATGAGGATGTGGTGGT
>CAYSSE010000228.1:0-6369 GCA_964433355.1 uncultured Desulfocicer sp.
AGATAAAAGGCACCCACTGCCAGCTGGGCACAATGCTCCTCATGGGACGGAAGTGTTTTTAAAAAAGCGGACACATCTTCATGGGTGATGGACCACAGAGCCTCCATGGATTTTCCCTTTGTCAGTTCAATGACGGCATTGGCACAGGCATTGGTGTTGACACATCCATCAATATCATAGGAGATGGACGTAATCTCTCCATGGGTTGCCATGATAAAAAACTCCACGGTATCTCCGCACTCTCCGGTGCGTTTGCCATATCCATCGGCATGGGTCACCCGTTCCTGGTAATCATGTTTCAATGCCATCTCAAGGTATTCCAGGGAATGATCCTGCCAGAAATCGATTTTTTTTTGTTCCATCTTTAACACACTCATTTCAACTTGGGCTTTTACAAGCCCCTTCTGGATCTTTGATTCAGGAGGGGTGGTTGACATTATTTTAAGCCATGATAGGCTCACATATCCATTGGGGGACAAAAGGCTTATTACCACAAACACAGGATAGTATCACCGGCTAAATTGCTTTTCAAGGAGAATTCCCACCCATGTTGCATTTTATCATGGCCTTTAAAAAGTTTTTTAACTTGCTGCAACATCACAATATGCACCGGACACTTATTTTTGTTCTGGCTCTCATTGGGGGAGGAAGCGGCCTTTTGTGCTACCTTGAAAAAGACCTCACCTTTTTTGATGCCATGTGGTGGTCCATTGTCACCATGACCACTGTGGGGTATGGTGATATCTCCCCGGTAACCCTGGGCGGCAGGATCGTTGCCACCGTTGTTATGCTGAGCGGCATCGGTCTTCTGGCTCTTTTAACAGCCACCATTGCCGGTATTTTTATAGAAAACAGATTATTGGAGAGACGAGGCATGAAGCAGACCCATATTGTGGATCATTTTATCATTTGTGGCTGGAATTTCAGGGGTAAAACCATTATATCAGAGATGAAGGCCGACCCCAAGTGCCGCAAAATACCCATTGTGGTCATTGCCGATGTGGATGAAATCCCAGAACAGGGGAAGGATCTGATATTTATTAAAGGGCTTGTGGAGCCGGGAACCCTTAACAAAGCCAATGCCAATGCGGCATCGACTGCCATTATATTGTCCGATGACAATCTGGATACCTATTCCCGGGATGCCAAAGCCATACTTTCCACCATGACCATCAAAACCCATTGTCCAGATCTTTATACCTGTGTTGAACTCATGGATCCTTCCAATATGGAACATTGCCGGCTGGCCAAGGCCGATGAAATCATTGTTGTGGGGGAGCTATCCACCAATCTTCTGGTTCAGGCAGCCCTGGATCATGGAATCACCCGGCTGGTCAGCGAACTGGTGAGCAATAGATACGGCCAAGAGCTTTACAAACTAAAATGCCCGCATTATCTTGTGGGGAAATCTTTTTTCCAGGTGATGTGTGACCTTAAGGAAAAACACAATATCATCTGCATCGGCATTGAGGATACGTCGGGTAAGAAATTAACAACCAATCCAGACAATGATCATCTCCTCAATGAAAATGATTTCTTAATAGTCATTTCATGGGACAGACCAGAAGTCAGTTAGAATCTATTAGGGTCAGGTCTGCGTTGTTGACATTTTTATTGTTGATATGAAAAAGTAGGTGCTGGGTTTTAGGTACTGGGTACTGGGTACTGGGTTTGCGTACCATACTTTTTTCATTTTTGTTGTGGCAAGGGATCTTGCCATGGTCGTTATAACCGGCCCGTTGTCAAAAGGGCAACAATGCAGATTTGACCCCACTTTATTGACCGAATCAAACAAGGAGAAGGAGAACGCAATGGAAGACAAATTCAGCCTTATTAAAGAATTTTTGCAGGAGATGTCCATCTCAATCATCAAAGAGGACGCCGCAGAAGAACTTGTGGTGGTGGAAGACGAAGAAAACGGTATTAAAAATATGGTCATTGACTGCGAGGCCCCCATTGTGGTTCTGGAACAGGTGATTATGAAGGTGCCAGCTAACACCGAAATATTTTACAAAAGACTGCTGCAACTCAATCGGGAACTGGTTCATGGTGCCTTTGTGCTGGACTCAGATGAGAAATACATCATTTTTCGGGACACCCTTCAACTGGAAAACCTTGACCGTAACGAACTGGAAGGCTCCATCCACGCCCTGACCCTGGCCCTTTCCGAATATGGTGCTGAACTTTTGGAATATGTCTAATATAGAAGAAATGAGTAATTAAGGAGATATACAATGTCATTTTTTAAAAGACTGTTTAAAGTAGGCGAGTCCAACGCCCATGCCCTTGTGGATAAAATGGAAGATCCCATCAAAATGACGGAGCAAGGAATCCGGGATCTTAAAAAAGATCTCACCGGTGCCATGCACGGCCTTGCTGAAGTAAAAGGCATTGGCATCCGCACCCGCAAAGAGGCCGACAAGAAAAAACATCTGGCTGCTGACTATGAAAGAAAAGCCATGCTGCTGCTCCAGAAAATGCAGAGCAATCAAATGCCCGCTGCCGAGGCAGAACGCCTGGCCACTGAAGCATTGAATCGAAAAGAGGAAAATGCAGCCGATGCCCTGAGACTGGACAAAGAAGCCACGGCCCATGAAACAAGGGGCAATGATCTTCAATCCAAGGTGAACAAACTTAAATCCACCGTCACCTCCTATGAGAATGATCTGATCACCTTAAAGGCCCGGGCAAGAACCGCCTCCTCCACCAAGAAAATCAATGCCCAACTGGCCAATATTGACTCCTCCTCCACCATTGGAATGCTGGAAAAAATGAAAGCCCGGGTGGAAGAAGATGAGTCCCTGGCCCAGGCATATGGTGAAGTGGCTGACGCTGGCGGCTCCATTGATTCTGAAATTGACGCGGCCCTGGGGGGTGCACAAACCGCAAGCGCCTCGGAAAATCTTCTTGAACTTAAAAAAAGGATGGGGATCTCCTGATCCCTGGAACATACCATGGGCTTAATGGATTTTTTTAAATCAAAAAAGACAAACAAGGAACCGGATCCTCTGTCCGGTCTCACCCTGGATACCCTGAAAAAAGGCTATTACCTGGATTATGACATGAAAACCTGGGAGGTGCTGGCGTCCAACACCTATGACTGGGGCGACAATGACATCACCTATGAGTGGCAACTCCAATGCCACGATGATACCTTTTTTCTGGAAATGGAAAATGATGATGAGATGTTCTGGTCCCTCAGTCGCAAGGTGCCTTTACGAAAATTAGACTCGGGTATCATCACACAGCTTAAAAACGGAGAGGACGCACCTGATACCCTGCCCTTTGAAGGGGAAGTGTTCTACCTGGAGGAGACCGGAGGGGGACATTTCCATGCAGATGGGGCTGAACAGGGTCGGGAAATGATCCAATGGTGTTATGAAGATGATGATGGCACCCGGTTTCTCACCATTGAACAATGGGGGGAAACGGACTTTGAACTGAGTCTGGGTAAAAAGGTGGAGGAGTATCAATTTTCTGATATTCTTCCATCTGGAAAAACTGATATATAACGATCATGGAAAGAGAGCTTGCCACAATAAATATTTAATTTAGTTTTTAGTCAAATGGGGTCAGGCTTGTGTGGCCCCATTTGTCCTTTTACCCATTGATCACCCGGATACTTTCAGGATCAATGACCATTTCTACGGTTTCTCCCTTTTTCGGAAGTCTGCCCCGGGCCGGTACATCAAAGGAAAAACGACATCCAAACAGGGTTTTTATTCGGATGCGCATCACACTGCCCTGAAAAAAAACATCCTCAAGAATCCCGAAAATTCTATTACTTCTGTTTTTTCCAAGACCTTCACTGGCATATATATCTGCTGACTCGCTACCTTGTATTTTTTCATGGAAAACAGCGTTCTTGAGCCTGTCGTTACTGGCATCAGAAAGCAAATATTCCTGTGATCCCTCATGCTCATTGTTCGTAACAATAGTGCCCCCATCGGGCAAAAACAAAAGAGATACCTTTCCTTTATCGCCCATGTGTTCCATGGGGGGCATGGTAAAATAAGCAACGCCCTTTTCATGGGCAATGCGCACTTGTCCTTCATCTGTAAAAGAGATACCCTTTTCAACGATGTTCTGAAAACCGAGAAAATCCGCCACAATGCGATTTTCAGGGTGGTTGTAGAGTCTCACCGGTGGATCCATCTGTTCCACCCTACCCTGGCTCATGACGCAGATGCGATGGGCAACGGCAAAGGCCTCCTGCTGGTCATGGGTGACCAGTATGGTGGTGATGCGGGTCTTGTCCAATATAGTGCAAAGATCAGATAGCAATCGTTCCCGGAGCAGCCGGTCAAGGGCTGCCAGGGGTTCATCCAGCATGATAAGCTTTGGTTCCGGCGCCAGGGTTCTGGCCAGGGCCACCCGCTGGCGTTCCCCACCGGACAACTCTGTGATGCGCCGCTTACCATGGATCGATAAACCCACCAGTTCGAGCATTTCTGCCACCCGATGTTTAATCTCTTTCTTGGTTTTTTGTTTCATCTCCAGACCAAAGGCAATGTTCTGGAAGACATCTCTATGGGGGAACAGGGCAAAATCCTGGAACATCATGCCAAAATTTCGTTCATGGGGGAAAAGATCCTTGATGTTTTTACCCCGGAACAGCACTTCTCCCCCATGGAAGGTGTCAAGCCCTGCCACAATTCGAAGAAGGCTTGTCTTGCCACACCCCGAGGGTCCCAGCAGGCAAAGACGTTCCCCCCGATCCATGGACAGGCTCACCGAGTGAAGGATTGTTTCCCCCCCCATATCACTTGAAATATTTTGTAAGGATAACTCTTTCATTTAAAAGCCTTCATGACCCTGGGGTCTCACCTTCTCAATGACCATGAAACCGGCAGCAGTAACCAGCATCAGGAGGGAAGAAACCGCCATGGCCTGTCCATAATTGGTGGCTCCGGGTTGTCCCAGAAACCGATAAATAGCCACGGGGATGGTGGCATACTCGGGCCGGGCCGTGAACAGGGTGGCACCAAACTCCCCCAGGCTGATGGTAAAGGCAAAAACGGCCCCCACAGTGAGGGCCCGTCCAATGATGGGCAGATCCACATGGAACCAGACTTTGCCAGGTGAGGCTCCCAGCATGGTTGCAGCTTCTCTCAGGGAATTGGGGATGGATCTCAGGGCTGGCAGCACCGATCTCATCACAAAGGGAAAAGCCACCAGAGTATGTACCACCGGCACCAAAAAAGGCGAGGTTCGCAAATTCAAAGGGGGGGCATCCAGGGTGATAATCATGCCAAATCCCAGTGTAACAGCAGAGGTAGATAAGGGCAGCATGAACAAAGGATCAAGAAAACCGGCAAAGCGCCCCTTTGCCCCATGGGTCACCACGGCTGCACATCCCCCCACCACCAGGGCCATGCCCAGGGTGGCCATGGCAAACATCAGAGAATTTCCCATGGCCCTGACAGGAGGCACATAAAAAATGGAACCAGACACATTATAAAACAGGGATTTATAAAAAATAAGAGAAATCCCCCCCTCAACCCATAAAGACTTGATCACCAGAGACAGCATGGGACACAGACAAAAACAGGTGATAAATCCCACACAGCCTCCCACCATGCACTTTTCCATCACACCCGATGGGGTCTTGGCAGACACGGCCTCGGTGTCTGGAGAGAACTGGACAAGGCGTTTTTGCAAAGCCGTGTAAACCCACATCATGGCAAAGGTAATTACGATTTGAAGCAAGGAGAGCATGGCCGCCACGGGCAGATTAAACAGATGGGCCGCCTGGCGGTAAATTTCCACCTCAATGGTGGAAAATTCCGGCCCCCCCAAAATAAGAATGACCCCAAAGCTGGAAAAACAGAAGATAAAGACCAGAAAAGAGGCGGCAAAGATGGCGGGTTTTAAAAGAGGCAGGGTTATCCGGAACAAAATCTGTACAGGCGTTGCCCCCAGCATGGCACCGGCTTCCCTCATCTGGGGACCAATGGCGGACCAGAATCCCACAACGATGCGAAGCACCACAGAAAAATTATAAAACATATGGGCCACAAAAATCATGGCAAGGGACTGCTCTGCGGCCATGTTGCCCAAAAGCCCTTTTTCCCCGGCCAGGGCCTGGAAGGCCGCGGCCACCACAATGGTGGGCAATACAAAGGGGATGGTGGCAAGGGTCATGAATAATTTCTTCCATCGGAAATTAAAATTGGCCATGACATAGGCGCAGGGAAGCGCAATAACCAGGGTCAACAGTGTGGAAACCCCTGCCTGCCACAGGGTGAACCACACAATGCTGGCCATGCGTTTTGATTGAACCACATATCCGGAGCTTGACAGGGAAAAGTCCCCCTGGCTGAAAAAACTTTTAAAAAGAATGCCCGCCAGGGGATAAAAATAAAACAG
>CAYSSE010000229.1:0-6359 GCA_964433355.1 uncultured Desulfocicer sp.
TCAGACCCCGGTAAGGGATTTTTTAGAATCCGTTAAAATGTGATATATATATTATATACTGGAATATGGAAGAATAGTTTATAATAGCATTCTTGGTTTATATAATTGAATCAAAATTCTTAGTGTAATAAGAAAATATAAACACAAAAGCAGAGCCATTTCTGACCCTTCCATTGTAGTAGAGTCCAATTAAGCATAGCTAAAAAGCATCGACTGCAGTCATTGCCGTTGTTGCTGTTGCACTGTCATGAGTAACACCAGTAATGAAATTTACAAATGCCGATAGATCATTTACATCTGGAGGTATTGTAATTTTACCAGTGGCATCATTACATACTGTCACTCTATTGATGAACTGATCCTGAGCAGGTACACCAGCATATTGCAGGTCCATTACAGCATTTATCATTGTGGAGATAACCTGCCCCTTTGATTTTCCCTTTGATAACTCACTTACCCAATAATTAACACCAGCAGGATCTTCTGCATAGGTTTTGCCAAGGTGTTCTCCTAGATAAACTCAATGAATGCCAACAACAATTGTATTTTCATTTTATCCTATTTATTTTACCAATGCAAAATCACCAGGTTTCCAGGTTTTATTCATCCAGGGTTCGAGCGGGCCGTACAACCTTAACAGAGAAAACCAACTCTTCCCCGGGATAGTCTGTACCCAGTTTCCTTCTTTGCCTGCTGGTGCTTCTGGGCCAAACCAAACAGTATACGAACCATCAGCATTAGCCTTCAGATCTGGATTATTACTATCAACTCCTGCAGTTTTTTGGTCAGTTTCGAGCAGAGAACGGTGCTGGGTGGAATAGACCGTAAATGACCAGAAGTTAGCTGCTGGAACGGGTCCTGGAAGCGTAATCTTATAACTATTTGAACCATTTAGATAATGGCCTTCGGTATCCATACCGGTTAAGGCATAAGCTGAGCCTTTCCCAACTGCAGACATTGCCATGGCTGGTGTGATACCAGTGGCTACATAATGAAAGAAGGTTCGGTCATTGAGCACCATTTCACCATTATCCATGAACTCATGATTCCCACCGGAGAAAAATGTATACCATTTACGGTCGGGATAGTAGAAGACTTTCTCATCTCTTGGTGCAAAGCTGATTGCCCGAGCAGTCGCGTTACCTACTGCAGCAGCATCGGTCAAGATTTTTTTCATTCGTGAATCCGGCTCGAAGGACTCCCCTTTTTTGATGCCAATGGATGCAAAAAGACCTACAAGTTCCCGGTTAAAGGCACCCGCCGGCTCATATTGGATGACCGCATTCAGCTCCTCAAAGAAGTGATAATCATTGGCGTGGACAGTATTGAATTGGTTTCCAGTGATATCCACAAACTGTTGTGCAGGAGGATTGCTGGCTTTTGAAAGTGGGTACACCCGTAACTTCGACTTGATATTGGTTGCCGCTTGCTTAAGGTCGTTGCCTTTAACAAAGGCACGCTTCATTAACCAGTTTCGATAGGTCTTGGTGTGAACCACGAAATAACCTGCTGGTAGCGCTTCTTTAAAGTCAGGGCCAACAAAAAGATACTTGCCACCTTTCCCTTGATCCGGGCCGGTAAGACCCACGTCGGTAATGTACCGGAAAAACGCATCATCGACCATACCTAAAACCATTGGAGGAATCTCTACAACAATTGGTTCATTCTTGGTATTAATTTCAAAAGAACAATACATCGTGGTGGTATTCCCAGTGAGAAATAAAGTCTGGGCGTCGAGTAGGCTTTCAGTGATAGCAACCCCGTTCTCCTGAATTCCCGCTTGCTTCAAGCCTTCCAGTAATCCATAGATCGAGGCTGCCGGAATCCCACTTAGAAAGGATTCTACTCCTCTAATAAAATCAAGATTATCATAAACTTTTTTCACAGTTTCTTCTGAAGGCATTCCATCAAAAAAATGTAACTCGCCAAGTTGCTTTGTTTGAACAACATCTGGAGTGGTAACATTCTCAGGGACATCAGCAGCATACTTTGGTGCCGCAGAAACAAATGCAGGTGCAACAATTAGAAGCATTGCTAAAGCAAGCATTATTTTTTTCATTTCAATCTCCTTTTAAACCATTTATGAACATTCCTTTAACCCTGCTAATTCATCCGCTTCATTGCCGGTGCTTTCCACGTACCGTTAAGCATTTCAGGTTTCGGCATGTAGATGCGCAAAATACCGTAGAACGGACCGTCCGGTGCGGGCAGCCAGTTGCTTTTCTTGTCGGCGCCTGGCGAAGCTTTCCCGATGTAGATCGTTAGCGAGCCGTCGTCATCATACTTGAATGAGTCCAGCATCGTGGAGTTCAGCAGGTATCGATTGAGCGGGTTGGCCACAAGCAGTTGAGATTTTCCATGGTACATTGTGAGCGACCAGAAAGCTCCCGCAGGTGGAAGCTGTCCCTTTGCAAATCGCAGTTCGTAGGCGTGTTTTGCTGCATCGAGCTTCTCGTTCTGATCGTCCACGTAATAGGGTGGATACGCGGCTTCAGCAGCAGAATTGGCATAGAGACCCAGTTTTGCCCCCAAGAAGCGATAGAGGTAATTATTCTTCAGATATTCCCGGGTGCCAAATAGATCGGCACTGACCAATTCTCCTGCGTTAACACGCTTCATCGCAGCGGTAACGTCCTTCTGCCACACATCCGCAATACCGCCCTTGATGGCTTTTTGCAGTTCAGGGGAAAGCTTCTCGAAATCGAATGGTTTACCGGCGCCGATTCCGAGCTTGCCAAACCGTGCCATGAGATTTTTCTCGGAGGCATGGGTGGGCGTAAACTGAAGCACGAAGTTCAGGTAGCTGAATATAGCCGGTGTCTTTGTCATGCCTTCCACAGGTTTGGGCCAGGTAATCGCAGGCGCTGCTTTCGGCGTGGTCTTGCCCATAAATTGTGATAGCGGCTGGACCTTCATGCCATCTTGGATACGATTGACGTTTTCAAGGTCTCCGGCATTGTAAAGCTGTGTGCGGAACAGCACGTAGAACAGTTCTGTTTCGCAGCGTATGAGAGCTTGTATGCCATCTGGTTTTGTGCCCTTCCAGCCCGGCCCAGCGATAAGGTAGTTACCGCCATCGTTGCCAAAGGAGCGGGTGCCCAGATAAGCAAAGTTGTGGGTGTAAAGATCGATCATTTGCCCGGTATAGTAACGCTTCTTTTCGATCTTAGGCATTGTGATGACGAGTGGTTCAGCACGTAAATCTGCCCACAGAAATGAATAAGGCGTGTCAGAGTTGGGCGTAACCACCCAGTTGTCTTCTGGTGATGCCACACCTCTGGAATGCCCGATCTGGTTTATCTGCGCCTTGAAGTCCGGGTTGCTTGTGTCAACCGCCTGCTTGTAGAGCGTATTGTATGCTTCGGCCATCGGGAACCCGTAGGTATAGACTTCCCTGGCGATGGCTTGGGCTTCATCCGGTGTGATATTGGTCTGTGCCAGGTCAGAAGCAGCCTTAATTTGCGACCCTTGCTGGGTACAGGCTATGATACCGCCAAACAACATAACAACTGCTATCAATCCTACTAATATTTTTTGCATTTTTCTAATCCCATTTTATTTAGGAAGTTTTTTTATAACTTCAGCCTTGAATTCCCGAATACTATCCACGGTTTCAGGCAGATAGCAGCGGAATAAACCGTTCCAGTTCTCGACGACCTCCAGGTTATTGATCGCACCCGGTGTGTTGAAATGCAGGGTATAAGAGCCATCTGCATTGGGTGTCGCCTTATGTGAATTGGTGTTGAATTTGTCTGTGGCCACCCATCCCTCTTTATTGTAAAGAGTCAGTGACCAATAGCCGTTCTTGTCATACTGAACTGGCGGTGGAGTGAAAGTCATTGAGCTTGGATTGCCTTGTTTAGCGGCCTCATCGCCAGGGACAATGACAAAGTAAAAAGCATGTTTTGCAGGTAAGCCAGCCCATCCGCCCAGATTCACCATCTGGTAATGAGGGAACATGACATCTTCAAGGTTATCAACAAACCCCTTGTGGATAATCGCATTCTTGATACCATAGGGTCCGATCAGGTGGTTCCGTAATTTGTTGAAGGTCTTTGGATCGTACTTGACCTCTGAGACATAGGGTTTGTTAGAACCAGCCTTGATGACAACGGCATCCTGCCTTTTGTTTAATTCCTTCAGCCCAGCAGCATCAGCCGTACGCCTTTGGGTGCGCATAAAGAGGTAGACATGATTGCCATATGTCACATCGTCCTGTGAAAGTTTAACTGTATCTCCGGGATATACAACCGCTATGGTCACGTGATTTTCATCAAATATCTGTACAATTTGATAGAGATCGTACTCAGGTACATTAACCTCCAAGCCACCCGAGACATCATAAACACCATAGGAATAAATAAGATCAAAATTTGACCGGATTACGGTCTGATTTTTCAGATCTATCCCAGTGCGCTCATGACGCATGGTATTTCCACCAGACAGAATGATCTCTTCTGCAAAATACTTAGCAGTTTCTGCACGGACAATATTGAACATATCCACTGGCACGCCATTTTTTTCAAAGGATGGGCTTGATAAAAGTGCAACCCCGTTCTTGCCAACGCCGGTATCTTTTTTTTCTGCAAAGGATTGGGTGGGAAACACCACTAAAACACAGACTAATAACAGTAGTAATTTCTTCATTTATCTATCCCCTTTTTCATTTTTTGATTGGAGCAGGTACCGGCAACTTATACTCGCCGTTCTGTACCGATTCCGCCGGCAAATAGACCCGCAAAGTAATGTTGAATGTTTCAGTAGGCACGATGAGTTCGTTAGCATTCTTGCCAAAGGCTTCCTCGGACACGTAATAGACATCGAAACTCTTTCCATCGGGATTCAATTTGATTTCGGAATTATTGATGGTAGAGCCCTTGTCTGTATGCAGATACTGATCATCTCCGTACATGGTGATGGAGTAGAATCCGAGTTTCGGGTCTTTCAATCCAGGGATGGGATAGGTGGCCTTGAGCGTTTGTCCCTGTTTGAGCTGATACTTTCCAGTCAGATAAACGGCGTCAGCAGTGGGTAGCAGACCGATAGCCGTTGAAACACCACGGTTGCGATCTTCGAGTGGAACCTGGTTGTCGAGGGTGCCCATAGTGCCAGTCACGCCTTTTGTCTGCGCGATGGAGACGTAGTGTTTGTGTAGCTTATTGAAATCGTCCATATTCCATATTGTTGCTTGGTACTGTTTCGGTTTGTAGCCACTCGGGAATTTGATTTTAAGCTGATCCTGATAGGAATTCGCCTTCTTCACATCCTCTGGGGCTTTGGGATTGATCTGTGTGCGAACACAGGCGATAAAAAAGTCGCTGGTAATCTTGGACGATATCACATACCTTCCCGCTCCATAATGGACTTTATAAGTTATATGGTCATCGCTCCAAAGCTGCAATGACTGATATCGCCCATCGGTCTTTGGCAAGGTAATAGCGACATCACTTCCACCATCAATGACAGAGAAGGAATACAAGGTATCTTTGTTCATCATGGGTGCGGGTTGCTTATCAAGCTCCATGGGCTTGCGGTGATGGTGCCAAGAGGTGTTATTCGCTCCCACCTTAAACTCTCTGTTCATGGCAAAATCAACCATGACACTTGCGTAGTTTTCTTTGGTTACGCGTACGCCATCTCCTGATTTCTCCTTAGCTTTAACCGTTGTGTTGGGGTAATTATTTTGAACACACCCGCTGCTTGCCATAAGCGCCAACACACATACAACTGTTAATAATCTTTTCATTAGTTTCTCCTTATTTTTATACTTGGTATATTAATTAATTTTTTTTTATAAATCTTTAAGAGCATAATGTATACCAGGGATCAAACTATTCATTACTTAAGTGCATAGCTCTTTAATAACTGTCTGAAAAAATGGATAAACTGAATTTAAAACGCTTTAAATTAAACAGTGAAAAAGAACAAACTATTTCAAAAATCAGGATATGAGACAAACGTTAAATTAATGAGGCAGTTCTGTTTCCGAGCCAGAATCAAGTCCATTGTGCAATAGCAATTCATCCCAGGTCTCTCCAGCCAAAAAAGTCACTATAAAATATTTTTTGTAAAGACACAATTGTCATTTCGTGTCAATTGTATTTTTTTTACTCGAGAGCACTATGGGTATAATCAAACACGAGTCAAACTCCCCAATTTACAGAGCGCTTCTTTCACCAGTCCTGCCTTTTTAAATATTTTCAAAAAACTACATCTGGTATAAACAAGATTTTCAATTTCAGACTTGAAATTACAATATATGGGATAGCCTTAATCTGAATTTCAAAAGATAGCTATAACGTATATTGGAGTTATGTTGCGAGTCACCGTAACTATCTGATTTTTAAGAGAATTTCTAC
>CAYSSE010000230.1:0-6337 GCA_964433355.1 uncultured Desulfocicer sp.
ACCCCATGGCCCATGAAATGCCTTGAGTACCCAAAATTTAAAACACCCGTTAAATTCGCCTTGCTCTTATCCTTTTTTGATGTTAATTTTTTAACTTTCCATGCCTGCTTTATGCAAAACCAGTGAAACTCCGTCAAGATCCACAGCTTCATGGAACCCAAGGCAGGCAACAGGTTGTTGAGAACGTGTGCATGATATGCTCATGGGCTGCCGCAATCATTACATATTCGTATACAGGGAAATTCAATCAGACCTCTGATCTCCCCCGTAGACACGATATTATTAAATTATTGCGCACTATTTACATATCCTACATGCACCGTTTTTTTAAGTTATTTCAATCCATTAACAAGGAGACTGTTTGTGAAAAAGATTTTCAGTTCTTTATGTCTTGTGGCTATCATGTTTGCCTGTGTACCCATGGTATTTGGTCAAACCATTAAAATTGGATTCAACATTCCATTGACCGGGGAAATCCCCAAGGTGGGTGAAGAGTCCAAGTACGCCGGGGAAATGCTGTTAAACGAAATCAATGCCCAGGGCGGTCTTGAAGTGGGTGGCGAAAAATATATGCTGGAATTTGTCTACGAAGACAATGAATCCAAGGCAGAATCTGCGGTAACCGCAGCCTTGAAGTTAATTGAAAGAGACAAAGTCCTTGCCATTGTGGGCCCAAACTCCAGTAAACAAGCAGTGCCGGCAGGCCAGATATGCAATGACAACCGCACCCCCATGATCTCTCCCTGGTCCACCAACCCTGACACCACCAAAGATCGTCCCTGGGTATTCAGAGCCGCCTTCCTTGACCCCTTCCAGGGCCCTGTGGCCACGGATTTTGCCATTAAAACCTTTAAGGCCAAAAAAGCGGCGGTTCTCTATGCCCTGGCCAATGATTATAGTAAAAACCTGGCTGAAATATTCCAGGCTGACTTTAATAAAAAAATGGGTGAAGGGGCCGTTGTGGCCTTTGAAACCTATGGGGACAAAGATCAGGATTTCAGTGCCCAGCTCACCAATATCCTTGCACAAAAACCCGATTTTATCTTTCTGCCCAATAACTACAACGAAGTGGCCCTGATCATAAAACAAGCCCATGACCTTGGCTGGACAGGCCCCTTCATGGGTGCTGATGCCTGGGGGAATTCAGAACTCATGACCCTTTGTGGCGATGACTGTAAAGGTCATTATTTCTCCACCCATTATGCCGCCGCTGGTGCCACCGGTGCCACCAAGGAATTTATTGATAAATATACCAAACTGTACGGATACCAGCCTGCAGATGTGGCAGCTCTTACCTGGGATGCCATTAATGTGGTTCTGGCAGGCATCCAGAATGCTGGAGAAATCACCGGAAATATTCGAAAAGACCGCAAAAACCTCAAGGATGGTATTGGGGCCATCACAGAAGTTAAAGGTATCACCGGCAACATGAAATTTGATGCCGAGGGAGATCCCATCAAATGTGCTGTTGTGGTTAGAATCAGTGACAAAGGTGAGTTTGAATTCACCGAGTCTGTTTGTCCCTAAAACGGATTCTGACCATCCATCAACTACCCAAGCCTGAAAAGCTTGGGTTCTCTCCATGGGGAATAAAACAAAGAAGGATCATTGAGAGATAGCCTTAGATTTAGATAAATGTTATAATATTTGGCATTCTTCAAAAATACTTTACACTTTTTTAGATCATGCCACATTTGCAGGTACTTTTCTTTAAAAGACTGTAAAGTAATTGAAGGATGCCAAATTTTACATAACACAATGGTCTAAATGTGACCTTCAACAAGGAGAGGTGATATGCATACTGTCCAGGAAATAACAGTCGCTGTTTCAAAGTTACCCAAATCAGACTTGATTAGTTTTAGAGAGTGGTTTGAAAAATTTCACCAAGAAATATGGGATAATCAATTTGAAAAGGATGCGAAATCAGGAAAATTTGATGCTTTAGCTGATCAAGCAATAGCTGACTTTGAGGCAGAAAAATGCAACAAAATTTAAAGCATTTTACCAGTCCTTCCTTCTGGGGTTGCTACAATAAACTTCCTACAACAATTCAAGAGTTAGCCGATAAAAATTTTGTTATTCTTAAATCAGATGCACAATACCCCTCTCTGCATCTCAAGAAGGTTGGCCGGTATTGGTCTGTTGGTAGGAAGTATCGCACTCTAACTGTGGAAACAGAGAAAAGATTAATTTGGTTTTGGATTGGTGCACATCCAGAATATGAAAAACTCATTAATTAATAATATGGATACCCACTTAGGCGAGATATTTTCAAGACTTTTTATGTGGATCGTTAGCTTTTAACCCCTATAATTAAGGATACTAAGACGCTTGATTATAAAGCCTGTCCAGCCTTAAGTGGGTAGCCCAATAATATATTAGAAGAACCAAAAGTTCATCAGCATGCGAAGCGTGTCTGTTGCAACTTTTGGTTGGAAGGCGAGCGCAGCGAGTCCTTCCAACCTTACTGTTAGAGAGCAAAAGATCAGATTCACAAAATCTGGTTTTTTTGTTTTAAAAAGGCTCAGGGGAATAATACCATTTTTTTACAACCATTCCAAATGAAGAGGAGTCCGTGGGGAGAGGAGTTTCCCCGGACTCTGTTATCCCCACATAGCCAAAAACCAAGCCCAAACATCGTATAGAAGAGGATATTCCCGTGTTTGACAGTATTTTTCAAAATTTATTCAATGCGCTGCAATGGGGCAGTTTCTACTCCCTCATCGCCTTGGGGTACACCCTGGTGTACGGGGTACTCCGATTGATCAACTTTGCCCATGGAGATATCTTCATGGTGGGGGCTTATATTGCATTTTTCCTTTCGATTTTCTTTTTTAAAGGAGATATGGCCCTGTCCGGCAGCACCACCCTTATCCTTGTCATCCCCCTGACCATGATTTTGACCTCCATCTGCGGGGTTGCCCTGGAACGGATTGCCTACCGCCCCCTGCGGCGTAAGGGGGCCAATCGCCTCTACGTGGTTATCACCGCCCTGATGTGCGGGTTGATTCTGGAAAACGGCAATCTTGCCTTTCTGGGCGCCAGCCGGAAAAGCTTTCCCGAACTTATAGATAAAGTGGTTTATAAATTTGGGGCCGTGAGCATGACCAACCTTAAAATCGGGGTAATCCTCTCGTCCATTATTGTCTTTTTCATTCTCAATGCCTTTATTACAAAAACCAAAATCGGCATGGCCATGCGGGCCATCTCCTACGATAAATTTGCCATCCCCCTCATGGGAATCCCCATAGATACTATCATTGTGGTCACCTTTATTCTGGGCTCCTCCCTGGCAGGGCTTGCCGGAATTCTTTTTGCCATGTCCTACCCGGTGCTGGATCCGTTCATGGGTGCATTAATTGGATGGAAAGCCTTTATTGCCGCTGTTGTGGGGGGGATTGGTGACATCAAAGGGGCCTTTGTGGGCGGATTCTTGTTGGGAATTGTGGAGATCATGGCCGTGGCGATTTTCCCCTCCACCTTCAGGGATCTCATTGCCTTTTCCATTCTTCTGATGATCCTGGTGGTGAAACCCACTGGTCTTTTCGGTATTGCAAAATCAACCAAAATATAGGTTTTTCACATGAAAAAGTTGTCCATACCCCTTGTGTTGGCCCTCATTGCCGTCGGAACTGTACTGGCAGCCCATTTTGAGCTGCTGGATCTTTACATCCAAACGGTAATTATGTTTGTTGGCGTCAACATCATCCTCTCTTCAAGTTTTAACATCATCAACGGCTACATGGGGGAATTTGCCTGTGGCCACGCCGGATTCATGGCCGTGGGGGCCTATGTCACATCGGCATTAAACATCATCTTGTTCACCAAGAGCAAAACCTTTGGTCCGCCCCTGCTGCCCCCTGATCTTGCCCTGTATTTTTTCCCGGTAACCATGATACTGGGGGGCATTGCCGCCGCCTTCACCGGCCTTATTGTTGCAATCCCCTCTTTTAAAACAAGGGATGACTATCTGGCCATCATCACCCTTGCCGCTAATTTCATTATTGTCAGTCTCTTTATCAACATGGATATTGTCGGCGGTGCCCGGGGGCTCATGGGAATGAAACAGATTGTATTTGCCATGGAAGACATCCTCTTTATTCCCTGGATGCTTATCTGGGTATTTACTTTCACCTATCTCACCATTTTCATTATCCGACGCTTTGTCACCTCCACCTATGGCAAGGGCATTATTGCCATCCACCAGGATGAAATTGCCGCAGAGATAATGAGCGTCAACACCAACAAAATGAAACTTGTTGCCTTTATGCTCTCCTCGGGCCTTGCTGGCATTGCCGGGGGATTGTTTGCCCACATATTAGGGTACATCAACCCCAACTCCTTTGGGATTTTAAAATCCACGGAGTGCCTGGTCATGGTGTACATGGGCGGTATGGGCTCTTTGAGCGGTTCCATCATCGCGGCCATCATTTTCACTTTGCTAATTGAAGGACTGCGCTTCATCATCCCGGCGGCCGATACCCTGATCCACTATCTTCCCCTTATCCCGGACACCTTTCATTTAAGCCAGGTATTAAAATGGGTGATAATCCCCCTGCTCCTGGTTATTCTGATGCAGTTCAGGCCCGAAGGGATCATGGGCAACAGAGAACTGTCCGATTTTTTTCCAAAACTCAAGCGATTCTATGTTTTTAAATAACGGCCATGTCCTGCCGAACACAACGAATATAGGGTCGTAGACGCGGAGCCAAATGGCTGTATGCCGCCCCCCCCGATGGGTAATGGGCCCGGCCGGAACCGTTAGACGGCACAATTGGCCGATTCCTATTACCCATCGGGGGGGGCTCTGCTGAGGGTACTTTAACACTTCATTTTCATATAAAATATGCATGGCAGGGTATTTGAGCCAACCCCGGAAATTACAACGGAGAGATGATTTATGTCTTTGCTTAAAATAGATGGGTTAACCCAGAAGTTTGGAGGGTTAACCGCTGTATCAGATTTTTCAACACAATTTCAAGGCAACGAACTCATGGGTCTTATTGGCCCCAATGGTGCCGGGAAAACCACGGTATTTAATATTGTTTCCGGTTTTTACACCCCCACCCAGGGAGATCTTGTTTTCAAAGACAAGGCCATTAACGGACTCAAACCCCATGTGGTGACGGGTATGGGCATTGCCAGGACTTTCCAGAACATCCGGCTGTGGCATGACATGTCCCTTCTGGATAATATTCTCATTTCCCAGCACCACAATCTGGGTTACACCCTGTTTGATTCTTTCTTGCGAAACAAACGCTATATGGACAATGAGCGCCGCATGCGCACCATTGCCATGGATCTTCTGGAACAGCTGGATCTGGTTCAATTTAAAGATGAAAGGCCGGGCAACCTGCCCTATGGAGTCCAAAGAAAAATTGAAATCGCCAGGGCCTTGTCCGTGAAACCGGATCTGTTGCTGCTGGATGAACCGGCGGCTGGTCTTAACTCATCGGACGTCCAGGAGCTGATAAAGCTCATTGCCTGGATTCACAAGGAATTTAACATTGCCATTTGGATGATCGAACATCAAATGGCCGTGGTCATGTCTCTTTGTTCATGGATACAGGTAATTGATTTTGGTAAAACCATTGCCCAGGGCACACCCGACGAGATCCAGAACAACCCGGCGATAATCAAAGCATATCTGGGGGATGATAATATCTGATGTTACTTGAAATCAAAGATCTATATGTAAAGTATGGCAATATCGAGGCTCTGCACGGTATATCATTCACCGTGGACAAAGGAGAAATTGTAACCCTCATTGGCTCCAATGGTGCGGGTAAGACCACCACCCTCCATGCCATTACAAGGGTGCCGCCCCCCGAGGGGTCCAAGGTCTCCAGCGGGGATATTCTCTATGATGGTCAGAGCATACTCACTGTAGCGGCCCACGCCATTGTGGCAGATTATCACATTGCCCTGGCCCCGGAGGGACGTCATATTTTTGGGAACCTCACCGTGGAGGAGAACCTCAAACTTGCCACCTATTCCCGCCAGGATGATGCGGCCAGAAAAAAAGATTATGACCGGGTCTATGATCTGTTTCCTAAAATGGCGGAACGCAGATATCAGAGAAGTGAAACCTTAAGTGGCGGCGAGCAGCAGATGCTTTCTGTCAGCCGGGCCATTATGACGGCCTGTGATTTTATTCTCCTGGACGAACCCTCCATGGGATTGTCTCCGCTTCTCATGTATGATATGTTCAGGGTATTAAAAACACTCAATGAAGAGGGAATGACCATCCTGCTCATTGAACAGAATGCCAACCTTGCCCTGAAGTTTGCCCACCGGGGATATGTATTAGACACCGGAGAAATTGTGGCCCAGGGAT
>CAYSSE010000231.1:0-6319 GCA_964433355.1 uncultured Desulfocicer sp.
GGCAGGTGGTGGTGCTGGACGAGGCCCAGGCCATAAAAAACATGAAGAGCAAACGCTCCAAGGCCGCCATGAAACTATCTGCCCGGTTTCGTATGATCACAACGGGCACCCCAGTGGAAAATCATCTGGATGAGCTGTGGACCCTTTTTAACTTTCTTAACCCCGGTCTTTTGGGCAAGTTTAAACGGTTTAAGGAAATCTTTGCCATTCCCATTGAGCGAGATCAGGATAAGGATGCCTCCCGGCGATTGAGAAAGCTCATTCGTCCCTTTATTCTGCGCCGTTTAAAGAGTGATGTGCTCACAGAACTTCCCGGGAAAACAGAGATTACCCTTCAGGTGGAGATGAGCCAGGAAGAGGCGTTGCTGTATGAAGCTCAGAGAATAAAGGCCCTGGAAAATATTGACAAGGCAAATCAGACCCCGGGCCAGAAACATTTTCAAATTTTGGCAGAATTGATGAAATTACGTCAATTGTGCTGTAACCCCTCCCTTGTTTTACCCGAGGCTGGTATTGAGAGTTCAAAGCTGAAGGTGTTTGGGGATGTGGTTACGGAACTCCTGGCAAATAACCATAAAGCCCTGGTATTCAGCCAATTTGTGGGACATCTTGCCATTTTACGAAAGTTCTTGGATGACAAAAAAATATCCTATCAATATCTGGATGGATCCACACCGGCCAAGGAACGGCAGGTACGTATAAATGCCTTTCAAAACGGAGAGGGAGATCTTTTTCTCATCAGCCTCAAAGCCGGGGGATTTGGGCTGAACCTCACGGCAGCGGACTATGTGATTCACATGGATCCCTGGTGGAATCCTGCTGTGGAGGATCAGGCTTCGGACAGGGCCCACCGCATGGGCCAGACCCGGCCAGTGACAGTGTACCGTCTGGTGGTGAAGGGCTCCATCGAGGAGCAGATTGTGAAGCTTCACAAGGAAAAACGAGATCTTGCCGAAGGCTTGCTTGCTGGCAGTGAGATGGCGGGTAAAATGTCGGCCTCAGCACTTTTGGGGCTTTTAAAGGAAAGTTAATTGCTCTATTCTTTATAATCAATCAAAGTAATGACAAGGAGAAAATATGAACATCAAAATTAATTATTGTACTGCGTGAAATTATGAATCCAAGGCTGCCGGTCTGGCAGCCGTTATTAAAGAGTCCTTTGATATCACCCCGGAACTTGTACCGGGATCTGGTGGGGTGTATGAGATCACCGTGGATGGAAATCACCTCTTCTCAAGACGTGAGGCCAAACGGTTACCAGATAATGATGAAATCATTGCATTAATTGGGAATCTATCAAAAAGTTAAAAAATTTGGCATCCTTCAAAAGCATTTTCCATTTTTTTAGATCATTTCCCATTTGTAGGTGTTAAAAACATGAACGCCTGTCAATGTGAATATGAACACTTGGTTGACAATCATAAATTAAAACAAAACAGATCAAAATACTTTCTGAGTTCTTTTATTTTTTATTTTTCCAGGCGCTTAGGGCTTTATAAATATTTTTATTTTTTTGAATAAACACATTGGCCTCTATTTTGCATTGCCCTGTATCCCTGTTCTCTGGTTACGTTATATTGTTATAATTTTAAGACCTTTTTATATGAAAGTCCTGTCAAACATGACGGATTTTCATGCTTCGTTGTGGGCAGACTCAAGTCAGAATACGGTCTGCCCGTGGCAGTTATATGGTCTGTCTTTAAAGCTGATTTACAAAACCAGATTTTATTAAAAATAATATAACCGTGTAAATGTGGATATTCCCAGAAAAGGAAAAATAAAAAATGAGAAGCGATGTAGTTATTATTGGTGGTTCGGCAGCTGGACTCATGGCAGCCGTAACCTTGAAAAAAAGAGCCGTTGAAAAAACCATTACACTCATCAGAAATGTTGTGAACACACCGATTCCCTGCGGGATTCCCTATATCTATGGAATCATGGGCCATGTTGACAAAAATCTGATCCCGGATCAGGGCTTTATTGATCAGGGCATTGACATTGTACAAAAAAATGTTGCGGATATTGATCGTGCTAAAAAAGAAGTTGTTTTTGCGGATGGTGAGCGACTCTCCTATGGCAAGCTGCTTATCAGCACCGGTTCCAAGCCCTTTGTTCCACCGCTTCCCGGTATTGATAAGGGCAATGTTTTCACCGTGCGTAAAGACCCTGATTATTTAAAACAGGTTTATACGGCATTGGAACCGGCTCGGAATGTGGTTGTTATCGGTGGTGGATTCATCGGGGTTGAAATGGCGGAACAGATCGCTTTGATGGGGAAAAAAGCCGGACTGGATAAAACCGTCACCATTGTTGAAATGATGCCCCATTGCCTGATGCTGGCCTGTGAAGAGGACTTTTGTGTTGAAATAGAGGAAGAGCTTAAAAAACTTAACGTCACCCTTAAGACCAATTGTCAAGCTGGGGAAATAGTCGGGGGCGAGACGGTTGAAGGAGTGAAGCTGGCTGATGGTGAAGTGATACCGGCAGATGCTGTTATCATTGGTATTGGTGCCCAGCCCAATATTGATCTGGCTTTAAAATGCGGCCTTGATGCTGACCCCCGGAATGGTGTCAAAGTTGATAAATATATGCAGACAAAGGATCCGGATATTTTGGCAGCGGGTGACTGTGCCAGTAAATTTTCCTGTATTACAGGAAAACCAAGCGGCATTCGTCTGGCTTCCGTGGCCTGTAGCGAAGGCATGATTGCTGCTACAAATCTGTGCCGTGAAAAAAGTCGTGAAACCATGGGTGCCTTGGGTGCCTTTAGCACCATGGTCGGGGGACGCTCGGTGGCTGCTGCCGGACTGACAACTAAAGCTGCCACCGACGAGGGGATTGATTTTGTTGAAGGTGAAGTCACGGCTCCCAACCGCCATCCGGGTCACCTGCCCGGTTCGGTGCCCAACATGAAAATTAAACTTCTCTTTCGCCGGGACAACGGCCAGGTTATCGGAGGCCACGTCAGTGGAGGTGAAGCTGCTTCTGATATGGTCAACATCATTGCCGCAGGAATCCAGGCCCATCTCACTGCGGAACAACTGGCGGTGATGCAGTATGCCACGCATCCGCTTTTAACGGCATCCCCCTTTAACTACCATGTCATGCTGGCTGCTGAAAACGCCGCTGTGAAACTTAGCTGATCAAACCAGAGCCGTATTTTAAAATGCGGCTCTCCCTTTCTTTATGCACATTCCTGCCTTGCATAATCCCCATAGATGAGCCTGTTGATTAAGTCGTTTTTGCAAAATGAGCATACAACATCTTGATATTGGATGATTTGATATCCAGCATGTTGTATCTATGATCCAGAGATTTGTACTAAATCAACAGGGTCATAGATCCCTCCCACCCCTGACCGATCTTTCATTCTCCTGCCAACCAATATCTCCCGGAAATACTTTACTTATGGATGCATTTATATTGTTTCCATATGGCCAGCCATTGACATGGGTAAGTAATTGATATAATAACCTACATGGCTGTAAGACCAGCCACAACGAAAAATGAAAGTTCTTTAATTATAGCATGTTGCTGAGACTTTCTTATAAAAAAATGAGGAGAATCATCTGCTGTAGTACCGGTAGCACAGACACTTTGTCGAGGACGTAAATAGCAAAGCCATCATTAGAAATCTAAGGAGAGAAACAATGCTGCAAAAAATGATCTGGATATGTTTATGTTTATGTCTATTTTCTTTGGGATGCAGTGAAGTGCCTAAACCGACCTCACATAACTTTACCACCCAAAAGAAAATTCAGGCTACTTCGCATTGGAATGTAATCGCTGAGGATATCGGGGCAGATATTTTCAATGTAATTAAACAAAAAAACACCTCTAACCCTTCGATCGCTTTTTTCCCGAATAACAATTCTCCTTTCTGTAGAGCTTTTCGGTCATTTTTGGGCACATATTTTGTGAATTCAGGAATAGATATAAAAGAAATTGATAATGCAGACTATCAACTTGACTGGTCTGTTCAGGTGGTAAAACATGAGGGCGAAAGGGTCTCTTCTGACGGATTTCCAGCCAAGAATACAGTGTTTGCCATGTTGGGATATGGGGTGTATAAAATCGTGGATAGTGCTTCCGTTGGTGCGGGTATTATTGGAGGGGTTGCCGCATTAGATTTAATCCATGAATTTTATAAAACAGAAGAAATAACCTTACCCAAAAATGAACTTTTGATAAATGTTTCATTGGTAAGTTCAAATAATTATCAGTATCGCTCATCCAATATTTACTATTTAAATGATTTGGATACAAACCATTATTACGACACAAGAGATCCAATTGGTGTGGGAAATAAATTTAATCAAAAAACTTTCAGTGTATCTGATTGAATAAAACGAATGGAGAAAAATAGATGAAATTGTTGTTTGTTTTTTTAAACCTCTTGTTTTTGCTGCCATTATTTTCTTGCCAATATGCAACACCCTCTTCTGAGAATCTGCCAGTGGAAGAGAAAATTAATATTAAAACAGAAACCACTCAAGCCGTTGATGATCTATTGAAAAATTGTATGAATAGCCTTAGTCCGACACGGCCAATTATTGTGGCCAGTCTGGTATCTATAGATGATGTCCAGAAATCTTCCACATTTGGAAGGATGTCTGCCGAAATAATTGCCAACAGATTTTCCCAGCATGGATACAAGGTTAAGGAAATGAAAATGAATCAAAATCAGATTTATATAAAAACAAGGGAAGGCGAATTCGTTCTTTCCAGAAATATGCAGGATATTGCAAGCAAGCATAATGTGCAGGCTGTTGTTGTTGGTACTTATGCAGTAAACAAAGCTGGATACCAAAATATTTTTGTCTGTTTAAAGATAGTTGACCCGGTTACCAATATTATTGAATGTTCAACATGTTATATTTCAGAATCTCATCCACAAAATTGGCAATAAGGGGCTTTCTAATCCCTGATTTGCCCATTTCAAATTTGGAAAAATAAATTTGGCATCCTTCATTTGGCCCTAAAAGTATTTTACAGTCTTTTGGAAAAAAATACCTGCAAATGGGAAATGATCTAAAAAAGTGTAAGTACTTTTGAAGGATGCCATAAATTTTTAAATTTTGCACAAATCTCTGTAATTATAAGTGTTTTGTTTTTAGTTGTGGTGGATGGGTACTTATGTTATATGAACATAAAGGCAGCCATTGTGCAGGGTATCCGTTGGAAACATTGCTTAGATGGCTATAATTACAATAACAAAATGGAGGCGGTAATTTTCCCCCTGACCTAAAGATTCGGAGGGGCTTGCCGATTTTTGATGAAAATGAAAAAAAGATTATTTTTGACGGCTTTGATGATGGTGGCCATGGTCACTGTGGGTATTGGGTCTGCCGTTGCCGCAGACAAGGTGTTTATCAATGGAATTGATGCCAATTATCCTCCTTTTTCTTACATTGATGAAACGGGTAAGCCCGATGGCATGGATGTGAAGGCTGTGGAGTGGATTGCCAAGGCCATGGGCTTTAAAGTCAAACATCAGCCCACGGACTGGGCTGCCATTATTCCCAGCTTGAAGGCAAACAAGATTGATCTTATTGCCTCTGGCATGAGCGTAACTCCAGAACGGCTCCAAGAGGTTAACTTCACCCAGTCTTACCACAAAACAGTGATGATGTTGGTGGTGAAGAAAAATTCAGATCTGACGGTGGAGGCATGTAAAGAGGGTGAAATGCAGTGGGGTATACAGCGTGGCACTTCCGAGGCCAAATGGGTTGAGGAAAATTTGATCAAAAAAGGGAAGAAATTTACCCTGCATCACTATGATTCTGCCCCCCTTGCCATGGAAGATCTTGTCAATGGACGTATCCAATGTACGGTTGCCTCTGAAATTTCCGCCCAGGAAGCCATGGATAAAGGGCTGCCCATCAAGACCATTGGTCGCTATGGACAGCCGGATGATGAAACTGCTTATGCTGTTCGTAAGGAAGATGCCGATCTGCTTAAAATGCTCAACGACGGTTTGACAAAACTCATGGCAGATCCTTACTGGAAAGAATTGAACGAAAAATATAAAGTTCATTAAGGAATGCGTTTTCGCTTTAGTGTACCCGCCTCCGAAATGGAAAAAATATTTAGGACTTTTCCGGCCACCGTGATTCCAAGGTAGGTTGTTTTGGGGGGGCAGGCATGGGACATGAAAATCCAGCTATGACCGCCATACCATGGCGGCTTTTTTAAAAAATGCTCGGCCCGAGCTTGGTTGCTCGGGCTGTTCTTGTTTTTTTTTATATGAAAGTCTCAGCAACGTGCTAAAATTAAAGGACTTTCATTTTTCGTTGTGGCTGGTTTTACAGCCATGTAT
>CAYSSE010000232.1:0-6310 GCA_964433355.1 uncultured Desulfocicer sp.
ATGATAACCATTGAATCCATATCCAAAAGTTTTGGCGGCCAGGTATTGTTCAGCAATGCAGGGTTGCAGATAAATCCCGGAGAAAAGGTGGGGCTTGTGGGCCGTAATGGCCACGGAAAGACCACTCTCCTTAAAATGATCACCCACGGAGAAGAACCCGATTCCGGACAAATCCAGATTCCCGGTGATTATCGATTGGGGTATCTCACCCAGCACATTGCCTTTACCGGTAAAAGTGTCCTGGAAGAGTGCATGGGAGGTCTTCCTCTCCATGAAAAAGATCATAGCTGGAAGGCTGAAAAAATATTGGCAGGGCTTGGGTTTTCCGATGAAGATATGCAACGGGAACCGGCCTCTTTTTCCGGAGGGTACCAGGTACGCCTGACCCTTGCCAGGGTTCTGGTGTCTGATCCTGATCTGCTGGTACTTGATGAGCCCACCAACTATCTGGACATTATATCCATTCGATGGCTCACCTCTTTTTTAAGGGCGTGGCCCCGGGAGATTTTATTGGTGACCCATGATCGTGGGTTCATGGATGGGGTGGTCACCCACATTGCCGGTATCCACAGAGGCGTCATCCGAAAGATCCAGGGGAATACAGAAAAATATTACGAGCAGATTGCCCAGGACGAAGAAATTTATGAAAAAACCCGGGTCAATGAAGAAAAACGCAGAAAGGAGATGGAAACCTTTATCACACGGTTCCGGGCCAAGGCAAGGCTTGCCGGTATGGTGCAATCCCGGGTTAAGGCCCTGGCCAAGATGGAAAAAAAAGATAGCCTTAAAAAAATTGAGTCCCTTTCTTTTTCATTTAGAGACCTTCCCTTTGCCGGTAAGCAACTGCTCACAGGGGAAAATATGACCTTCTCCTACGAGGCTTCCACACCCTTGATCACAGATGTTGACCTCATGGTTCAACCCGGGGATCGCATTGCCATTGTGGGTAAAAACGGCAAAGGTAAAACCACCCTTTTAAAATTACTTGCCAGCATGCTGGAACCCGTTGCAGGCACGGTGAAATATAATCCCGGGGTGGACATGGGATATTTTGAACAGACCAATGTGCAATCTTTGAATCTCAACGCCACAGTGGAGGAGGAGATGCTCTATGCCCATGAAGATCTGGATCGCCAGCAGGCCAGAAATATCTGCGGTGCCCTTATGTTTGAGGGGGATGATGCGTTAAAGCACATCAGTGTGTTGTCCGGTGGGGAAAAAAGTCGGGTGATGCTGGGTAAGCTTCTGGCACAACCTTTGAATCTGCTTTTGCTGGATGAGCCCACCAATCATCTGGACATGGAAACCTGTGATTCCCTTATCATGGCCCTGGATCATTTCGCCGGAGCCGTGGTGCTGGTAACCCATAATGAAATGCTTCTGGACTCCCTGGCCAATCGATTAATCGTCTTTAAAAATGATGCCATCCACCTTTTTGAGGGGACCTATAGATCCTTTTTGGAAAAAGAAGGGTGGGATGAGGAAAAAGGGCTTCCCCTGGAAGAGGGTGACCAGGGCAGTGGCAGTGCACCGGAGGAGGAAAAAAAAATTTCCAAAAAGGCATTGCGAAAACTGCGCTCTGAGGTTGTTTCCAGAAGATCCACGGCTCTGGGGCCCCTGGAAAGAATCATTGCAAAGACGGAAAAAAGCATAGATGTCTGTGAAGCTGAACTTTCAAATTTCAATGAACAGATGCAGTCTGCAGCAGAAAATCAGGATGGCAAGCGCATTGAAACGCTTTCTTGCAGTATTGCCCGATGCCAGGAAAAAATTGATGCTCTTTTTACCAAATTAGAGAGTGAGATGGACGAATTGGACGAAAAAGGTCAGATTTTTGAAGAACAACTTGCTGAAATTGACGGGAGGTAGTATCCATTGGATAAAAAGAATATACAGATGATATGGGGGGGGATACTGGTGATGGCAGGCTTGGGAGTGTTTTATCGCATTCCCCAGGTGATGCCCAGAATTGCACAGATGGATGCCTTTGCCAATGCCCTTCCCCTCATTCGGTTTTGCTTTTATTTTCTCGGGGTTCTGCTGGTGTATGGGGGCGGCAGAAAATTGTATGAGAATTATAAAAATAATAGGTAGCCATGGTTAAAAAAACTATAAAAGCAAGTAAAGGAACCCACCTGAAATCAACCATAAAGGATCAATCCGGTGCGGGTAAGGCCCGGATTGGTGAGATTCTTTCCAAGGAGGGGCAGATTACCAGTCTGCAGTTCCAGTCGGCCCAAAATCAGCTAAAAAAGAGTGGGGGGCGGCTGAGCAGTATTCTTTTGAGTATGGGCCATATTGATCCTGACACCATCGTCAGTGTGCTTGGCAGGATTTACGATTACCAGGTCATCCACATCGCTGAGATGAAGCCGGATAAAGAAGCCCTGGAGATGCTTCCCTTTGAAACGGCCAGGGAATACATGGCTTTTCCCCTGGGCCTGAGTGGTGAAACTTTTTCTGTCACCATGACGGAACCCACGGATAGCAGTGCTGTGGAAGCCCTCCAGGAGATAATAGGACATTCCCTTAAAGTACTCGTTTCCACAGAAAATGATATCATTGAGGCCTACCGAGATCATTATAAAATCAGCGAAGAGGTTTACAAGGAATTCCTCCACTTTGAAGAGGAACCTGATGAAGGACCGGTGACTTCAGTGGAGGATTTTGGTTCCCTTGTTTCCGAAGCCACTGAAGAGCTTGAAGTCCAGACCACGGACGATGACAACTACGATCAATTCATGGCATCGGATGCCCCCATCATCAAGCTGGTCAACGGTATCTTGATTAAGGCCATAAATGAGGGTGTCAGTGATATACACATTGAACCTTTTGAAAAATCTCTACAGGTGAGATATCGCATGGATGGGTCTTTGTTTAAAGCCATGAATCTGCCCATGTCTATTAAAAATGCCGTTATCTCCCGACTTAAAATCCTTGCCGAGCTGGATATCGCCGAAAGACGAATTCCCCAGGATGGTCGTATTAAATTACGGCTTGGCAAAAAAAAATCGGTGGATTTCCGGGTATCCACCCTGCCCACGCTGTTTGGTGAAAGTGTGGTCATGCGAATTTTGGATCAGGGTGCTTTAAATGTGGATCTTTCAAAGCTGGGCTTTGAAAAGGACACCTTTGATGCCATTAAACGGTGCATTAATAAACCCTATGGGCTGCTTCTGGTAACCGGTCCCACGGGGAGCGGTAAAACCACCACCCTGTATTCTCTTTTGAACCGATTGAACCAGGACGATACTAAAATACTCACCGCAGAAGACCCAGTGGAGTTCAACTTCCGGGGTATTAATCAGGTGCCGGTGAAAGACAGCGTGGGAATGACCTTTGCTGCGGCATTGAAGTCTTTCCTGCGCCAGGATCCTGATATTATCATGGTGGGTGAGATCCGTGATATAGACACTGCAGAAATTGCCATTAAGGCTGCCATGACAGGCCATCTTGTGTTCAGTACCCTGCATACCAATGATTGTCCTTCCACCATTGGCAGGCTTTTAGACATTGGTATTCCCTCCTATATGCTGGCATCTTCGGTGACCATGGTGCTCTCCCAGCGGCTGGCCAGGAGGCTTTGCCCCGCATGTAAGCAGGAGGTTACTGGGTATGACCCCATAGAGCTTGAGATGCACGGTTTTTCCAAGGCGGAGATTCCCACCCTTAAACTGATGGGGCCTGTGGGGTGCTCCCAGTGTAATGGAACGGGATACAAGGGCCGGGTGGGCCTTTATGAGATGATGGAGGTGGGAGATGAGGTGTCCAAGGCCATCAATGCAGCCGTACCCGAGGATCAACTGCGAAAACTTGCCGTCCAGGAGGGTATGTGTACCCTTCGTGATGCCGGGTTGGAAAAGGTACGCCAGGGGGTTACATCCCTTGAAGATGTCTTGAAAAAGACAAACATCACCAAGGAAGCCCTTCCTGCTTACCTGGTCAATCCCGATGTGGAAACCTATGAGGATCGGGATGTGATCATCCGGGAGGGGAATTCCGACAATGATTTTTATAAGCTGGTTCGGGGCGCGGTGTATGTGGTCAAGGGCGGTAAAAAAATTGCTGAAATTTCAGAACCGGGGGAATACTTTGGGGAGATGGCTGCCATCACCGGTGAGATGCGGTCTGCCTCCATTCTTTCCAAGGGCCGTTCCATTATTAAGCGTTTTCCCGGGGATAAACTTATGGATGTCATTGAAAAGTACCCAGAGGTGGCCAAACACCTTTTCACAGTGTTGGCCAACCGTCTCAATGCCACTGACAGAACGCTTGTTCAGCTACTAAATGCCGGAAAACCCAAACTCCAGAAGTGAATACTTCCCAAAAAATCATCGAGCATCAAGAGGTTCGGGATGAATTTGCCTTGCGGTAATATCGTTCTTTTTCGCTGTAGATGCAACCACAATATTGCTGACGATACATGCCAAGGGATTTTGAGGTTTCAATGCCTTCCTTCCAGCCTGTCCTGAAATCCCGGTAAAAGAAGGGAATGCCAAGTTTTTTTCCAATGGCCTCACCGGTTTCCCGGATCAGCTCATGATTTTGGAACCGGCTGTAGAGCAGAGTGGATGAAAAACCGTCAAATTTTCCCTTACGAGCCACCCGGGCTGCGGCATTCAAGCGGTCATGGTAGCAAAACTGGCAGCGCATGCTTTCCCGGAACACAACCGATTGAATAAAGAGTTCCATTTCATAGGTGTCCTGCCAGATCACCCGGAATTGCTGATCATCTGCGTATGCTTTAAGAGCTTCCTCCCGCCGGAGGCACTCTGAGTAGGGGTGAATGTTATGCCGGTAAAAAAAGCCCATCACCTCAATGCCCTCTTCCCGGAGTACCTTAAGGGGAAAAATGGTGCAGGGGCCACAGCACATGTGCAACAAAATCTTCATGCCCGGCTTCCGAAAATGGCAGTGCCGATTCTCACCAGGGTGGAACCCTCTTCAATGGCCACTTTGAAATCGCCGCTCATGCCCATGGAGAGATGATTTAAATCAATCCCTGAAATCTTTTCTGCTTGAATGGTGGTAAAAAGGCTTGCCATGGCTTTAAAATAGGGTCGGGCACCTTCTGGATCATCAAAAAAAGGGGGCATTCCCATGAGACCTGTCAGGTGTACATGCTCAAGGGAGGCGATGTCCCGGGCAAGCGTAAGTGCCTTGGCTGCGGTGGTACCAGATTTGGATGCCTCATCCGCGATGTTCACCTGCATGAGAATGGCCTGGCGTTTATTAATTTTTGCCGCTTGTTTGTTTATCTCCCGGGCAAGCTTTAAGCTGTCAACGGTGTGGATCAGATCAAAATACTGGACGGCAAATCGCGCCTTGTTGGACTGGAGATGCCCGATGAAATGCCAGGAGGCCGGGGTGTTGCCAATGGTGTCTATTTTGTCCATGGCTTCCTGGATATAGTTTTCTCCCAAAAGGGTGACCCCAGCCTGGATGGCCGATATCACGGCATCACTGGATTTTCGCTTGCTTACTGCCACAAGATCAATGGTTTCAGGATCTCTACCGCAGGCTTTTGCTGCTATGCAAATTTCATTTTTGATGTGGGTCAGTCGTGTTTCAATGGATTCCATTTAATGATTAAAACTCCTTATTCCCCTTTACTCGCTTATTTTTTTATAACTTATTGAATTTGTTAATACCAAAAAGTTGAGCATTGAAAAATCAAGATGTTATTTTATATTCATTACAGGCTGTTATGAAAATGAGCGAAACGTGGGTTATTCTATCGGTCTTTTAGCCTGTAAAACCCAATCCTTCAGGCTTGGGATATAGATTGAGATTTTTGATATAACAAGTTCACAACTTTTTCCTGAATCAATACCTCAATCACCTCGCACACGGGCAGTCCCACCACATTGGTGTAAGAGCCGTGGATGCCTTTTACAAGAAAGGTGCCAAGACCCTGGATGGCATAGGCTCCGGCCTTGTCAAAGGGTTCTTTGGTGGAGATGTACCATTCTATCTCCGCCGGTGATAGTTCTTTAAACTCAACCTCGGTGGTCACATGGCGGGTGATGATGGGATTTTCACCGGGGCCACAGATGGTGAATCCTGTAAACACCGTGTGGGTTCTGTTGCTCAATTGCTGGAGCATTTCCCGGGCATGATCCATGGAGTCGGGTTTTTCCAGCAGGGTATTGTCCACCACCACAATGGTGTCTGCCCCGATGATCCAGGCGTTTTTATGGTGTTGGGCTACGTCCAGAGCCTTGTCCCGGGAGAGTCGTTCCACATATTTTCGGGGTGCTTCACCCGGCTGTTGCATTTCATCGGTGCAGGAGGGAATCACCGAAAAGGT
>CAYSSE010000233.1:0-6297 GCA_964433355.1 uncultured Desulfocicer sp.
AATAGTAAGTGCCCTCATTGAACAACTGCTGCACAAAATGCGTCTTGTCCACATAGCAATAGTTGTCCTGGGCAATTTTTTTAAAAGTTTGAATGCCAATGGGGAGTTTTTTGTTTTTTTGCACGGGAAACCTCCGAGGGGGGTATTATGACGGCCACTTCTCCATTATTCTGGGGTCTCCTGGTTCTCCTGGGGTCTGACCCCGATAAGTATTTGCTATTAAAGTTTAATCGCTTTAACAACACCTTCGCCAAATTTCAAATCGGTTAAAGTTCTTACAATTTGACTACCATATATCGTATCAACATAGCTTAAAATAGCTATATATTGATTGTTGTTTGGGTTAAAATAAAATTGGCGAAGGTATTGTTTAAAAAAGCTCTATTTTATCTCTTAAACCCCACTTTTCAGGGTCAAAAAAAGCATTTTAAAGCTCTCACTCGATGTTCAAGTTTTTGTGCAACCATTGTAAACACTATGGTTGTGGATGATGTTTTTTTGTGACCTAAAATTATCAATAAATCATAAGTATTTGATATTACTACAAATTAAAAATCATGCCAATAAGGTATTTATTTAAGAGCTAAGATAATATTATGTAATTATATTAGAGTGTTAAAAAAAACTTGAACATCGAGTCTCAGCAATTTTCATCAAACTTTTTCAGATTCCACCTCAAAGTTCACCACATTGCGTTTTTTGCTGGAAAATTCCACCCCGATCAGGTGGATTGTCGCCCCATCGGTACGGTACTTGTCGGCATAACCTTTATCTTTGATTTGCTGTAAGGCCCGATCCTCGGCAAGAAGTTCCACAACTTTAAATTCGAAAATGTAGATATGCGCTCCCAATTTCACCGTCATGTCAATGCGGCCATGGCTGGTGGCATCTTCAACGCACACGTCCAGGCCCAGGGCAGCAAAATAACAATAGACAATGGAGGCGTAATAGCCCTCGTAGTTGGCCACTTGATTTTTGCGATACCAGTCATGGGGGATGGAGGAAAAAAATGCCTGTAGGGTCTGCTTGATGGCATCAAAATTATGGGCCATCAGGGCCTCATATAGATTGAACTTGTTGTTTTCCTGGGCAACGGTGCTATCAGTGAGAAAGGAAAGAATATAGTCGGTCAGGCTTTGCCGGACTTCTTGGTTGGGATACCCAAGCTGAAACCAGCGCATGCCTCCCATATTTTGAACCTGCCTTATGGTCAAATAACCTGTCTGGAACAAAAGGGTTTCGATTTCCAGCCCATCCACATCAAAGCTGCCCAGAATCTTCTCACTGACCCTTAAATCATGCAATGCCGGAATATAATATTTTTTTTCCTGTAGCAGTCGGATCAGAAACGTCTGGGTAGCGGTTTCGAACCAGAAATTCCGGAATTCACCCTGCTTGAGATAAAGCAAAATATCAAAGGGATTGTAAACCTCCTGGCCCAGCCAATTGTACCCATTATACCATGTTTTAATTTTAGTTAGATCCATATCATGGTCTATCCAGTCTGAAAATACGTCCTCCAGCTCGTCTTGGGTATAGCCGCATATTGAGGAACAATCCGGGCTGAGGGTTATGTCTTCCAAATTGTTCAGGCCGCTGAAAAGGGAGACCTTGCTGAATTTTGAGACCCCGGTGATGAACACAAACTCAATGTAGGGGTCCGCATCCTTGATAACGGAATAGAAATTTTTGAGTTCCTCGCGAAGGGCAATGGCCATTTGTGTGTTTTCAATGTTATCCAGGATCGGCTTGTCGTACTCATCCACCAGCACCACCACCCGGCGACCGGTTTTCTCATGCAGGGTCTGAATCAGCTCGGCAAATCGCCCCTTGCGGCTTGCCTTGTGATATTCAATGCCAAAGGCCCGGCTGTGGTCGTACAAAATTTCATCACAGGTTTCCTGAAGTTCTTCCACACTTCTGGCCACCCCGGCCCCGAAACTGATGTGCACAACGGGATTGCTCTGGCTCCAGTCCCAGTTGTCATACAAAAAAAGGCCCTGAAAAAGTTCCCGTCGACCTTCAAAAGCAGCCTTGAGTGTACTCAGAAACAGGCTTTTCCCAAACCGTCGGGGACGGGACAGGAAATAGTACGTGCCCTCATTTAACAACTGCTGCACAAAGTGCGTCTTGTCCACATAGCAATAATTGTCCTGGGCAATTTTTTCAAAGGTTTGAATACCAATGGGAAGTTTTTTATTTTTTTGCACGGGACACCTCCGAGGGGGTTATGATGACGGCCACTTCCCCATGATTATCATAAAATTCTCCGTACTTCTATTTAAAACTTGACGTCATGGTGGAATATATTATTCTATGAAAAAGGAGAGTACACAAAAGTTCGAGCTGTGCGGGTAGGTCATCGCTGAGCTTATTTGGATCGGAACTTCAGTGCTATTTACAAGATATAGATACAGCTTGAAGGCTGAAACATCCCTAATTTATTACATTTATATTGTTAATGCGCTGCAAACAATTGCTACCCGCACAGCTAGCAAAAGTTTGATTTTTACGGGAAACTCTTTAAAAAGTCGGCCTGGTTCAAAAGAGCATATATCCGGGTAACACTTTTGCCCGCTCTTTCAATCAAGTTGTGCTGTTAGACCCGGCAAGAGCTACTGAAAGGTATTAAGTACCCGAGCATATATTCTTCAAAAGGTCTTTATCAGCTCAGACTCAGTGTATCCGCACAAAGACCCCATTTCAGGCAACAAGGAGAGCTTATTCCAGACCTTTTTGCAAAAGAAAATCCAATGCTGTCTGCCGCTGGCTAACGTCTTGGTTTCGTACAGCCATGGACATGGCCTTGCGTGTCCCCACAAACACGGCCAGTTTTTTCGCCCGGGTGAGGCCCGTGTACAAAAGATTTCGGAACAGCATTTTATAATGCTGGGTGAGTACCGGAATAATCACCACCTCAAACTCACTGCCCTGGGATTTATGGATGGTGATGGCCCAGGCCAGATCCAACTCCATGATGTCATCTCGCTGGTAAAACACCTGGCGCTGATCCGGATAAAAGGCAACGGTGAGGGTGGGCTCTGAGTTATCAATGGCAACGATCTTACCGATATCACCGTTGAAAACCCCCAGATCATAGTTGTTTCTGCGGTGGATCACCCGATCCCCCAATCTAAAGATGCGCTCGCCCACCTTGAGCTGGGGCTTTCCTTCCATGAACGGGTTAGCGGCATTTTGGATAACCAGATTCAAATTGGCCGTACCAAGGGTACCCCGGGTCATGGGAGAAAGTATCTGTATCTCCCGGTCAGCGCCAAAGTATTTGGGAATCCATTCAAGGTAAAGTTTTTTCACCACATCCAGGGCCGCAAATCCATAGTTCAGGGAAGACCAGGGGTGTACTTTTTTTAGCACCGCAGTCAGTTCTTCCACCTGGTTACCTGCCTTGGCAAGCGCATCCAGGTTCACATGCTGAAACTTTGCAGGGATGGTGATTTCTGTCTCATAGGGCCTGACGGTTTCATTGATTCGAAATTCATACAGCGAGGCGTTTTTTCCGGCATTTTTTTTGCCATTTGGGTGTGATACATTGCAATGATCCACAACTGATGGGCCTTCATGATCTGACACCATGCCATTATTTCCAGCTTGTTTTTTTATATTTTTTGAGTCATGTAAGCTGACAAGGGCAGGGGAGGTATTGTTCTGGGAATCGTTGGAGGATGTCTGGAAACTATCAACGGAACCCCTGGAAGTATTGGGGGAGGATTGAGGTGTGTCAGCGGAAGTCTTGGGAATATCGGGATTGTTGGTATTATTTGGATTGTTAGTATTGTTGAGATCGTTGGGAGTATTGGGAGTATTGGGATCGATCCGAGACCCATGGCAAAGCCGTTTAACCCGGCCAATAAAACGAAGCTGTTCCCCGGTGGCCTCATCGGAATCCACAAAAAGACAGTCCGATCCATCCTGCCACACCGATGGCTTTTTAAAGGGGGATACCACCCAGGGCATTTCTCCCCGGTTGATCTGGTGGGCATACTGGATGATTTTAGATTCCCGGGCTTGGCGAAATATCTGGGTGAGGCGAAAGCAGGGCACAGTGTCAGCAAAAATAATATCCCTTAACACATTGCCGGCCCCCACCGATGGTAGCTGATCTGCATCGCCGATGAACAGCACCCGGCTCTCCTGGGGCACGGCCTTTAAAAGGGAGGCTGTCAGGCTGATATCCAACATGGAGCACTCATCCACAATGAGAAATTCGGTGTCCAGGGGCTGGGATTCATTTTTTTTAAATTTCCCCCCCTTCCATTCCAGAAGTCGGTGGATGGTTTTAGATTCCCGTCCGATGACCTCGCCCATGCGCTGGGCGGCCCGGCCCGTGGGGGCGGCCAGAAGTACCTTAAGTCCCATGGCCTCGGCAAGTTTTACAATGACTTGGGTGGTGGTGGTTTTTCCGCACCCGGGTCCCCCCGTTAAAATCGAAAATTTTTCACCCACCACCCGGCCCACGGCCAGGGCCTGCTCCTCACTGAGATCTATTTTTCGGGTTTTACAGAACAGCTCAATCCAGCGCTGGATTCGCTGTCTGTCCACCTGGGGTGAGAGCCCCATACCTGCCACCCGTTTTGCCACATAGCGTTCATCAAAATAGAGGCTCCTGACATAGTAACAGCGGGTGAAGATCCCAGCTTCAGTGGGCAACTCCCGAACCATGAGCTGCCTTTCTTTTACCATGTGATCCAGCAGAGAGGATAATTGATCCTGGAGATCAAGCTCCAGTAAGGCTTTGACCTTTTCATCAATCTGGGAATAGGTGAGATAACAATGACCGTCATTTCTCCCCGCTGCCACCACATGGCGAATACCGGCCATGACTCTCTGGGGGCTTTGTCTGTCAAGACCGATGCTTAACGCCACCTTGTCTGCGGAAAAAAATCCAATGCCATAAAAATCATTGGCCAGACGATAGGGATCTTCGGTGACATTGGCAATGGCTTTGTCCCCATAGGTTTTGTAAATCCGTACGGCAAACAAGGTGCTGATACCATGGGTCTGCAAAAACATCATCACCTCCCGGATGGATTTGTGCTGGGTCCAGGCGTGGCGGATCATTTCAAGTTTTTTAAGGGCAATTCCCGGGACTTCGGTGAGGCGCTCCATATTAGTTTCAAATATGGTGAGCGTTTCTTTTTGGAAGTGTTTAACGATTTTGAGTGCGGTTTTGGGCCCCACCCCTTTGATAAGGCCAGAGCCAAGGTATTTTTCCAGGGCCGCCTGGGTGGCCGGTTTTTTTTCCGTGGCCACCACGGCCTGGAACTGACGTCCAAATTTGGGATGGACAGTCCAGGCTCCTTGAAACAGCATGGTGGCACCGGCAAACACCCGGGTCTGGTGAACCACCACCGTCTCTTGTCCCATGGCATTAAAAGGGGTAACCCTTAAAATAGACCATCCATTGTCTGGATTATGGTAGGTGACCCGGTCAACAATACCCTCCAGGCGTTCTTGGATTACACCATGCTGGGGAACGGCGGTTACCATGCCTCGGCATAGGCGGTTTCGGTGTAGGCGGATTCCATTTTGAATTTGTGGCCTTTTTCCATGGTGGCAAGGTCTTCAAATACCTTACGAGCTTCTGTTGAATCGCAGTCCGTTGCCAGTTTCAGATACATGTTCATGGCCTCTTCTTCATTTTTCATGGCAAGGGCAAAGGCATCTGCCAGGGTCATACCCCCGGATACATCTGGTTTTTCAACAGTTTTGGATATGCCGTAATCACTGGATGCCTTAAAATTGGCTCCAATGGTTTTGTTTTCCAGAATGTTCTTCAGCATGATTTCGTGTTTTTTCTCTTCATCGGCAAAGGTAGTGAACATCTCCTTAATAAAGGTTTCTGTGGTTTTTGCCGCCACATCTTTGTAAAAATTTTGGGCTTCTATCTCTTTTCCAATGGCGTAATTAATAATCTCTTCATAGGTATTCATGGGACAGATCCTCCTGACAAAAAACAAGTGATGCAAGTCTGGGGTGTGCTGCACAGTTATCAGCGCTGCGATGAATGGCCGTTTTTTCTTTATCCAGTATATCTGATTCCGCCCGGTGAAACAACTTTAATTTCTTATAATTGCCACGGGCAGACCGTATTTTGGCCTCGGCCTGTCCACAACGAAGCATGAAAGAATGTTAGTCATATCTACTCTTTCATATAAAACCCACATGGCTGTAACCACCAGACACAACGAATATTGGGTCGTAGACGCGGAGCCAAATAGCACTATGCCGCCCCCCCCGACGGGCAATGGGCCCGGCCGGAACCGTAGACGGCACAAT
>CAYSSE010000234.1:0-6279 GCA_964433355.1 uncultured Desulfocicer sp.
AGGATGATATTTGCCTGTCGGGGATTGGATATGATTTTTTGAACTTCAGGGTTGGAGATGCTTCTTCCCATCAATCGTTTCACGGCGGTGACGGTATTAACAGGATCTTGTTTTATCCATTCCAATGCATGTTTGCCCACAATGATGTCGGACTTCTTGATAATCCCCAATACTTTTTTATTTTGAACAGTGACACAGGAAGGGGTGATAAAATCCCCTTCACTGTTCTCAATAATTTCCACCGCCACCTTTTTAATGGATGCAGCAGAATTGGTTGTTCCCAGATCAATCCCGATGGATTTTGCCATGTTTGATTCCTTTATTTTCCTGGATTTCGTCATGAAGGGATATGGCCTTGGAGGCATCCCTTTCTTAATTTTGGACAACCATATCACATTCGCAAAAGTGCTGCCACCACTTCATTTTAAGGATCAAATTTTTTATTCTGGAAAATCAACCACCGGCCAGGGGGCCAAAAATGGTAACGGTTTCATTTTTATTAAGGGGGGTGTGGAGATCTGTTTTTTGATTGTCAATGGTCACCATGGGAGCAAGCAGAGGACTGATACCCTCCATCAACAGCACCTCCCGAATGGTGGTGCCCTTTTTTATCTGAAGCGTATAAGTCTCTGGCTTGGGCTTATTGACATCCTCAAGTATACACAAAAGGCTTGCGGAAAGCCTCAATTCTATCTTTATCATCTTTAAAACTCCCTGGATTCGATGATTAAACTAAACACCCCGTCCCCATTGAAGGAGACGGGGCGTTTAATATTTTTATATGAAAGAGTAGAGATCTCTAACATTCTTTCATGCTTAGTTGTGGGTAGGCCGAGGCCAGGATACGGTCTGCCCGTGGCAGTTATAAGAAAGTCCCGGCAAACCAAGGCTGGCTTTCATGCTTCGTTGTGGGCAGGCCGGGGCCAGAACACGGTCTGCCCGTGGCAATTATAAAAAACCGGTAAGAAAACTCCTGAATCTTTACTCAGGGGGTGTTGACTCAGTCAAATTATGTTTGTCCAGAGTTGCCTGGGTGGGAATACCATTATTATCCCAGCCCCTGGCCTCATAATAGGTATCCAGCATCTCTTCGATCACCGACAGCTCCATCACATGGCCCTTGTTGGGTCCATTGGGGATTTTATCCTCATAGAACCGTGCCGGGGGATAATCATACTTTCTGCCAAAATCTGATATTTCTCGTTTATTGAACATTCTGTTTAAATGCCATATTTTTTCTGAAAGAAGCAGCAGATCTTTTTCAAAATCCATTTTTTTACCCGTGGCATAATAGTAGAGCTCCTCATAGTACTCGGTTTCAAGACCAATTTCCATGTACTGGAGCCGACAGGTACCAAGGATATCAAAGGCGGGCCGCAAGTGCTGGGATTTCAATACCAGGGGCACCACATTTTTATGGTCTGCCTTGGGAATGGTATCAAAATTAGCACCGCCGGAGATTAGATCGTGCACCGTGGCATCCTTGTCTCCTCCCACGGCAGTTGCCACATCAGATCCCAGCACCCAGCACCGACCATGGTGGGCACCAATATCTGAGGTCATGTATCCCAACATCATGCCAGGGGCATTACGGGATTCATACCCCGTCCATTCCAGACCCTTCACATGAATGGCAAACTTGCTGCTCTCATGTCCGATTCTTTCAGCTGCATCCCGGACTCCCAGAGCCAAGGTATCACCAATGCCTTCTCTTTTGGAAATGATTTTAAGGATGTGAACAATGGATTCAAGATCCCCCCATTTCACATCCATGCCCATCTCTTCTTTGGAAATAAAGCCCTTTTCGTAACACTCCAGGGCAAAACTGACAACGGCACCGGCAGAACAGGTGTCAATACCCATCTCATCGCAAATGTAGTTGGTATAGGCAATGCCATGGATATCATCCAGTTCGCAGTTGCTGCCTAAAAGAGACAGCGTTTCATACTCTGGGCCTTCCACATACACATTGCCCAGGTTTGTTTTGGCATGGCCATATTTACCACAGGGGATGGGGCAGGCAAAACAGCCCTTGTCCGTGATTTTTAACTCTTTTAAAATGGCTTTTCCGTTGATCTTATCGGCGTAGTCACAATTAGAGGTCTGGAAGTTTCGGGTGGGAAGTGCCCCCACATCGTTACACCAGTTGGTGATGCCCGCCGTCCCTTCGGGGGTCCAGCCCTTAAATCCAGGTTTTTCTCGACAGGCTGCGTAGGTCTCTTTTCCTTTTTTCAAAAGCCCTTTGGGATCAAACACCGGTATACTTTTGCTTCCCCTTGCCACAATGGCTTTGATATTTTTGGAGCCCAAAACAGCCCCAATACCGATGCGCCCTGCCTGACGTCCAAAATCATGGGAGATACAGGCAAAGTTAACCAGGTTTTCACCGGCTTCGCCAATGGTCAAAATCTGGAAATCATCCCCCAACTCATCCTTCATGGCCGCTTCCACCTCCGTGGAACCCCTGCCCCAATATTGCCCGGCAGGTCGAATTTCCACCGTGTCATTGTCGATGAAGATGTATGAGGGGTCTTTGGCCTTGCCCTTGATGATGGTCACATCGTAACCGGCGTACTTCATGTTCACCCCGAAATGCCCCCCCATGTTGCTGTCACCATATCCGCCGGTGGCTGGAGATTTAGTGCAAAAATGGGTTTTTCCACTTGCCGGTAAAAACAGCCCGCTCAAAGGGCCCATGGCGATGATAAATCTATTTTCGCCATCAAAGGGGTCCACATTGGGGGGATTTTCATCGTATAAAATTTTTGATGTAAATCCACGTCCACCGATGAAGTCGTCCACCCACTCTTTTTTCAGGGGTTCTTTTTCAATTTTTCCGGCACTTAAATCAATTCTGAGGGTGTTGCCTGCATATCCGTATAACATGTTTTCCTCCAAACTATTTACATGAAACCCTGATCAACATTTCGTAATCATGGCGTTTCAAACTTTGTTGTGGTAAGTGAGCTGGCCAGGATCAGAATACGGTCTGCCCGTGGCAGTTATTCAAATGTTAATGCATCCCTTGGACAGATACTGACGCACTGTTTGCAGTTGATGCATTTATAAGGATAGCCATCGTCGTCAACCTTCACCAGATTGACCGGACAGGCAGGTACACAGGCCATGCACTTATCACATTTATCTTTGTTGATGCGATAGGTCTGTCCTTTAAGCTCAATGGCATCCTGGGGGCATGCCTCGGCACAGGCACCACATTGATCACAAACATCCACAAAATATTTGCCGGGGTCTGGGAACTTTCCATATACGTGTAACATTGCCTTGGAAGGATTGATCTCCTTCAGGTTTTGCAGGGTACAGACAAGCTCACAGGCCTTGCAGCCTGAGCAGGTTTCATTATTGAAGATAAGTCCCATGTTTCATTCCTCATACGGTTACTAAGTACCCGAGCATATATTCCTCAAGATAAAACCCAGATATATCAATGATATATATCCATGGAATGCTGAAAAACATATGTTTGGGTACTTATTATTTTTAACTGCTTCCGGGCTAACCTAAATATTGGCAAATTTAAGTACCCGAGCATATATTCCTCAAAATAAAATCCATAAATATTAATGGGATATCTCTGAAGAATGCCGAAAAACATATATGTGGGTACTACCACGAATACAGAAAAAAACACTCTGAGTCGTGGATTGCAAAATAACTTGTTATTTTTTGTAAGCCATTGGCAGTTTATTACAGCAATTAATATACCACGATGTTTAATCTTATGTTATTTAAAGGACAACTATTTAAAATATATAAATATTTTACCATTGGCAATCCACTGGGAAAAAATATCATAAAAAGAAAAAAAATTTTAACTTTAGAAAAAAATTTTCATTTTACAATTAGATATGGAAATTTGGCATCCTTCAAAAGTGCTTTACACTTTTTTTGATCATTCCCCATTTCCAGGGGCTTTTCACAAAAGACTGTAAAGTACCTTTGAGGTCATATGAAGGATGCCGGAAATTTCAGGTTTTTTTTTAAATCCAGGAAAAATGCTGTTTGAGAAAATTTTTTGATATCCAAAACACTTAACGTTACAGCGACAAGTTCATGATCCACCCAGTTTGGATGGGCGCATTCCCATTTTCCCAGTTGGAGATTCAACTCTTTGATTTATCAAGATATTTTATTTTGTATCAATGAATTGTGGTATCCTATTCAAATTTCGGGGTAAACGCCGTTTAACCCCAAAAATTGATTTTTTAGACCCAGTAAATACAGCAAGTTATAAAATAATTTATTAACATTACATAATTTTACCCCGAAATTTGAATAGGATACAAATTGTGGCTTAATGAAATTAATGGGTTATATGATGAACCAGGAAAATGGGAATGCGCCCAAAAAAACATTCTGGCAAAAAAGGTCTCCAAGGTTCTGAATCAATAGACAGAGGGTGACTTCATGGCAAGAGGACTGTGTGTTGAACCCGGCCAGATACGAAGGATGCCGCCCAGGCTTCGGATCATGGCCCACAGTGCTGTGATGATCCATATTTTTTCAAGGGTCAGGGAGCCTTGGTGCTCAAAGAAAAACAAAAGGGCACAGGCCATTCCTGTGGCCAGTATCACCACATTTCGAAGATACTTAAAATCACCGGTTCCCCAGTGAATGCCGTCAGTGGCAAAGGCAAGGGAACTGATGGGCTGGGTCAAGGCTGAAATAAGCCAGGGAAGTGTAAACACAGACACTGCCGCCTCGGGCACCAGGAGCATCACAACCCCCTGCTGTCCCACCAGCATGACCAGCGTCAACACCACCCCGGTGATCAGACTCCAGCCACACACAACCGTTGCCACCCGTCTTGCCTGGTGGATAAAACCTGCCCCCACAAAATATGCCACCAGACTCTGCCCGGCAACGGCATAGGCATCCATGAGAAACGCTGTCAGTATCCAAGCCTGGCGAATGGCCTGGTGGGCCGCGCCGGAAGCTGGTCCAATGGCGGTGGCTGCCCGGGTGGAGAGCAGTAAAAATAATGTCAGCATACCAGTGCGGATGAAGAGATCCCGTCCCACCCGCAGCAGAAGTACTGCCTGGGACAGTTGCGGTTTGCGGGGTCGCCCCAGTCGTTTGAACACATAGACCACACAGGCAAGTGCCCCCAACCACTGGCTGATCACCGATGCCAGGGCAGCCCCGGTGACACCCATATCCGGGATAATCCCCCATCCAAATATCAATACCGGGTCCAGAATTATGTTGAGCAGATTGACTCCACCGGCAATCCACAGGGGCATAGCCATGTCCTGGCGGCCCCGCATGATCCCAAATGCAGCGAAGGAGACGATAATGGCCGGAGCACCCAAAAGACGCACATTGAAATAAGCCACCCCCAGGGTGTGAACCTCTCCAGCGGCCCCCATAAAATGGGTTAATTGGGCTGAAAAAGGAAATAAAAATAGAATAAGGAGCACACCGAAAAACGCACCCATGGACAGGGCAAGGCCAGCCACCTGTAACACTTGTTCTTTATCACCATGGCCCATGGCCTTTGCCACCTCGGTCTGGGACCCGATGCCCAGAAAGTTAAATACCCAGAAAATGCTGGACAATACCGTGGTGCCGACGCCCAGAGCGGCCAGGGGTTCCGTGCCCAATCTTGATACAAAGGCTGTATCCACAAAGCCTGTGAGGGGTTCTGCCACAAGGGAAAAGAGTACGGGGATACTCAGGCGTACCAGGGTGGTGTGGGGGGCGTTTATAAAGGAATGATTTTGGGCCGCTTCATCCTTTAATTCATGGTTTTGAGAGGTCATTTTCAGTTGTCGGGCTCCATTTTAGGACCACAGATGAAATAATTTGGACAGCAATAGCGAAGACCCATCTATAAAATATGGTGGTTCATCTGTAAGGCGCATTAAAGATTTAATAGCTCTGCCCTATTTGGCCTTTGATGCTTTGCTGTAGATGGGCCAAAAGGCAAGCTATTTCGTTCAAGTTATAAAATGTGCGGTCCTAATTGTCGCTGTTGTATTAACTCACCTTTTCTTTTACCGCCTCAAGGGCCGGGATGATATTGTCAAAGCCCCCTTGGCTGTCAATGACTTCCATGGCAAGGGCATTGAGCCCTCCAGGGGTCATGCACTCTTTTTTCAGGCTGGCAAGATCACCATCCGCCTGGGATTCGGCAATCACCGACAGTGCACCAAACATGGAGGCGGTATAGGTGGCCACGTCCTTACGATCAATGCCTTGGGTTTCTCCCCAGTTCACCACGGTTTCCACCATGGCGTAATAGGGCGCAAGAAGGGC
>CAYSSE010000235.1:0-6253 GCA_964433355.1 uncultured Desulfocicer sp.
AAATATCATGAAAAAAGTCAACAAAATTCTTGTGGCCTGCGATTTGTCACAATATTCAATCCAGGCGGTGGAGTATGGTGCTGAAATGGCCGAAAGTGTGAACGCTGAGCTGGTTATAGTCAGCGTCATCAACCAGCGGGATCTGGACATGATCAGAAAAGTTACACAACATACTGATAAAATCACCGTTAGCAAATATGTTAGTGAAACCAAAGAAAATCGATCCGAAGAGATCGCAAAAATTCTTGCCGCCTCCAATCGTGATCCGGCTCTATACAGGATTGTTTTCAGGACCGGCGTCCCGTTCCAGGAAATTCTGGCTGCAATCGAGGAAGAAAAAGCGGACGTTCTCGTCATGGGGACAAAAGGCCGGACAGATTTGGCGGATGTTCTTTTCGGCTCCACCGCCGAGAAGATGTTTCGCCGGTGCCCCATTCCGTTGTTGAGCATTCGCATGAAAACCAACGATTGACAAAAAAAAGATATGGAAATTGTGAAAAAGGGAAAAAGCGGGAACCCAAAAGCAAATATGGATGAGAGAAACGGAATGGGGTTATGACTGCAACATATCAAGATTATTATAAAAAATTTGGGCTTGAGCGAAATGCAACAGACGAGGATATCAAAAAAGCCTACCGGAAATTGGCTCGAAAATATCATCCAGATATTAACAAAGAAAAAACAGCTGAAGAAAATTTCAAAAAAATTAACGAAGCCTATGAGGTGCTGAAGGATCCTGAAAAGCGCAAACTATATGATCAATTGGGAGCGGAATGGAAAAATGGGCAGGATTTCAAGCCGCCACCTGAATGGAAACGTCAACAGTTTGATAGAGACTCCGATCAGGGAGAATTTAATACTGACAAACGGTTCAGTGATTTTTTTGAATCTTTATTTAGAGCTGACACCGGGCAACAGGGACAATCAAATGATTTTGCACATGGAAACTGGAATTTGCGAGGGCAGGATCATGAAGCAAAAATAGAAATTAGTTTGGAAGAAGCTTATTCGGGTGCGACCAGAGGTGTCAGTCTGCAGAGTTTTGAAATCGATGCTCAAGGAGAAGTGACGCCGGTGCCTCGGACCTACCAGGTAAAAATTCCAAAGGGAATTAGCGATGGTACCAGAATCCGTATGACCGGAAAGGGAGGCCCCGGGGTAAACAGCGGACCTCCCGGTGATTTGTACCTAAAGGTCAATTTTATTCCCCATCCCCGATTTAAAGTTGTCGGGCATAACCTGAGCATGGATGTGCCGATTACGCCTTGGGAGGCTGCACTTGGAGCCTCAGTAATCGTCCGGCTGCTGGATGGGGAGATAACTCTGAAAATCCCGGCTGGTATCCAATCAGGCAAAAAAATGCGCGTCAAGGGCAAAGGCATGCCTAAAAAAATGAATGGTCATGGTGATCTTTATGCAAGCATTACCATTGTGATGCCGCAAACATTGAGCCAGAAACAAAAGGATTTGTTTGCCAAACTATCCAAAATATCTGATTTCAATCCACGTGATTCCTGATGGAGATTACAGATGACGAAAAAATTTTATCATGTTATTCATTACCAAAATGAACATTACCCGGCATCTTCCCAGCTTGTTTCGATAGATGAGCTGGCGAGGTTATCCAAACAGCAAGTCGATATGATTAATTTTATGGTCGATTGGGGGCTGATTGAGCCTTCTGTAACAGATCCACAACCTCTTTTCTTTGAAGCTACGGTTCCTGTAATCTGGAAAATTATGCGTATACGAAAAGATTTGGGGGTAAACTGGTCCGGTATCGGCGTTATACTCACCCTTTTGGAACGAGTTGAAACTCTGAAAAAAGAAGTTGCACAATTAGAACAAAAATCCAATGTTTTCAACTAAGGGAGTTCATGATAATAACACTTTCTTGGCGGATACGGATATTCCAAGATGTTTCCCGTGGAAAAATTATACCGGGATGTTCGGCTGCTAAGGATTTATGAAGGAAGCAGTAAAATCCAAAAAATGGTGGTCACTGGCTATATCATGAGCGGGTATACACAAAGTAGGTTAAACTGAATATCAAACAATTTGCGTCACCCCATCAAAAAGATAAAAGTGAATATCAAAATGAAACATAACTTTTTTATAAAAACCGTTTGGGCCGTTGTGATGGCTGTTGTTTTTCTATTCCCGGCTTCATGGAAAAGTTTTGCCCTGGCCCAAACGGACAATGAGCTTGCCGTTCTTGTCCAGAATTTAAAAAAAGATCCCAAAGGGCCGTTTCAAGCCATCAAATGGTATTGTCCAGACGGACAGGTGCTTTCGGCAAAGGAAAAATGCGCTTCCCCTGGAGGACGTCAGCATGGGAGCCTCAAGGACTGGGTCAACACGCTTGAAAAAGAGAAAAAAATCTACCTCAATACGGTCCTTTCAGGCTCGCCCAATGAGGTTATTTGGGATAACCCGGACTACCAATCCCGGTTAAAACAGTATGCCCTGCTTCAATTCCTGTTCCAGATTGATGACGGATGGGTTTATCGCCTGGGACAGTATTACAGAGGCGCTGTCCAGGCAGAGGATGAAAATGAATGGGGCGGGCAATTCCTCGCCTGGATACTTGCCGATCCCCAAAAAATTGCAACCCGTTTTTTTCTTGCCCGTGAAGCCTGCCAGGTCATCCCCCATTTTAACCAGAACAAGACTCGTCTGCAGTCCATTCGGTCTGTATCAAAAGAACTGTCCGATATTACCCCCGGTTTCATGAATCTGCGAATCAAAATTCATGGACAACCGGATTCAAAAGATCTCCAGGCCGTCAGGGACTTTGTTCAAGCAAACCGGACCTTCTTTGATGCAAATCAATCAAACCTGTTCCGGCAGCTGATAGACACTCTTGAAGCTGAATACCATGTTGCTCCTTTAACGGCCCTTGACACTCTTTTATTACGGAAAAGCCTTAAAATCGGCACTCTGTCAGGGGCTGTTGCAGCACTGAACCGCTCCCGGGGCAGGCTGGATGAATCCGTCAACAACTTCTCATCAGAGCAGGCCAATCCCTATGAAGATATGGCGCAATTGCTATTTATGATCCGGCATTTGGTGTCGTCAGCCCCTCCTGATATCAGAGTGGCCCTCATGGATACCTCCCTGGATCTTGAAAAAATACTTTTTTCAACCCTCCACAACTGGCAGCCCCGAATACTGTCCGAACTGCTGGATAAAACCCGCGTCCTTGTCAAGGCTGCTGCCGGATGCGGTTATATTGAAATCTGGGAATGGGAGGCGTTTGAGAATGATCGTTTTGAAAGTACCGGTGATACCGCAGACTTCACACAGTTCCAGATCAGGGCCGAGCAGACCCGGCGGATAGTGGATTGGGGAACCGCAATGGTTCAGTCCATTTATCAACCGGAAATACTGCGGTTTTCCCCGTTTGAACCCGCCGTCAATGGGTTTGTAGACGATCGTATCCGATCCTCAATCCTGCTGCCGCTGGGTGAAACCGTTGGGCGACTGACCGATATTGTTCAGAAGGAATCCGGTATAACGCACCAGCTACCCCCTGACATGAAAACCAACACGGTCAGAGGGATGAATCCTGGTTTGTCTTATGGGATTTTAGAAGTGATCGTCGACAACGACACCCCATTGGAAATCGATCCTAAAAAAATATATGCATTTAAAACAATCCCGTCTGAATTGAAGCCGGTTGCAGGATTATTAACTGTCTCAGAAGGCAACATGGTCTCCCATGTTCAGCTTCTGGCAAGAAATCTCGGTATTCCCAATGCCGTAATTTCAGCCGAGAACCTGGAAAGCCTGAAACTTTATTCCGGCCAGCGGATATTTTATGCGGTTTCTCAAAAAGGGGCAGTTATCCTGAAAACCGATGAACAGCTGTCACCGGAAGAAACAGATCTGGTTCGGAAAAAAGAAAGACAACAGGAATTATTCCGGGTTCCCGTGGAAAAAATAGATCTGGAGCAAAAAACACTCATCCCCTTAAGCCGCGTCAGGGCAAAAGATTCCGGAGAAATCTGTGGTCCCAAGGCAGCTAACCTGGGTCAGTTGAAGCATCTGTTTCCTGATAATGTGGGGGAAGGCATTGTCATTCCATTCGGTATCTTTCGGCAGCATATGGACCAGCCGATGCCTGGCAATAATATGACTTTCTGGCAGTTTTTGACCCAGACGCTGTCTGCGCCGGCAGACAATGAAAAGGCCCGGATCGCCACGCTGGCAAAACTCCAGAGTGCGATCCGGTCCATGCCGTTTCTTCCCGGTTTTGAAGCCGATCTGAATCAACAGTTCCAATCGGCATTCGGGGCTGCTGTCGGCAGCCTGGCTGTTTTTATCCGAAGTGATACCAATATGGAAGACATTCGTGAATTCACAGGGGCCGGTCTGAACCTCACGGTTTTCAATGTCAGGGATAAACACAAACTGCTCCAGGGAATCCGGGATGTCTGGGCATCTCCCTACAGCGAGAGAAGTTATCTGTGGCGTCAGAAATATCTTGAAAACCCGGAAAATGTATTTCCATCCATCCTGTTGCTGCCGTCGGTTAATGTTGATCGCTCCGGGGTCGTCATCACCCATGGGATTGTATCGGGTGAAGCCGAGGACGTGACTGTGGCCTTCAGCCGGGGCGTTGGCGGCGCCGTAGATGGGCAGATGGCTGAAACCTATCTTTTAACGGGCTCCAAGCATCAACTCCTTTTGCAGCCGTCCAGGGAGATCCATTTTATAAAACTGCCTGCTGAAGGGGGCGTCGAACGAGAGACCACCGGTTTTAACACCCCCATTCTGACCCGGGGGGACCGGATAAAAATCCGATTGCTTGTGGAGACCGTCCGTAGAATTTTGCCGGGAACGCCGGGCATAGAAGGAAGCGGCCCCTTTGATATTGAACTTGGGTTTTTCAATGATACCGTCCACCTGTTTCAGGTCAGACCCTTTGTGGAAAACAAGAAGGCAGGAACGCTCAATTATCTTTTAGAACAGGATAAAAAATATTCAGGCCCCAAAACCCTCTTAATGAATCGGAAACTCTAACCATGAAGAATATGCTTACTCATTTTAGTATTTTTTTGATCGGCACGCTCCTGCTGCCGACAGCGGTGTTTGCCTATCCCATTGACGGGTTTGAACAGACCGGCATCCGTCGGCTCAAACAGGCGGAACAGGTCATGTCAGGCGCCATAAAAGGCCCTAAGCTTCCTTCCGGTGCCACCCTGGGAGTGGATCAGATTACCCTGGGACTTGAATCAAGGACAATCGATCTGTCCATGACCGGTCCCCGCATTGACACCGACCTTCAGGAAAAAATATCCGCTCTCTTTCCAAACAAAGATGAGAGCTATTCACTTGCCCTCCTCGACATTTCCCCCAGCCGACCGGTACGGATGGCCACAAGACAAGCCGACCGAAGGTTTGCCGTGGGAAGCGTTGGGAAACTTGCCATTGCAGCCGGATTGTTTGCTGAACTGCAGCACTTGTACCCGGATTCGACTGAAAAACGACGGGCGCTGCTGAAAAACAGGATTGTTGTCGCAGGGCCATGGATTGAAACAGATCATCACAGTATCCCGATTTTTTCGCCGGAGACAGGACTATTTTCCAACAGACCGGTAAAACAGGGAGATTCATTTTCTCTATTTGAATGGGCCGACCACATGATTTCGGCCAGTGCCAATGCTGCGGCCAGCACCCTATGGAAAGAACTGGTCCTCATGCGCCATTTTGGGGCGGCCTATCCCCCGACCCTGGAAGCGGAAAACACTTTTTTTACAACCACTTCAAAAAAACAATTGTCGGATCTGGCGGCTACAGTGGTGAATGACCCCCTGCTTGCGGCAGGGATATCAAGGGCGGAGTTTCATCTCGGCAGTTTTTTCACGGCCCAGGGAAAACGACTGATCCCCGGAGAGGGAGACAGTCAGGCCTCACCATATGGACTTCTCAAGTTTATGGTTGCCATGGAACAGGGTAAGATTGTTGACCCCTGGTCAAGCCTGGAAATCAAACGTTTGATGTACAGCACGGGCCGTCGGATCCGGTATGCCTCTTCGCAGGCGTTGACAAAGGCCGGCGTATATTTCAAATCCGGCAGCCTTTACAAATGCGTACCAGAGCCAGGATTTGCCTGCAAAAAATATATGGGAAATAAAGAAAATGTAATGAATTCCGTTATCATTGTTGAACAACCGGATTCAAGTGTTTATATGGTGGCTCTCATGACCAACGTCCTGAAAAAGAATTCTGCCGTGGATCACCAGACCCT